>DASTRO010000204.1:0-52168 GCA_035761165.1 Gemmatimonadaceae bacterium | reverse complement strand
CCAGGTGGTGGGCTGGGATCGGGGGGTCACGAGCTTCTACTATGATCTGGCCGGGAATCGGCTCGTCTACGGGCTGGAGGACGAGGAGGCGCGCCAGCGCTTCGCCGAGCGGCTGGTGGACGCCGGCATCCCGTGCGACCTGGTCCTGCTGGAGCTGGTGGGGCGCCCCGTCGTGCTCTGAACCGGGGGCGCGGCGGGATCGATCCCGTCGTCCACGACCGGAGTGCTGCCCGACGTCCACATTTGCCCGTACCGTGGCGACGCCCGAGCAGTACCTGAAGGCGGAGCGCCGGAGCGCCACGAGTAGGTGAACGGGCAGATCTACGCGACGGTGGGCGCGAGCTGGGCACACGACTTCATCACTCTCGATGCAGCTGCGGAGCTCCGTGCACGGTTACGTGGTGGCGGCGAGCGGCCAGCGGATGCGGACCGGCGACCAGGCAGGGATCCTGGCGCGGGGGGCCCCCCCGAATGACACGATCGTGCCCGCCCCCCACTCCGTCACCATCGAATCCCCGCCGCCGGCAGCCATTCGCGCCCCGCGCCCATCCCCACCCGCTCGACACCAGGAAATCGCCGTCCAGGGCCCGCCCGCGCCGCGTGGGACTCCTTCCCCACTCCGTCCCACCCTGGGCCTCGCTCCGGTTATATTACGAACAAATCCCGAAGATCGGGGTAGGATGGGAGCGCGGTCGCGCCCCGCCCGGCGTGGGACCGCGGACTGGATCGGAAGGGCGAGACCTGGACTGGAGAGGACGGATGAGTGACGTGACGACGTTCGGCCCGCGGCGGCCGGCGATCGACTTCGACGCGGCGGGCGGGATCGACCTGGAGCGCCTGGAGCGCAGCCTCCTCCTGCAGGGGGAGCGCGTGGGGGAGGGGCGCTACCGCGTGCGCGGCGGGGACCAGGACCACTGGGTGGACCTCTACACCACCGCCCACCCGCGCTGCGACTGCGGCGACCACGTGTGGCGCGACCGGATCTGCAAGCACATCCTCGCCGCGCTCCTCCGCGAGGGGAACGACCGCGTCGTCCAGGCGCTGGGTAGCCTGGCGCTGCGGTTCCGGGGAAGCCAGCGGGCGGCGTAGCGGACGGCGAGCGATCAGCGCTCAGCGATCAGCGCAGCACCCTCGGACGGGCCACGACTGGCCAGCCCGTGGCCGTTACGCTGATCGCTGATCGCTCAGCGCTGGTCGCTCACCCCCACCTGCTCGCACATCTCGAGCAGGGGACAGGTCGAGCACTTCGGACGGGTCCCCGTGCAGACGTGCTTGCCGAAGGGGACGAGCAGGCGGTTGATCTCGATCCAGTATTCGCGCGGCAGCACCGCCTCGAGCTGCGGGATCGCCTGCTCCGGGGTGCGGGCGGCGATGATGCCCCACCGGTTGGTGACGCGCCAGACGTGCACGTCCACGCCGATCCGCGCCGCGCCGCAGGCCACGCCGAGGGCGAGGTTGGCGCACTTCGGCCCGACGCCGGCGAACGACAGCAGCAGCTCCGCGTCGCACGGCAGCGTGCCGTCGTGGTCGTCCACCGTGCGGCGCGCGATGGCGCGGATCTGTGCCGCCTTTCGCTCGTGGAAGGTGACGGCGCCGATGAGCCGGTCGATCTCGCGCTCGTCGAGCGCCGCCAGCTCGGCCGGCCCCGGCGCGGCGTCGAAGAGGGCGAGCGCCGTCGGCAGCATCACCTCATCTCTGGTCCGGATAGACAGGATGCAGGCCACGAGCTGGTGGTAGAGCGAGCCCCAGCCGCGGTCGCGGAGCTCGAACATCGCCGCGTCGGCCAGGTCGCGCACCGCCTCGCGCAGTCGCCGCACCGCCTCGTGGATCTCGAACGGCGCCTTGGGACCGTGCGGCGTCTCGCGGGCGCCGCGCACGCGCTTCGCCCTCATCGCCTGCCCGCCCGCGACAGCGGCCGCGGCGTGCTCGCGTCGTCCTCGCGCCCGTCACCCACCGGGTCGTCGCCCGGCGGCGGCGCCTCGTTGGCCGCCTCGCGCGGCGCCTCGCGGCGGATGAAGCGCTGCACGGCCTCCAGCATCGCCATGCAGAAGGCCGCCCACGCCAGGCCCACGGCCAACCCGGCGGCGACGTCGGTGGGGTAGTGCACGCCGAGGAAGAGCCGGCTGGCGGCGACGAGGAGGATGGCCACCGCGGCCAGGGCGAGCGTCGCCACGCGCGCCCACCGCCGTCGCTGCAGCCGCGCCACCAGGTAGGCGATGGTGGCGTAGACGACGATCGCGCTCGTCGCGTGCCCGCTCGGGAAGGACGACGTCACCACGTGCGTCCCCCACGTCACCTCGGGCGGTCGCGGGCGGTGGAAGATGGACTTGAGGAGGAGGCTGAGCAGCGTCGCGCCCACCGTCGCCGCGCCGAGGAGCGCGGCCGAGTAGCGGTGTCGGGTGAGCCAGAGGAAGGTGCCGGCGACGAGCGCCATCGCCACGACCACGCTGCCGTTGCCGAGCGAGGTGATCTCCAGCATGACCGTCTCGAGCCAGGGCGCGTGCAGCCGGTCCAGCGCGCGCAGCACGGCGTCGTCGAACGGCTGCGTCGTCCCCTCGCGCACCTGCTCGGCCAGCTCGGCGAAGGCCCACGTCCCGGCCAGCATGGCACCGGTGGCGAGGATGAGGACGAGCCCGAGCGCGGCGCGCAGGCCGTGCGCGAGGCGCACGGCGAGGCGGAGGAGGGCGACGAGCGCGCCCGATGCCCGGGCGACGGCGTGCCGGTGCGTGGTGGTGGGGGGCGGCATCGCTCCCGGGCAGCGCAAGGCGGGGACCAGTGGCCGGTGCGACGCCGCGATGGTGCAGAATCGCCGGGACGCGCGGGATCGGGCCCCGCCATCGCGGCGCCGCGCGCCCCGGTCAGGAAGACGTACCTCCCCGAGCTCGGGACGAGCGGCGGCTCGCGTCACACTCGACAGGCGGGTTAGCGATCGCTAACTTCCGTCGCATGGCCGCGCCGCTCCCCTTCTACGTCGCCGAGGGCGATTCCCCCGCCAAGCGTGAGATCCTGCGCGCCGCGCTCAGGCTGTTCGGCGAGCGCGGGCTGGCGGCGACGAGCATCCGGGACATCGCCGACGAGAGCGGGTACACCAATCCCGCCCTGTACAAGCACTTCGCGGGCAAGGACGAGCTGGCGCTCTACCTGTTCGAGCGGTGCCATCGCTGGGTCTGGGAGCGCTGCTCGGCCGCGCTCGCCGGGGCGGACGGGTTCGAGGGGAAGCTCGAGGCGTACGTCGCCGCCTGGCTCGAGCTCCTGGACGAGGAGCCCGAAGTGCTGGCTTTCCTTTCCGACAGCGCGCGCGTCCTCTGGCCTCGTGCCAGCGCCACGCTGCGCCGGAAGACGATGATCGGACTCGCGCGAACGCTGGCCGGTGAGGCCCCCAGGGTCGGCAGCCCGCACGGTACCGTCGATCGCGACGTGGCGGCGGCGAGCATCGAGGGGACGCTCGCCGAGCTCGGGCGGATGATCCAGGTCGGCGTCGTCGCCGGGCCGGCCCGGCGGTGGCAGGGACGGCTCGTCACCCTCTTCCGCCAGCTGCTCGGCTGAGCGCGTCTCTCGTTGTGCCCCGCAGGTTAGCGATTGCTAACCTCCCCCGTGTCTCGTACCCGGAGCCGGACCCATGTTCGCCGTCGACCACGCCGCGACTGCATTGCTCCTCAAGCGGCGGTACCCCGCCGTGTCGATCATCCCGCTGCTGCTCGCCGTGCAGGCGATGGAGCTGGCCTGGGTGATTCTCAACCTGCTCGGCATCGAGCGCACCACCACCGGACCGGTGGTCCGGAGCGTCGCCGACCTCCACCTCGCACACATGCCCTACTCGCACTCGGTGGCCACCGCGCTCGGCGCCGCCCTCATGGCAGGGGCGGTGCTCGAGCTCTGGTTGCGCCGGCCGCTGCTCGGCCGAGCGGTGGGGCTCGGGATCGCCTCGCACCTCGTGCTCGACCTGATCACCCACGCGCGCGACATCGTGCTCTGGCCGGGACTCCCCGCACCGCGGGTGGGTCTGGGGCTGTACGACGCGGCGCCACTGGCCGCCTTCGCGGTCGAGCTGGCGTACGGGATCGTCTGCTGGCGGATCTACCGCGGCGGGCGCGGCCTGCTGGCCCTGGTGGTGCTGGGCAACCTGGCGAACCTCTCCCTGCTCTCGGCCGCGGTTCCGGGACCGGAGCGCTTCCTCGCCGGCCGACCGCTGCTGGTGGTGGCCCTCGTCGCCGCGCAGATCGTCGTCACGCTCGCGTTGACGGGGTGGCTCGCGGGCCGGCCCGCAGCCACGGTGACCGATCCTGCACGGCCCGTCAGCGCGACCAGCCCGTCGTCGGCAGCTTCGGCGTGATGCGCAGCGCGTTCCGGTAGTACACCTTGGCGAGCACCTCGTCCGGCAGGCCGATGCCGTAGAGCTTCCAGAACGCGTGGTAGGGGCGGTAGTAGTCGAAGTACTCGTCGCGCGTCTCGAAGACGCGCCAGTAGTACGGGTACTCCTCCGGCTGGAAGGAGTCCTTGCCGAAGAGGATGCGGTCCTGGTACTTGACGAAGAAGTCGTGCGCGGCGTGCGGCTGCCGGCCGATGTCGTAGAGCACCGCGCCGACCTCGGTGTAGACGTTGGGCAGCTCGTCCAGCAGCTTCCCGAGCCGGCCCAGGTCGTTGGCGTGCCACCCCATGTGGGCGATGACGAAGGTGGTCTTCGGGTGGCGGCGGAGCAGGTTGTCGCGCTCCGTCATCAGCTCCTCGAAGCTCGGGAACTCCTCGGGTGGGTAGCGCCGCCGCGGGAAGAGCGCGAGCTCCAGCCAGCGCTCGTTCTCGTAGTCGATGGGCTCCCAGAACTCCTGCGGGTCGGCGGTGTGGATGAACACCGGGATCCCGAGCCGTGCGCACGCCTCCCAGACGGGGTCGAGTGCCGGGTCGTCGATGCGGAGGCGGGTGCCGTCGGCCTTCTTGATGGAGAGCCCGAGGCTCTTGGAGATCTCGCCGACGCCGACGGCGCCGGCGGCGACGTCCGCCTCGAGCTGCGCGACGGCCTTCTCCGCCCAGCCGGGGCCGACGTTCCGGAAGTCGATCCCGGCGAGCACGCGCACGCGGTCGCGCATCGTCGGCGACGCCTGGATGGTGGCCACGGCGTGCCGGAGCTCCTCGCCGGACAGGTTGTTGGCGGCGATCATCATTCCCACGTTCAAGCTGTCCATCGCCGCGCCCAGCCGCGCCAGCCCCTCGGGCGAGTCGAGGAGCCCCGACGGGTGGCCGTGGAAGTCGATGGCGAGGAACTTGGCCCGCGGCACGAGGTGCTCCGGCGTGACGAGGGTGGAGCGCGGGCGGTAGTCCAGGATGCTCGGCGCCGGCAGCTCGGGCGTCTGGCAGCGGCCGGGGCGGACCTCGGTGGTGCCGGCGGGGCACGACTCGCCGGGCTCGATGCGCGTGGCCTGCCGGCCCCCCGGACGGCCGCCACCCTGCGCGGCGGCGACGGTGGGAGCGAGGGCGAGGGCGGCACCCAAGCCGGCGACGGCGAGATGGCTGCGGACGAACCAGCGGCGCATGGGGAGGCTCCTGGCGAGAGAGGGTGCCGGAATCTGTCACGCGGAGGGGCGGCGCGACGAGTCGTGCCGGCCGGCTGGGCGACTGCGATGTCGGGCCGGTGGCGGCCCGCCGTCAGGCTTCACGATGTGCCCGTCACCTGCTAGACTTCCAGTGCCTGTACGAGCGGCGTGCCGACGGATGCCCCGGCGTCCGGGCACAGCCTCGCAGGTGCTGCTTTCGCGAAATTGGAAGCACACGGCGCCGTAGCCAAGTGGTAAGGCAAGGGTCTGCAAAACCCTCATTCGTCGGTTCGATTCCGACCGGCGCCTCTCGCCATGATCCGTGTCCGATGCCCGGCCTCGCGCCGGGCATCGTCGTTCCTGCCGCCCCGCCTCGACCGCGATGCCGGATCGACGCGGCGGCTCACCCCGGGAGCGCACCGCCGGCGGGCGTCTCGCCGCCGCGGCGCCTCGCGGCGCGCTGCTCCTTCAGCGTGAGGAGATAGCCGGCGAACGCGGTCGTCCTGAACCGCGCGTCCACCGCCGCGTGCGGCCGGTACTCGGCGCGCGCGTCCGCGATCGGCCGCACCATGGCCGCGCGGTCGTGCGCCACCGTCTCGAGCACGAACTCGGCGCCCGCGTCACGGAACACGACCCAGGCGTGCCCGCCCGCGGCCTGTCGGGTCGGGTCCCACCGGCCACAGACGAACTCCGCGTCCAGGCCGAGCTCCACCAGCTTCCGCCACGCCCAGAGCGCGTGGTCCTCGCAATCGCCCCGGCGGAGCCACTCGAAGGTGCGTGGATGCTGCCAGAAGTCGCGGAGCTGGAAGAGCTCCGGGTCGCTCACGTACTCGCAGTCGAGCAGCCAGTCGCACACGGCGTCGAGGGAGCCGGCGTGCACCCGGCTCTTCCCTTCGAAGTACCACCGGAAGTCGCGCACCGAGCCACGCCCGAACTGCTGCGCCGGCATGACGAGCGGCAGTCGCTCCCAGGGGTCGTCCACCGGGATGAACGGCAGGGCGAGGTTGACGGCTGGCGCGAGGAGGCGCCGGAGGAGGCGGGGAAGGGGCAGGGTGGCCGTATCCTCTCACGGAAGTGGCGGGTGCCGGACGGAGTCGACACCCCGGCCGCGCGGGCCCTGGTGTCGAACGCCCGGCCAGGACGAATTCTGCGTGTCGTCCGGCGCCCGCGCCACTCGTCAGGCGCTCCACCCAGATCGGCGCCGAGGGCGGCAGGAGTTCCCGCCAGCGACGACACACGCGACGACCCGTGGCCGACAGACCCGAAAGGTCTAACATTGTCAGGCATCCGAGCTCGCTCGGGCCCGTCGCATCTCCCCTCCTCCACTCCTTCCCTCCCCGCCCATGGCCAGCTCCTGCTCCCGGTGCGGATACGCCATCCCGCGTGTCATGCACATCTGCCCCCAGTGCGGGGCCATGCTCGACGACACGGCTGGTGGTGCCACAGCCACGGCCACCGCGCCGCCGGGATCGACCTACGGGCCCGCCACCGGTGGTGCGCCGAGGGGGCGCCGACCGGGGGCCGGTCCGATGAGCTGGTCGGGATCGCGCTATCGGAAGGCACCGCTGGGGGCCCGCCTCGGGGCGTCGCTGCTGGACGGCCTGATCGGCACGGCGGCCTGGCTGCCCGGCATCGTCCTGATCGCGATGGGCGGGGCGGGCGAGGGGGAGGGAATCGCGATCGTCGGCACCCTCGTGTTGGTGATCGGGTTCGTCTGGGCGCTCTACTACTCCTTCGTCAAGGACGGCTGGGGCACCGGGGCGAGCTTCGGGAAGCGGGCGGTGGGGCTGATGGTGGTCCACCTGCCGACCAACCAGCCATGCACGAAGGGGCAATCGGCCCTGCGCGCGCTGGTGCTCCTGCTGCTCAACTTCGTTCCCTTCATCGGCTGGCTCATCGAGCCCATCCTCGTGCTCGCGGCGGACGACGGCCGGCGGCTGGGCGACCGGGCGGCGGACACGCAGGTGGTCACGGTCGCGGACTACGCGGCGGTCGGCTGACACGCGGTCACCTCACCTCACCTTCGCCCGCTCCCCGCCCCCACCACCGGCGAGTACCCCACCCCGTCCGACCACGTCCCCGTCGGCGCCCAGCCCACGATCGCGCCGCGCCGCAGATCCACCGTGACGACGCGGTTCCGCCCCTGCAGCGTGACGAACGCCCACCGCCCGTTGCGCGAGATCGCCACCCCCTCGGGCGACGGCGAGCCGGGTACCTCCGCCGTCGGCACCAGGCTGTCCGCCGGCACCGCGATCGTGAAGCGCGGCGCGCGGTCGGGCACCGAGACGACGCGGATCTCCGCGCGCACCGGATCGCTGATGACGGCCAGGGCGCCGTCCGGCGAGATGCCGATGCGGTACGGCAGCCCGAAGCCGCGCAGCGTGTCCGTGGCGACGCCGCGGCGCGGATCCACCACCAGCACCACGCTGTCGCGATTGCTCCCCACCCAGAGCGAGCTCCCGTCGGGCGCGACGGCGATCCCCTCTGGCTGGTGCCCCACCGCAATCACCCGCGTCGAGTCGTGCCCATCGATGGTGATGGCGGAGACGGTGTGGTCGGCGATGTTGGCGGTGTAGGCGCGGTCGCCGGCGGCGGTGAGGGCCACCATGTGCGAGGCGCGGCCGCGGGTGGCCAGCGTGTCGGTCACCCGCCCGTCGCGCACGTCCACGAGCAGCAGCGCCTGCCCCACCTCGGACGTCACGGCCACCAGCGTGTCGCCCGGAAGGAAGGCCATGCCGTGCGGGCGCTGGAAGCCCGCCAGCGTCAGCGTCCGCGCCACCGCCGCGCGCGCCACGTCGATCACCGTGATCGTGCTGCCGGGACGGCCGCGCACGCCGTAGTTGCTCACCAGCGCCAGCCGGCCGTCGTGCGAGATCGCGACCTCGTGCGGCCCCTCGCCGGTGGGCAGGGTGGCGCGCACCCGGCCGGTGCCCGCGTCGATCAGCGTCGCGGTGTGGTCGTTCATGTTGCTCACGACCAGCGTGCCGGTGGGAGCGGACGGCTGCGCGGCGAGTGGGGCCGCGGCGGCCAGCGCGAGCGCGACGATCGACGCGGTGCGGCCGATGGTGTCGGGCATCACCGCCCCGGCCGCGCCCAGTGCGACGGCACCGTCCAGTGCTCCGCGTCGAACATCCCCGGCGGCAGCTCGACGTCCACCGCCCAGTCGGAGTACTCCTCCGTCTGCACGGGGCGTCCGTTCGCCAGCATCACCACGCGCGTGGCGAGCCACCCCTGCCCGACCGGCTCGTACCCCTCCAGCCGGATGTCGAGCGGCGGCTGCCCCGGCGCCGCCGGCACGATGGCGCGCGTGACCACCAGGCGCTCCGCCTCCACCCAGACCTGCGGCGACAGGCTGTCGGCCGCGCTCGCGGCGCCCACCACCCACGTGCGCGCGCCATTCCAGTCGCGCGCGTACATCCGCTCCAGGTCGACGCCGAGCGCGCGCACCTGGCGCGCCGTCGTCTCCACCGGCTGCATGTACACGCCCTCGATGAGCGGCAGGAAGGGGTTCCCGCTCCCACGCCGCGCGGTGACGCGGCCGCCCCGCACCACCACGGTGGAATCCACCGAGTACAGCATGCCGTTCCCCTCGGCCGGCGCCCCGATGTCGATGCGCAGGAGGGTGCCGCGCGCCGGCGTGTGCTCCAGCGTCTCGTACCACGTGTCCACGCGCGTGCTGCCGTCCGGCGCGTGGCGCGTGGTCTTCTGCACGAAGCGGAGGGTGCGGTACCACTTCCCGGCGTAGCGGTCGTGCATCCGCTGCAGGACGGCCATCCCGGTGTTGGGCTCGTCCGCCGCACGCGCACTCGTCGACGCCGCGGGCGCCGCCTGTGGCGAGTGGGCGCAGGCGGCGGTCGCCAGCGCCGCGGCCAGGGCGAGGAGGGTACGTGGCCGCGCGTGGCGCCGGGGAGCGTGTGATGACGATCGAGAGTCCATGGCCGGACGGTGGACGGGGTGGAGGAGGACGCGCTGGAGTCGCGCATCGCGGCAACATGCTCGCCGTGCGTGCGCGGCACCAGCGCCGTCGGACTCCACGGACGGCCCTCGAGCCGCCGGCCGATGCCGAGGCGACGCCGCCGCGAGTCTGGCGTCTGGCGTCTGGCGCCTGGCGTCTCGTGTCCGGTGCCCGGTGTCTAGCCTCTGGCGTCAGGCGGGCGGCGGGGGCGGGACGGCCCGGCGGCCGTCCAGTTCGTCCGCGTGGATGCGGAAGACGATGCTGCGATGGGGCACCGGGTCGTGCGCGCTCCCCGTGTCCGGCACCAGCCGCCGCAGCAGCGTCACCGCCCGCTCCCACTCCGCCGCCCCGGTCGCGGTCTCGGCGGGCGACAGCAGGTAGAGCCCCCCGTGCACGACGACGCTCGCCCAGTCGAAGATCGCGCGGACCTCGTCCACCTCGAACGCCACCCAGCGGCTGTGCCGCCACATCTCGGTCTTGCTGCCCGGCGAGGTGCGGCCGTAGAGCCAGCCGTCCGCGTAGACGTAGTGGATGGGCAGGATCTCCACGCGGCGCTCGAAGGCGAAGGCAATGCGGCCGACGTGGTTCCGGCGCAGCAGCGCCTCGCACTCGGCGCGCGTGAGCGGGCGGATCGTCGGGCCCGCGGCGGGCGCGACGGGCGCTCTCGGGTCGGTGGATCGGGTCGGGCCGGTGCCGGGGGCGTCCGGGCGTCCGGCCGGGTCTGGCTGCGACATGGCGACTCCTCTGGTCCGGGTGTCGGGCGGCGGGGATCACCAGCTCCACCGGCACCGCCCGTACCGCCAGGCTCCACCGGCGTACCGCCGGGCAGCGATTCGATGCCGGCGGGAGGGGCAGCCGAGGGTATGTTGCCGCCGGGGGGGCGCGCGCCGCGCGCCGATGTTCCCCGCCGCCGGCCGGTGCCATGTTGTACCGACCGGGGCGGCCGCGGTCGACGCGGCCGTCGCGCCGCTGTCCAACGCCTCCCACACCGCGATCCCATGACCGCCCGCATCCTGGTCCCGCTGGATGGCTCCGCGTTCAGCGCCCGCGCCCTGCCGACGGCCGCCGCCGTGGCCGCGCAGCGCGGGGCCGTGCTCCACCTGCTCGCCGCACATGCCCCGCTCGTGGTGCCGCTCCAGCTCCCCGACGCGCCGGCGTACGACCCCGCATTCGACCTCGCCCGCCGCGACGCGCTGCAGCGCGCGCTGACCGCGCTCGCCGAGCGGCTCCGGACCGAGTGCGGCGTGGACGCGACGGCCGAGGTGGTGGACGGGCAGCCGGTGGACGTGCTCGCCGCGGCGGCCGGCGACGGCGTGGAGCTCGTCGTCATGACGACGCACGGACGGGGTGGCGTCGCGCGGGCGTGGCTGGGCAGCGTGGCCGACGCGCTGGTGCGCCGCGCGCCGGTGCCGCTCCTCCTCATCCGGCCGGCGCCGGATGCGCCCGTCGAGGCCGGCGACGCGTCGGGCGAGGGCGCCTTCGGCGTCGTGGACCCGGCGGGGGCGCCGGTCTGCGCCGAGGGCGACGCGGGCCGCTTCCGGCGTGTGCTCGTCCCGCTGGACGGCTCCCCGCTGGCCGAGGAGATCCTGGAGCCCGCGCTGGCGCTCGGCCGGCCCGGGGAGACGACCTTCGAGCTCCTGCGCGTGGTGCAGGTGCCGGCGACGGCGCTGCCGCCGGACGAGACCTTCTGGACGGCCCGCGAGGCGGCCGCGCAGCAGGTCGAGCGTGCGAGCGCGATGGCGTACCTGGACCGGTGGGCGGCCCGGCTGCGGGAGGGTGGCCACGCCGTGACGACCGCGGTCGCGGTCGATCACGACCCGGCGCGTGCCATCCTGCGCGAGGCCGCGGCGCGTCACGCCGACCTGATCGCGCTCAGCACCAACGCCCGCGGGGGGCTGGCCCGGCTGCGGCTGGGGAGCGTGGCCGACAAGCTGGTGCGCGGCGCCCACTGCCCCACCCTCGTCGCCCGGCCACGCGGCCCCGCTCCACGGGCGTGACCCGCGGCGTGCGCCGCGGCGTGCCCCGGTCGGGTGCCCCGGTGTGCGCCGCACGTCAGTCGTCCAGGAAGGTCACGATCGTCTGGCCCCGCCCGTGCTTCGCCTGGAGCGCCAGGTCGCGCCGGCGCGGATCCGCGAGCACCGCCACGCCCGTCACCCCCTCCACCGTGTGCACGAGCCGCGCACCGCCGGCGGGCGTCCGGAAAGTGAGCGTCAGCCGCTGCTCGTGCCGATCGTACGATGCGTCCACCAGCAGGTAGCCCTGCTCCTCGAGCCGCGCGCCGAGCGCGGCGTCGTCCAGCTCGAGCTGCGTGCGGCGCCCGGCGTTGCGCTCGCCGAATGCGGCCAGCAGCGTGGCCCAGCGCGCCGATTCCGGCGTCCGCGCCTGGCTCGACAGCTGCCGCTCGATGAGCTCCACCTCGGCGGCCGAGGGGCGCGGCACGGCGAGCACCGAGACGGTGGCGCGGCGCAGCAGCCGCGTGGCCACGCTCCCCACCATCAGCCGCGCGAAGAAGCCGATCCCCGAGCTGCCGGTGGCGATCAGCTCCGCCGTCTCGCGCTCGGCGACGGCGAGCACCTCGGCGGCCGGATCGCCGCAGCGCACCACCGGCGTGATGCGCACCGACGGCCGCGGCTCGAGGCCGGCGATGACGCGCTGGAAGAGCTCCTGCACCCGCTGGTCGCGTGCCCAGTCCCACGCCTCGTCCGGCAGCAGCGACTCGAAGGGCGGCCGCACGTGGAGGAGCGTCAGCGTGCCGCCGTCGGCGACGAGCGCCAGCGCCTCCTCCGCCGCGCGCACACTGGCCGGGCTGAAGTCCACCGCCACCACGACGTGGCGCGGCAGCGCGGTGAGGCCCGGCGCGACGGCCAGCACCGGCCGGTCCGCCAGGCGGATCGTCTGCAGCGCGGTCTCGCTGCCGAAGAGCCGGTCCAGCGGCGCGTGACGTCCGATGCCCATGACGATGAGCCGCGCGTGGCGCTCCCGCGCCAGCCGGGCGATGGTGCGCGCCGGATCGCCGTCCAGCACGTCCACCGGCCACGCCGCCTCGCCGCCGGCCCGGTGGATGGCGAGCGAGAGGTCGCTGTGCAGGCGTTGCCGCTGCTCGCGCTCCACCTCCGGCGGCAGCGGCAGCACGCCGGCGTCGGGCAGGTAGAGTGGGAGCGACGGGCGCACGGCGACGACCTCCGGCCGGCCGCCGAGCCGGCCGGCCGCCAGCCGCGCGGCGGTGACCACGGCGGGCGCGGAGCCCGCCGTCATGGCCACCAGCAACGGTCGGCCGGGGTGCGTGCGTGCCGGCTGGCGATCGGTCGAGGGCGCGATGGCAGCCGGGGTCGGCGTCGAGATGTGGTATTCCATCGTGCGCTCCTGGCGCGGTCGCCGCTGAAGGGATGGCCCGTCTCGGGCCGTGCGGCCGTCGGCGGCCGCTGATGGCAACGTTACGGCGCCGCCGCGCGGCCGTCTGTCGGGCGCGCACGGGATCCTCTGTCGGGCGATGGCGGCAGATGCTGTCCGGGATTCGCCGGGTGGCCAGGGGCGCTTGACGTCACCCATCGGGGGGCGCTAGCCTGTTGCATCATGCCGAGCCCCGCCGCGCGCCCCTACTCGTACGCCTACTATTACTACGCCACCCGGACCACGGGGCGTGGCAGTGGGCGCTTGCGCGCATAGTCGCTCGACGCGACGGCGACAGCCGACACTCCCCGCGGCCCGTGGATCTCTCCACGGGCCGCGTTTCGTTTTCCCTCCCCCGCCCCCGAGTGGCACCATGCCCCGGTCCTCCGCCTCCACCTCGCTCCTCGCCCCGCCGTCCCTCTCGCCATCGCGCGCGCCGTCCGTCGCGCGCCCGGCGGCGCCGCCCGTCGCGGCCACCGCCGGGTACGCCGCGGCCTCGCTCGGCACGGTGGCCGTGATCGGGCTGGGGCTGATCGGCGGCTCGGTGGCGCGCGACCTGGCGGCGCTGGGCGTGCGCGTGCTGGGACACGACCGCGACGCGGACGTGGTGCGCGCGGCGCACCGCGCCGGCGCGGTGGACGCCGTCCTCGGCGCGGCGCTGGAGGGGGTGGAGGCGGCGGACGTGGTGCTCGTCGCCGCGCCGGTGGACGAGGGGCCGCGGATCGTCGCCGCGCTCGCCGGGCGCTGCGCGGCGGCGCGGCTCGTCACCGACGTCGGCAGCACCAAGCGCGGCATCGTGGACGCGGCCGAGGCGCACGGACTGGGGACGCGCTTCGTGGGGGCGCACCCGCTGGCCGGCGACCACCGGTGGGGCTGGCCCGCCTCGCGCCGCGGCCTCTTCGCGGGCGCGCGCGTCTACCTGTGCCCGGCGGCCGGCGTGGGGGCGGAGGCGATGGCGCTGGCCGACGCGCTCTGGCGGCTGCTCGGTGCGACGCCGGAGTGCTGCGATGCCGCCGGGCACGACGAGCTGCTGGCGTGGTCGAGCCACCTGCCACAGGTGGCGGCCACCGCGCTCGCCCTCACGCTGCAGCAGGCCGGCGTGGCGCGCGCGAGCCTGGGTCCGGGCGGGCGCGACACGACGCGACTGGCCGGGAGCTCGCCGGCGCTCTGGGCGGCGATCGCGCGCGACAACGCTGCCGCGCTGGCCACCGCCGTGGAGCAGCTGGAGCGGCAGCTCGGCGAGCTGCGCGCGGCGCTCCAGGGCGGGGATGCGGCGGCGGTGCTGGCGCGCTTCGGCGCCGCGCACGCCTGGTTCGCCACGGAGGGCGACGCGACCGGCGCCACCGGCTGAGCGCGCGCCGCCGGCCGCGGCGGCTACGACGCCGGCGCCAGCGCCTCGCGCTCCCGCTCCGGGAGCATCAGGTCCTGCAGGAAGTACGCGGCCAGCTCGGCCCGCCCACCCAGGCCGGCCTTCTCGTAGACCGCACTGGCGTGCTGACGCACTGTGCGCTCGCTGCGGCCGGTGCGCGCGGCGATCTGCTTGTGCCCCTGCCCCTGCAGCAGGCGCAGCGCCACGTCGCGCTCGGCGGGGGTGAGCCGCCACCGGTCGAACTGCGCGTCGATCGCGCGGCCCAGCCCCTCCAGCGCCTGGCGCGCACTCTCCCGCCACTGCTCCCCCGTCGCCCGCTCGGCGGCGAGCGAGCTGCGCAGCGCGGCCGCCGAGCGCGCCGAATGCCACCAACCCAGCCAGAGCGCGGTGGCCTGCGTCAGCGCGCCGGCGATCATCAGCGTCTCGAAGACCACGTGGAAGGAGAGCCAGCGCGTCGGATGGTCCATCACCAGGTCGGCCGTGCCGCCGACGACGATGGAGAGCAGCGCCACGGCCAGGATGGCGCGCAGCCGGGCGTCCGTGCCGCCGCCCACGATGTCAGGCTCGTCGCGGTGGGCGTGCGCGTCGTGCGCGTCGTGCGCGTCGTCGAGGTCGTCGGGATCGTCGTGCGTGCCGATGCGGTCCATGTCGTCGCCTCCGGTCGCCTCCGACGTTCGACGGAGGCCGCGTCAGCGCGGGCGAGGTGCGTCGAACGTCGGATGTCGCTGGATCGGCGGGGTGACGATCGTGGGGTCGGACACCCGTGCCAGGAGGCACCATGCTCGGCATCCCGCTGCACCCACTGGTGGTGCACTTTCCGATCGTCCTCTCGATCCTCCTTCCAATCTCCGTCGTGGCCGCCCTGTGGGCCATCAGGAAAGGCGCTACACCGCGTAGGGTCTGGCCCGTGCCGCTGGCGGTGGCGGCGGCGCTCACGCTGAGCGCCTTCGTGGCCACGGAGACGGGGGAGAACGAGGAGGAGCGCGTGGAGCAGGTGGTGGCGCGGCGCGCCATCCACGGACACGAGGAGGCGGCGGAGCGCTTCCTGGTGCTCTCCGGCGTGCTGCTGGTGGTGGCCGCCGGCGGGTTGCTGCCGCGGACCGCGGGCCGGGCGGCGCGGCTGGTCACCGCCGCCGGGGCGCTGGGGCTGGTGGCGGCCGGCGTGCAGGTGGGGCACAGCGGCGGCACGCTCGTTTACCGCGAGGGGGCGGCCAGCGCCTACGTGGACTCCTCGGCCGCGACGGCGCGGCGCGACGGGGTGGCCGCCGCGCGCGACTCCGTGCGGACGTCGCGCGGGGACGACGAGTGGGACCACTGACGCCCGCGCGGCGAGAGGCGCGGCGGGACGCGCGGCGGGAGGTGCGGTGGGAGGTGCGGCACTCTCCTCCGCGCCTCCCGCCGCGCGCCCGCGCTGCTCCCTACCGGCTCGGCGGCCGGCTGGACGGCGGCACCATCCCCTTCATGCGCATGTAGGTGACGATGTTGCCGTAGTGCTCGCCGTTGTGCACCGCGTTCAGCGCCAGTGCATGCGCGCGCGGCATCGTCTGCCCGTAGAGCTGCGTGGTCATGGCGGCGGCGGCGCCGGACTGTCCGTAAGCCCGCGCGCAGTACGCGGTGGACTCGTGCAGGGCCTGCACCAGCGCCGCCTTGGTGGTGGCCGACTTCTCCACCGCGTCCTCTTCGGGCACGGAGTCGCCGAGCGCCGCCGCGCACATCGTAAACTGCGAGCCGGCGATGTGGCCGATGAGCTGGCCGAAGGTGCGGACCGTCTCCACCGGCCGGTAGGCGTAGTCGGCTTCCGAGAGCTCCTCGGCCGCCTGCGTGATGTAGGCGGTCACCTGTCGCCAGTTGGCGCGCATCGCGGCGAGCGCCGTGTCGGCCGCGTCGCGGGCCGGCGGGGCGGTGGGCCGGGCCTCGGGTTGCTGGGCCAGGGTGACCGCCGGCAGGGCGGCGGCGAGGGCGAGGACGAGTGCGGCGCGCGTCATGAGGCCTCCGGGATGGGTGGCGAGCGGGCTCCAATCTCGGGGCCCGCTCGCGCCCTGTCCATCCGGCGCGCGATCAACCGGCGGCGCCGCCGGCGTGTGCGGGGAGGGTGAAGTGGAAGGTGCTCCCCGCGCCGAGCACGCTCTCCACCCAGATGCGCCCGCCGTGCGCCTCGACGATGCCGCGCGCGATCGCCAGCCCGTAGCCGGAGCCGCGGCGGCGCGCCGTGTGGCGCGCGTGCCAGTAGAGCTCGAACAGGTGCGGCAGGTGCTCGGTGGGGATGCCGGCCCCCGAGTCCGACACGGAGAGGAGGATCCCGTCGTCGTGCGGCACCGCGCGCACGACGACCTCGCCCCCCGGCTCGGTGAACTTCACCGCGTTGCCGATCAGGTTCGCCAGCACCTGCAGGATGCGCTCGGCGTCGCCGTGCGCGGCGGGGAGCGTCGGCGCCACCTCGCCGCGCAGCACGAGGCCGCGCTCGGCCGCCTCGCCCTCGAAGGTCCCCAGCGCGCGCGCGACGATGGCGCCGACGTCGGCCGGCCGCCGCTCCAGCGAGAGGCGGCCGGCCTCGACGGCGGCCACGTCGAGCAGGTCCTGGATGAGGCGCTGCATCCACTCCGCGCTCTCGCAGATGGCGCTCACCATGCGCTCCCGGTCGGCCGTGGCCGCTGCCCGTTCGCGCAGGGCGCGGGCGTGCAGGCCGATAGCGGCGAGCGGGTTGCGCAGGTCGTGCGAGACGACGCCGAGCACCACGTCGCGGGCACGCGTGGCGCGCTGCGCCGTGGCGTAGAGGCGGGCGTTCTCGAGCCCCAGCGCGGCGCGGAGCGCAAGGTCGCTGGCCAGCGCCAGGTCGGCGGCGTCGAACGGCTGGCCGCGCTCGCCACGGGCGCAGGTGAGCGCGCCGATCACCCGCTCGCGCGCCACCAGCGGCACGATGAGCAGCGAGCCGAGGCCGGCGGCGTGCAGCAGGCGGCGGTGCTCGGCATCCACCGCGTGCGCCTCGAGCCAGTCGTCGTCCACCGTGGCCACCAGCTCGGGGCGCCCGGTGCGCAGCACGTCCACCGCCGGCCAGGGGGAGTCCGGGTCGAAGGGGTGGCGGCGCGCCAGCTCCTCCAGCGCCGCCGCACGGGCGGGGTCGCGCGGTGGCGCCGTCTCGCGCCGCAGCGTGCCGTCCGGGTCCACCGCCTCGAGCACGCACCAGTCGCCGAGCCGCGGCACGGCGAGCGGCGGGATGGCGGCGGCGGTGGCGGCGTAGTCGAGCGAGGCGGCGAGCACGGCGCTGGCCGCGGCGAGGAAGCGCTGCTCCTCCTCGGCGCGCTTGCGGTCGGTGATGTCGCGCAGCACGGCCGAGTAGACGGTGCGGCCGTCGGGCAGGGCGAGCTTGGCGATGGAGGCCTCGGCGGGGAACTCCTCGCCGTCGCGGCGCAGGCCGAAGATCTCGCGCCGGTGCCCCATGCGGCGTGCCGTCTCCCGCCCCGCGCCGAAGGCGGCGACGTGCGCCGCGTGCGCGGCGCGGAAGCGCTCGGGGAGCAGCAGGTCGAGCGGCTGCCCCACGATCTCCTCGGCGCGCCAGCCGAAGATCTGCTCGGCGCCCTGGTTGAAGTGGAGGATGCGCTGCGCCTCGTCCACCGTGATGATGGCGTCGGCGGCGATGGCGAGAATGCCGGCGAGCATCGCCTCCGGGGCGCTGGCGGGCGCGGGCGCGGCGGCACCCCGTGGGTCGGGTGCGCCGCTCACGGCTCCGTGCGCCAGGTGAACGCCGCGCCGCCGTCGTCCGGCGCGGCGATGGCGGCCAGGTAGCGCGCCGCCGAGCGCGCCACGGCGCCCTGTGCATCGCACTCGACGTGGCGGTCCCACCAGCCGCCGTAGATGCGCTCGTAGGCGTACGGCTCCACCGCCACCACCACGCGCCGCACGCGCGCCGCGTCGAGCGGCACCAGGTTGGGGTAGCTGCGCATGAAGCTCACGTGGCGGCGGTCCTCCACCACCTGCAGCGTGTCGCCGCTGAGGAGCGCACCGCGTCCACCGGCGCCGCCGGCCCAGTGCAGCACCGTGCTGCCGTCGAAGTGCCCGCCGCAGCGCACGAGCGTGAGTCCCTCCGGTCCCATCGCGTCGAGGGCCAGCGCCTCGCCATCCCAGAAGTGGAGCGCCGGGTCCGGCCGCATCACGTGCGCGCGATCGTCGGCGTGCAGGAGCACGGGGCAGCCGAAGGCGTGCGCCCACTCCACCATCGTCGTGTAGAAGTGCGGGTGCGAGATGGCCACGGCGCGCAGCCCGCCCAGCGCCTGCACGAGGTCCACGGTCGCGTCGTCCAGGAGGGTGATGCAGTCCCACAGCACGTTGCCGCCGGACGTGCGCACGAGCAGCGCGCGCTGGCCGATGGCGAAGCGCGGCTCGGTGCCGATGCCGTAGAGCCCGGGCTCCAGGCGCTGGAAGGCGTTGCGGTGCGTGCGGCGCAGCTGCTCGAGCGTCGTCCAGCGCTGCCCGCCGGCCGGCACGTACTGCCGCTCGTCGTCGCAGATGGGGCAGGCGGTGGGCGGGACGGTGGCGTCGGCGAACTGCGTGCCGCAGGTGGTGCAGAGAAAGCAGGGCATGGCGTACTCGGCGTGCTCGGTGTCGGACGGGCGCGACGCGGACGTCCGGCCCGCACGTGCGCGGGCGGGGGACCGCGTCACTCCAAGCTACACGCCGCGGCGCGAGGCGGCAGGCGCGGCCGGCGGCGCCACGCGCGCCAGGCCGCATCCACCGCCCCGTCGTCGCCCTGCCTCGCCGTGCGCCGTCGCCTGCTGCCTAACGCGGCCGTCGCGTCACCTGCCAGCGGCCGGTCTGCCGCTCGCGCGTCGGGTCGCCGGTGGTGACGAAGGTGCCGGTGATGGTGTCGCCGCGCTGCTGGCCGGTGAAGGTGGTGGTGAGGATGCACTGGCAGTCCGGGGCCCGGTACGGGTCCAGGCTGCCGGCGATCCGGTCGCCCTCGGCGCGCACGAAGCGGATGGTCAGCACCTCGGTCGGGGTGGGGCGTGCCGTGGGGTCGGCCGCGATGCGGCCGGCGTCGGGCGCGCGCACGAGCGGGGCGGTGGCGCCGGCGGGGACCATCACCACCTCGCCGAAGGCGGAGTCCGACGCCGCGTGGAGCACGAAGTGGATGCTGCCGCTGCGTCCGGTGCTGCCGCTGCTGTACTCGCCGGTCCACTCGCCGGCCAGCGCATCGAGCGCGGTCCGGCTGCCGGTGACCGGCACCGGCGGCGACCGGTAGCTGCAGCCCGCGGCGACGACCGTCGCGAGGGTGAGCGCGAGGAGCGCCGCGGAGCGCCGGCGTGGGGAGGGCGCGCGACCGGGCGCGGGGGAGCGGCTCATGGGCGACCTCCTGGAGCGGGCGACAGCGGCGCGCGACGGGTCCGCGCACAACATGACATCGCGGCGGCGTGCGGTCCACCGTCGCGCCGCCGCCACCGTCCGGCCCGGCTCAGGGCGCGCGCCGCAACGTCACCAGCACCACGCCGCCGCCGCCCAGGTGCGTGCCGTAGCGCTGCACCGCGTCCATCGGCCGCAGCAGGCGGATGTCGTTCACCACGTCCACCGGCAGCGTCTGCAGCACCTCCAGCGGGCCGGCATAGGCACCGTTGATGAACACCACGGGCGCGGGCAGCCGTTCGAGCAGCGTGGCGCGCCCGCCGAGCGTGGTGCGGAAGCCCGGGCGCAGCCGCTCGAGCGCCGAGAGCGTGCTGATCGCGCTCCGGGCCATCTGCAGCTCGCCGGTCGTGATCTGGTAGGTGGAGCGCGGGGTCGGCGTCTCGAACCGGGCCGGGGCCGCGTCGGGAACGGCGGAGGTGGTGGCGCAGGCGGCGAGGGCGGCGGCCACGAGAACGAGCGGAACGGATCGACACATGCGACCTCCCGTGCTGCGACCGGGGTGTCCGGCGCGAGGAGTGGACATGCGTGCATCCGGTGGGGGCGGCGCGGAGCGACGACGGCGAACGGCGGACGCCGCACGCGGACCGGGTGGCGCGCTCGGGGCATTCACAGGAGTGGGACATCGCGCGCCGGGGGCGCGGTTGGTCCGCGCGCGGGCGCGGAGCGGATTCGTACAGCTCCAGCGACGATCCCTTACCAGGATGCGCCGGAGCCACACGATCCCTTGCACTTCCGGCGCGGCTCGCGCGCCTAACATGGTGCGGCCCGCCGGTGTCCGGCGGGCCGGTCCGGTCATCGGAGCGCGGGCGGCGCGGTCGGCCGCGCCAGGGACGCCCCGCCGTGGCGACAGGCGCCGGGCGGGGAACGGCGCCACCGCGCCGCCGTGCTCAGCCGCCAGTGGCCGGCGGCTGCAGATGCCGCGCGAACCAGTCGCGGGCCAGTCGCGCGACCTCCTCCAGCGTCCCTGGCTCCTCGAACAGGTGCGTCGCGCCGGGGACGATCTCCAGCCGCACCGGCGCCAGCATGTGCGCCATCGCCCGCTGGTTGAGGTCGATCACCGGCTCGTCGCGCCCGCCGACGACGAGCAGCGTCGGCGCGCGCACGTCGGGCAGCGCGTCGCCGGCCAGGTCGGGGCGGCCGCCGCGCGAGACCACGGCGCCCACCCGGTCCGCCTCCCGTGCGGCGGCGACGAGCGCCGCGCCGCCTCCCGTGCTCGCGCCGAAGAGCCCCACCGGCAACCCCTGCGTCGGTGGCTCCGAGGCCAGCCACCAGATGGCCCCCACCAGCCGGTCGGCGAGGAGGGTGATGTCGAAGCGCAGCTCGCGCGTGCGCAGGTCCACCGCCTCCTCGTCGGGCGTCAGCAGGTCCACCAGCAGCGTGCCGAGCCCGCCGGCGCGCAGCACCTCGGCCACGTAGCGGTTGCGCGGGCTGTGCCGGCTGCTGCCGCTGCCGTGGGCGAAGAGCACCACGCCGCGCGCGCCGTCGGGGATGGCCAGCGTCCCCTCCAGCTCCACCCGGCCGGTCGCCACACGCACCGTGCGCTCGGCGCCGCCGGCCGGCGTGCCGCGGGCGGTCACCGGGCCTCCCCGGCCGCCGGTCCGGCCCACGGCCCCTCCACCGGGCCGGCGCCGGCGGCGCGGCCGGCCGGCGCCACCGGCCACTCGTGCCGCGCCCGCTCGAGCAGCGCGTGCACCTCCTCGTCGGTGGTCTGCGAGAAGTCCTCGTACCAGAGGCCGACGGCGTGGAAGGGCTCGGGCGTGACGGCGCAGATGACGTCGTCCACCTCCTCGCGGAGCGCGTCGCACGTCTCCGGCGCGGCGATCGGGACCGCGGCCACGAGCCGCGCCGGCTGCTCCTGCCTCAGCGCCTCCACCGCGGCGCGCATCGTCGAGCCGGTGGCCAGGCCGTCGTCCACCAGGATCACCGTGCGGCCGGCGACCTCGGGCAGCGGCCGGTCGCCGCGATAGCGCCGCTCGCGCCGCTCCAGCTCCTGCCGCTCGCGCTCGCTCACGCGCTCCACCGCGCTGCGGGGGATGGCGAACCGGCGCACGACCTCCGTGTCGAGCACGGTGATGCCGCCGCTGGCGATGGCGCCCATGGCGTACTCCTCGTGGCCGGGCAGGCCGAGCTTGCGGACGACGAAGACGTCGAGCGGAGCGTGGAGCGCGCGGGCCACCTCGAAGGCCACCGGCACGCCGCCTCGCGGCAGCGCCAGCACGCGCACGTCGGGACGGTCGGCGTAGATGGCGAGCTCGCGCGCCAGCCGGCGGCCGGCGTCGGTGCGATCGTGGAATCGTGCGGGCATGGGCACATCCTCCGGAGCCGACCCTCCATGGCGCTGCACATGGCCTGCCATGCGCCGGTCGCGGCACGGGCACACCGCTGCCGGCCGCCGCGCCCACTAGCGGGCGCGTGGCGACGAGGGCGAGCGGTAGGCGCCGCCGTCCGGGCCGCCGTGCGGGCTGCCGCCGTGCGGGCCGCCGCCGTGCGGGCCGCCGTGGCGCGGAGAGGTCCGACGCGCGTCCTCGCGCCCCGTCCGACCCGTGCCTGCTCCGGCGGCAGGTCGAACGGCTCGCGCACCCTCACGGCGGCGTCGCCCCGCGCGGCGGGGCTCCCGGCCGGCGCTCCCGCCGGAGCCGCTCGCCGACGTCGGCCCGCCGGCCGCGGAGGAATCGCTCGAGGCGCACGAGCCAGCCGTTCTCGCCGCGCGGCACGAGCATGACGTGCCCGACCTCGCGCAGCACGAGGCGCGACGGCTCGCGCTGGAGGGCGGGGAGCCGCCACGCCGACGTGGCGACCGGGAGCCGGGCGATCGATCCCTCCCCGGCGAGGAGCGGGGCGCCGAGGCTGTCGACGACGACCGGCGTGCCCCCCTCGTCGCGCACGTCGCGGGCGGCCGGGTCGCCGAGGGCGACGAGCACGCGCTCGCCGTCGAGCTCCCGCAGCGGCGGCGCGCCGGGGGCGACGCCGACGACCACGCTGTCGATGAAGAACGGGTTCGTCGTCGCGACGCGCTCGCGCCACGGCGTGGACTCGGTGAACCCGCCGACCACGAGATCGCGCTCCCCGTGCTCGAGCGCCGCGAGCAGCCTGGGGGCTGGCCCCGGCGCCCAGCGTACCTGCGCGTGCAGCTCGCGCGCGAAGTCACGGACCAGCATCGGCTCGACGCCGCCCGGCCCGGCGCCGGCCCCGGCCGCCCCCGTCACCCGCGCCCAGGGCGGACTGTCGATCACGCCTAGGCGCATGACGCCGTTCCGCACGCGGGCCAGTGTGCCGTCCGGATCCCGTGGCGGAGCGCACGCCGTTCCGCCTGCCGTGGCCGCGGTGGTCGTGACGATGCCGACCATGGCCGCCGCCCGCCGAAGTCGGGCCCCGTGCGATCCTGACCTGCGGCGAGTCGTCCGTCCACCCCAGGCGCCGGTCGCCGTTCCGGCGCTCGTCGTGCCATCCGCGTGCCGCCCATCGTACCGACGCCTCCGCCGGTCCCAGGGTGGCGCATCGGCGAGATGACGTCGCTTCAACATCCACACCAGCCCCGAGCCTTTCGTGGTGCGACCGGTGGGGCATCGCCATCGCCCGTCGCGTGGCACGTCGCTCGACGCGGCCGCCCAGGCACGCGGCGAAGGGGCCGCCGGGCCCGGGCCGGCATCGGCCGCGCGTGCCGCGCCCGGGCGCCGGCGAGCGCGCCACCACCACACCAGCGGGCACCTGGCTTGCGGCACGATGCGACGAGCGCCCCGCCAGGATCGGGTCGGGGCTCGGGCAGCACGCGTACGATGGGGAGGAACGATGGCCAGGCAGACAGGCACGCAGCGCAGCGGGATGGGCCTGCTGGGCGGGCTCGGCCTCGGGGCCGCGCTCATGTACTTCCTGGATCCGGCGCGCGGCAAGCGCCGCCGCCACCTCGTACGCGACCAGCTCGTGCACGCCGGGCACGTGACCGGCGACGCGCTGGACGCCACGTCGCGCGACCTCCGCAACCGCGCGCGAGGGGCCGCCGCCACGGCCCGTGCGCGCGTGCGGCGGGACGACGCCGACGACGCGGTGGTGACGGAGCGCGTGCGCAGCGCGCTGGGCCGCGTGGTGTCGCACCCGAGCGCCATCACGGTGGTGGTGGCGGAGGGGCGGGTGACCCTCGGCGGGCCGGTGCTGGCGGGCGAGGTGGACCGGCTGCTCCGCACCGTGCGCGGCGTGCGCGGCGTGACGGACGTGGAGCACCGGCTGGAGGTGCACGAGTCGGCGGCGAACGTGCCCGCGCTGCAGGGCGGCCGCCCGCGCACGGGTGGCCGGCCCGAGTTCGCGCAGGAGAACTGGACCCCCGCCGCGCGCCTGCTCGCCGGCGCCGCGGGCGGGACGCTGGCGCTGTACGCGGCGCGGCGGCGCGACGCGCTCGGCACGCTGCTCGGCGTCGGCGGCGTGGCGCTCGCCGCGCGTGGCGCGAGCAACCTCAGCGCGCGCCGCCTGACGGGCGTGGGCGCCGGCCGGCACGCCGTGCGCGTGCGCAAGACGATCACCATCAACGCGCCCGTGGAGCGCGTCTTCGAGCACTTCGCGGCCTGGGAGCGCTGGCCCAGCTGGATGTCGCACGTGCGCGAGGTGCGGCGCACCGGCACGGTGGGCGGCGACGAGCGCACGCACTGGGTGGTGGACGGGCCGGCCGGCGTGCCGATCGCCTGGGACGCCGTGACGACGCGGCTCCTGCCGAACGAGGTGCTGGCGTGGAAGAGCGTCGAGGGGGCGGCGGTCGCGCACGCGGGGCTCATCCGCTTCGTCCCCACCGCGGACGGCGCCACCACGGTGGACGTGCAGATGTCCTACAACCCACCGGCCGGCGCGATCGGGCACGCGGTGGCGGCGTTCTTCGGCCGCGACCCGCGCCACCAGATGGACGACGACCTGGCGCGGCTCAAGACCACGATCGAGACGGGCACGCCGCCGCACGACGCGACGCGGCGCGACACGCGTCCCGCCGCGACGGCCGCACCGACACCGTAGCGAATACCGCGCCCTCCGCGCCCTCCGCGCCCTCGGCGCCCTCGGCGCCCTCAGGACAGCTCGATCCGCACCTGCAGCGGCTCGCCCTCCAGGGCCAGCAGGTTGGCGAGCGTGCGCCCGCCCTGGCGGCGGAACTGCAGCGTGAGCCGCGCGTCGCCCACCGCCAGCCCGTCCAGCGTCAGCTCCTGCAGGAAGGGCGGCAGCTGCGGGTCGCGGACGTGGAGCACGTGCTCCGAGGCGTGCGGCAGCAGACCCAGCGCCGCCTGCAGGAAGAGGAACATCGCGCCCGAGGCCCACGCCTGCGGCGAGCAGCTCACCGGGTACTGCACCGGGCGCAGCCCGCGCATGCGCGTCATGCCGCAGAAGAGCTCCGGCAGCCGCGGCGGGTCGAGCTGCGCCGCCGCCTCGTGCATCACCGTGATCACCGGCAGCGCCGCCCGCACCTGGCGGTAGTGCGACAGCCCCATCACCAGCAGCGCGTTGTCGTGCGGCCAGATGGAGCCGTTGTGGTAGCTCATCGGGTTGAACACCGGGTGCATGGCGCTCAGCGTGCGGATCCCCCAGCCGCTGAACATGTCCGGCGCCATCAGCCCGGCCGCCATGCGGATGGCCTGCTCGGCGTCCGGCACGCGGCTCCAGAGCAGGTGGCCGGCGTTGGACGTCACCGTCGGCAGCGGGCGCTTCCGCCCGTCCAGCGCGAGGGCGAAGGTGCCCAGGTCGTCGAGCCAGAAGCGGTGCACGATCGCCTCGCGCAGCCGCGCCGCCTCGGCGCACAGCTGCCGCGCGCGCTCCCGGTCGCCCACGGCCTCGTACAGCATGGCGGCGCGCCGCTTGGCGTCGTGGACGTAGCCCTGCACCTCCACCAGCGCGATCGGCGGCTCGGGGAGCGTGCCGTCGGGGAAGGGGACGCCGTCGCCGCTGTCCTTCCACCCCTGGTTGACGAGCCCCTTGGCCGAGGTGCGCGCGTACTCCACCAGCCCGTCGCCGTCCATGTCGCCGTAGCGGTCGATCCACGCCAGCGCCCGCTCGGCGTTGGGCAGCAGCTCGCGGACGAGCTCCAGGTCGCCCGTCCACCGCCACGTCTCGTGCAGCAGCACGAGCCAGAGCGGCGTCGCGTCGATGGTGCCGTAGTAGGGGACGTGCGGGATCTCGCCGGCCCGGGCCAGCTCGCCGCGCCGCACCTCGTGCATGATCTTCCCCGGCTGCTCCTCCGTGTACGGATCCTCCGTGCGCCCCTGGTAGCGGGCCAGGTAGCGCAGCGTGTCGCGGGCGATGCGCGGGTTGAGGGCGAGCGTCTCGAGCGAGGTGATGATCGAGTCGCGGCCGAAGGCGGTGGAGTACCACGGGATGCCGGCCGAGATCACCGGCGCGCCGTCGACGTGGACGTAGAGCGCGCGAAGGTCGTCCACCGCCTGGTCGAGCGTCGCGTTGAAGGCCTCCACGTCGGTGGTCCACCGCGCGCACTCGGCACGCCACCCGTCGTACTCGCGGTCGAGCCGCGCCCAGCGGCCGGCCGACTCGGCCTCGCGCGCCTCGCGGGCCTGCGCCACCACGATCCGCCCGCCGTCGGTGGCGCCGTCCGTCTCCTCGGCCGCCGGCAGCACCTCCCACTCCAGCTCGTAGCGGGTGTGCGGCTCCAGCCGCAGCTCCCACCGGGCGCCGCGCGGGCCCAGGGCGGTGGGCGGCGTGAAGAAGTGGACGACGCTCCGCAGGAGGCGGCCGTCCTGCCCCCGGTAGGCGAAGGCGAGCGTGTCGGGCGCGAGCTCGGGCGCGTAGAACTGCCCGCGCGCCGGGCGCTTCCAGCCGCGCACCTCGAAGATGTCGGCGAAGTCGGCGCCCAGCGACAGCTCCACCCAGTAGTCCACCGGCGCGCGCAGGTAGCTGGTGAGCGTCAGCCGCTCCACCAGCCGGTCCTCGAGGACGAGCAGCCGGCGGAGGTGCACGCAGTTCTTCGGGTCCCAGGCGTCGCCGCCGAAGGCGCGATCGGCCACCGCCAGGTCGATCTGCGCCGAGTAGGGGCGCAGGCGCTGCATGGAGAGCAGCGACATCGGCTCGCCGGCGGCGTGCAGCCGGTAGTGGCTCAGCAGGCGCGTGTCGTCGTGGAAGAGGCCGAGCGCGCAGTGGCCCGGCGGCGCGATGTCGCCGTGCTGGTCGAGGAGCAGGAAGAGATGGTCGTGCTTGAGCACGATGGGGTTCTCCACCGACGCCTCGTGCGAGCAGTCGATGGCCGGATAGCCGACCGCCTCCTCCATGGAGACGGGGACGAGCGATCGGGCGTCCGCGCCGGCCGGCGCGGCGCCGCGTCGCGAGACGGAGATGGTCATGCTCAGGCGATCCTCACCGAAGTGCGCCATGCGTCGTCCTGCACCGGGTCGTGCAACGGGGCCGGGCCGGGCGTGCGCTCGGCGGCGCGCGCGGTGGCGTGCGCCGCGTGCGCGGCGACGGCGCGCGCGTAGCAGCGCTCGTACTCGGCCACCATGCGCGCGGCGCCGAAGCGCTCCACCGCGCGGGCGCGGCAGCGCAGGCGGTCGAAGGCGTCCACTGGCCCGCCGGGGCGGATGACGTCCGTCATCTCCGCCATCGTCTCGACGACGAAGCCCGTCACCCCCTCCTCCACCAGCTCCGGCACGCTCCCACGCGCGAAGGCCACCACCGGGCAGCCCGAGAGCATCGCCTCGACGAGGATGAGGCCGAACGGCTCGTTCCAGGCGATCGGCGCCAGCAGCGCCCGCGCGTCGCGCAGCAACGGCCGCTTGGTGATGGGGCCCACCGCCCCGAGATAGGTGACGTGCGGCTCGGCGAGCCGGGGGAGCACCGCCCGCTCGGCGAAGGGGCGATCGGGCGGATGCACCTCGCCGGCCACGCGGATCGGCACCCCGGCCAGCCGGGCGGCGTCGATCGCCGTGTGGGGGCCCTTCACCTCCGCCAGCCGGCCGACGAAGCAGACGTAGTCGCGCGGTCGGTCGGTCCAGCCGTAGGCGGCCGGGTCGAGGCCGTGGTGGATGACCTCGAGCCGGGGGAGCGCGACCTCGCGCCGCGCCTGGTCGTGCGAGATGGCGACGTAGAACGCGTCCGGCACGTAGCGGTAGAAGGCCGACAGTCGCTCGTCGCGCTCGTGGTGGAGCGTGTAGACGAGGGGCAGCGTCGGTAGCAGCCGCGCCATGCCGAGGGCGACGGCGGAGTGCGCGTGCACGACGTCGTACGCGCCGCGGGCCACCTCGCCCAGCGCCCAGGAGACGTGGTTGACGTCGGCGAGCGGGTCGGGCGGCCACTGGGCCACCGGATACAGCGCCCGGAGCTCGGCTCCCGTCCGCGAGTCGCCAGTGGCGAAGAGGGTGACGTCGTGTCCCCGGGCGTGCAGTCCCTCGACGAGGGTGGAGACGATCAGCTCCGTTCCGCCGTAGCCCCGGGGCGGCACGGCGAGGAACGGCGTGGAGATCATGGCGATGCGCATCGGGCACGGCTCCGGCGGTACGGCGGCGGCTCGTCCTGCGCGAGGACGGCGCGCAACCCCCGTACCATCCACCGTCGTCCCCTTCCGCCCGCTACCCGGTGCACGACCGGCGCACGGGTGGCGCTGGCGGGGGTCGCGGCGCTCGCGGCGCTCGCGGCGGTCGCGGCGGTCGCGGCGCTGCTATCAGTCGCGCGATGGCTCCGGCTCGGTGACCGCGGGGTAGCCGCCCGACGGCAGCATCGGCGGCGGCGCACCCTCCGGCAGCGTGGCACGCGGCAGCGTGAGCGTGAAGCGCGAGCCCTCGCCCGGCCGGCTCTCCACGGCGATGTCGCCTCCCATGCCGCGCGCCAGGTCCAGGCTGATCGCGAGCCCCAGTCCCACCCCTTCGCGCCCCTGCGTCAGCGAGCGGTCGAGCTGGACGAAGGGCTCGAAGATGCGGCCGAGTGCGTCCGGCGCGATGCCGATCCCGGTGTCGCTCACCGTGACGGCCACCGCCTGCTCGTCGCGCGCCTCGGCCGCCAGCGTGATGCGCCCGCCGGGCGACGTGTAGCGGATGGCGTTGGAGAGCAGGTTGAGGAGGATCTGCCGCAGCTTCTCCCGGTCGGCCACCACGGCCAGACAGGGCTCGCACGCGGTGTAGGTGAGCGCGAGCGACTTGGCCGCCGCCTGCGGCTCCACGAGGCTGTTGAGCCCCGCGAGAAAGGGATCGAGCGCCATCGGCGCGAGGTCGTACGAGACGCGCCCGGCCTCGATCCGGGCCAGGTCCAGCACGCCGCTGATCAGCCCGAGCAGATGTTGCTGGCTGGTGCGGATGCGCTCGAGGTCGCGGCGCTGTGCCTCCGTCACCGGGCCGCGCAGCCCGAGTGCCAGCAGCTCGGTGTAGCCGCCGATGGCGTTGAGCGGCGTGCGCAGCTCGTGGCTCATGACCGCCAGGAACTCGCTCTTCGCCCGGTTCGCCGCCTCGGCGGTGCGGCGCGCCTCCTCGGCCTGCTCGGCCAGCGTCCGGAACTGTCCCTCCCGCTCCTCGAGGTCGCGCAGCGTGTCCGCCAGCTCCTCGTTGGACTGTTCCAGCTCCTCGGCCAGCGCCTGCGCCTCCTCGGTCTGCATCTCCAGCTCGGCGTGTGCCGCGCCGACCGCGCCCGCCATCCGGTTGAAGCTGTCGGCGAGCTGGGCGAGCTCCTCGTCGCCGGTGGGCTCCACGCGCACCGTGTAGTCGCCGCGCGCCACCGCCGCCGCGGCGCCGGTGAGGGCGACGAGCGGGCGCGTGACGCGGCGGCTCAGCTGCCAGGCGGCCAGCGCGCCGAGGAGCAGCACGCCGAGGCTCGCCAGCGCCAGGCGGCCGACCGTCGCGCGTGGCCCGGCCAGCACCGAGCGCAGCGGGAGCTCCAGGGCCAGGGCGAGCGGCGTGCCGGCGATGTGCTCGTCCACCGCGAGCAGCCGGCCGACGTCGGGGCGCGTGACGATCAGGCCGTCGTCGGTGGAATCGCGCGCCGCGGGGGCGATGGCCGGGCCGCCGCCGATGGCGGTCCAGAGCCCGCCGTCGGCGTTGTGGTAGTACAGCCGGACGTCGCTCCCCGTGAGCGCGCGGATCGTCTCGTCCGCCTCCGAGCCTTCGGCGATCCGGTACTGGCGCGCCAGGTAGCCGGCGCGCACGCCGTCGACCATCACCGGCGCGACGACCCAGAAGTGCGGTACCCCCTCGATGGCGTAGAGGGCGCTCATCTGCACCGCGTCCGACTGGCGAAGCGCCTCGAAGCCCGGCGGGCGCATCGCGAGCGCCCCCGGCTCGGCGGCCGACGTCGGCGCACTGCTCCGCAGGTCGCGGCCGGCGAAGGCCACGCGCCGGCCATCCACCGCCCACAGCTCGGCGGTGAGCCCGCTGTCCGCCGACGAGAGGAGCCGCGCCAGCGCCCGCTGCGCGTCGGCGACCGCGGGCTGCGTCACGTCCGGCGCCGCCGCCGCGACGGCGAGCGCCCGCGCGAACGCGCTATCGCGCGCCGCGCGCGCGAGCCGCGTGCGGAGCCGCGTCGTGGAGGCCTGCAGTCGCTCGCCCAACTGCTCGCCGGCCCGACCGAGTCGCGTCGCGGCCATGGTGATCGCCACGCGCTGCAGCGTCACGTAGGTGACGGCCAGGCTGGCGGCGAGCATCACCGCGAGCAGGCCGGTCATGAGGAGGGGCAGCTTCCGCTGCAGCGACCACCGCCGTGTGCGCGGCGCGCGCCCCGCCGATCCGGGAGGCGGGCTCACACGGGCGGCGGAGGACGGCGGGCGGGCCGGGGCCACGACGGATACGTCGGCGTGAGCCTGGGCGGGCTCTCGCCGAATCTGCTCGGAAGACACGCACGAACGTTACGACGATGCCCGAAATGGACAAGCACCAGCACGGTCCATGGCGCCGGCGGGCACGCCGCGTCCCGACCCGGTCAGCCGCCGCGCGTCGCCGTATCCCACCAGCGCGAGAGGTTCTGCTCCGGCCGGCGCGGCTCCCCGGCGTAGTGCGACGTGTCGTTGAAGAGCATCAGGCGCGCGCGCACCGGATCGCGGAAGTCGAGCACGTTGAGGCAGGCCGGCGCCTGATCCAGCCGGTCGCGGTAGCCGCGCGCGTCGATGCCGAGCAGGCTGCAGAGCAGCAGCCGGATGGTAGCCTTGTGCGAGACGACGAGGACGTGCTCTCCGGGATGCGCGGTGACGATCTCGCGCAGCACCGGCAGGGCGCGGGCGAGCACCGCGACGCCGGACTCGCCCCCCTCGGGGGCGAAGGTGAAGGGATCCTCCTCCCAGGCCGCGTACTCGTCGCCGTGTCGCGCCTCCACCTCGCGCCGCGCCAGCCCCTCCCAGTGGCCGTGGCTGATCTCGCGCAGCCCGTCGCGCGTTCGCACCTCGAGCGCCCCGCCGTCGTCGCGCGCGAGTCGGGCGGCCACCAGGCGGGCGGTGTCCAGTGCGCGGCCGAGCGGGCTGCTGTAGATGGCGGTGATCGCCTCGCGGGCCAGCCGCTCACCGAGGCGCGTCGCCTGGCGACGGCCCTCGTCGGAGAGGTCCACGCCGACGGCGCCGGAGAAGCGGTTCTCGGCGGTGAGCTGGGTGGCGCCGTGGCGCGCCAGGTAGAGCCGGGTGGTACGGGTGGGGCCGGGCACGGCCGACGCGCCGTGCAAGAGCCGCTCCGAGCGTGCTTGACGACTACGAAACACTTCGTATAATGGGCGTCGACCGCACCACCCTCCCGTCGTGCCCACCCCACCCCTCCCCACCGGCGCCGAGCTCGAGATCCTGCGCGTCCTCTGGCAGCGCGGCCCGAGCACCGTGCGCGAGGTCCAGGAGGCGCTGCACGCCGTGCGCGGCAGCGGCTACACGACCGTGCTCAAGTTCCTCCAGATCATGCACGGCAAGGGGCTGGTGACGCGCGACGCGCGGGCGACGAGCCACGTCTACGCGGCCGCCGTGGCCCGCGAGGCCACCGAGCACCGGCTCGTCGCCGACCTCGCGGCGCGCGCCTTCGAGGGCTCGCCGGGACGGCTGGCCCTACGCGCCCTGGCCGAGCGCCGGGCCTCACCCGAGGAGCTGCGCGAGATCCGGCTGCTGCTCCAGCAGCTCGAGGGCGAGGGCGCGTGACCACGGAGGGCTGGCTGCGGCTGGTCGCCGCGGCGCTGCTCCACCTGCTCTGGCAGGGCGCGGCGGTGGCGCTGCTGCTGGGGGCGGCGCTGCGCGTCACGCGCGGCGCCGCCGCCGTGGTGCACTACCGCCTCGCGCTCGGCGGGCTGGCGCTGCTGGTCGCGCTGCCGCTGTTCACCGCGGCCATGCTGGCGCAGGAGCTCGGCGTCATCGCTGCCGGAAGGTTGACCGGCGTGCCACTGCTGCCGGCGGTGACGCCGCAGGCCGCGCTGCGGCTCGGGCGCGAGGCGGCGGCCTCGGCGGCGCCGCTGCTCGGGCCCTGGCTGCGCTGGCTGGCGGTGGCCTGGCTGGCCGGCCTCGTGGTCGGCGCGGTTCGCCTGGGGCGCGACGCGCACCGGCTGCGCGCAGCGGTCCGGGCGGCGCTCGCGCCCGCGGCGCCGGTGGACGCCGGGCGCTGGGCCCGCGCGCTGCAGCGCGCGCGGCGGGCGCTGCCCGTGCGGGCGCCGGTCGCCCTCGCTGCCGCCGACGTCGACTCGCCCCTCGTCCTCGGCTGGCGCCGCCCGGTGCTCCTCGTGCCGGCGCGGCTGGGGGCGCGCCTCTCCGGCGCCGAGGCGGAGCTGCTCGTGGCGCACGAGCTGGCGCACGTGCGCCGCGGCGACTACGTGGTCAACCTGCTGCAGCTGGCGGCCGAGACGCTGCTCTTCTTCCACCCCGCGGTGTGGTGGGCGTCGCGGCGGGCGCGCGCGGCGCGCGAGGCCTGCTGCGACACGCTGGTGGTGGAGCGCTACGGCGACGCCGCGGCCTACGTGCGCGCGCTCCTTCACCTGGAGGAGGGACGCGCCGCACCGCTGCGCCTCGCCCCCGCCGGTGCCGGCGGCGACCTGCTCGACCGCGCCCGGCGACTGCTCGCGCCGGCGCCGCGCCCGGGTCGGCATCGACCGCGCGGCGTCCGGCTCGCGGCGGCCGGCGCCGGCGCGCTGCTGGGTGTGGCCGCGGCCGGCGAGGGGGCGCTGGTGGCGCGCGCCACGGCGCCCCTCTTCGCCGCGCCGCCGGCGGCGCTCGCGGCGCTCGGGATGCGCGACATGCCCTACACCGTGACCGCGCGTGACGACGCGGGCCGCTTCACGGTGACGCTCCTCAACGGCCGGGCGGTGGATGCGACGGTGAATCACGCCCGACTCGCCCCGGCGCACCTGCGCCACGCCGGCGACTCGCTCTTCCTCCTCGCGCCGCACGGCGCCCGGCTGGTGGGCGTGCGCATCCTGCCCGACGGTGAGCTGCGCTGGGCGGGGCGTCCGTCGCGGCACGCCGCCGTGGACCCCACGCTGCCCTGACCTCCGCCCCTCGCCTCCCTCGCCATGCCTGCACGCTCCGTCGTACGAACCAGTTCGTATCACTGCTCCCGCCGCCTCGCCGTCGCGCTGCCCGCGGCGCTGCTCGCCGCGGCGACCCTGGTGCCGCCGGCCATCGCGGCGCAGCCGGCGGCCGACAGCGCGGGCGCCATCGACCTCGCCGCGGCCCGGGCGCTCTTCGCCGAGGCGCATCGCCTGGCCGCGGCGGATGGTGGCCGCCTCTGGGGGCGCACGCTCGACGGTCCCATCCTCCTCGCCGACCCGGCCACGCGCGCCGTGGTCGGCAGCATGCCCGACACCGCTGGCGTGCTGCGGCCCCGCGACGGGGTGTACGTCGGCCCGCTGCCGGCCGAGCAGAACGTCGCCAACACCGCCCTCGCCTGGGGTGGCCGGCGATGGACGATGCTCATCTGGCCGGGCGTGCCCGGGGAGCGCTACGAGCGCAACCGGCTCGTCGCGCACGAGCTCTTCCATCGCGTGCAGGAGGAGCTGGGGCTGGCCACGCCCGAGGGGGACAACAGCCACCTGGACAGCGAGGCGGGGCGCGCCTGGCTGCGCCTGGAGTGGCGGGCGCTGGCCGAGGCGCTCATCCGGCGCGGGGCCGAGCGGCGGCGGGCGACCGAGGACGCGCTCGCCTTCCGCCGCCACCGCCACGCGCTCTTCCCGGACCGGGTGGACGACGAGCGCGCGCTGGAGCTGAACGAGGGGCTGGCGGAGTACACCGGGCTGGCATTGAGCGGCCTGCCGCCATGGGTGCTGGCCGACCGTGCCGCCGTGCAGCTGGCGAGCTACGACGGGCGCCCGAGCCTCGTCCGCAGCTTCGCCTACGCCTCCGGCCCCGCGTACGGCGTGCTGCTGGACGAGGCGGGCGCGCGCTGGCGCCGCGGGCTCACGACGGCCGCGGATCTGGGCGAGCTGCTGGCGCGGGCGACCGGCATCGACGTCTCCGGCGCGGAGGCAGAGGCGGCGCTCCTCGCGCGCGCGGCGCGCTACGAGGGCGCGCGCGTGCTGGCCGAGGAGCGTGCCCGGGCGGAGCGGCGTGCGGCGCGCCTGGCCGACTATCGTCGCCGCTTCCTCGAGGGCCCGACGCTCGCGCTGCCGGCGGCCGGCCAGTTCCGCTACTCGTTCGACCCGGGCGGCGCGGAGTCGCTCGACGGCGCGGGCACGGTCTACCCCGCGGCGAGGGTCACCGCCGCCTGGGGTGTATTGACCGTGGAGCATGGCGGCGTGCTGCTGCAGGGCGGCGGCGGGCGGGTCTCGCAGGTGGTCGTGCCGGTGGCGACGGGCGCCGCGGGCATGGCCGGGGCTCCGCTCGCCGGCGAGGGGTGGCGGCTGGAGCTGGCGCCCGGATGGCAGGTGGTGCCGGACGCGCGGCGGGGAAGCTGGCGGGTCGTACGCGGTGGAGGGTGACAGCCGCTGACGGCGGCCGGCGCTCGGCCGGCCAGCTTGTCGCTGCTGGTACCGGCCCTTACAATGCGCCGGCCCATACATTGCGCCGATCTCCTGCTGACGCCCCCCTGCCGGGGGGATGTTCTCGGGTTGACAGTACTGACATCGTCCTGACCTGGCGTCGCGGGCTCGAGTCATCGGGCCCGCCGTGACGAGGCCACCGCGAGGCCGCGGCGGCCGTCACGATCACGCCAGCGATCGTCGATTACCCGCGGCGAGCGGATACCAGCGGTGCGACGCGTCCCCGGCAGCACTGGGACGCGCCCGTCGCGCCGCGAGGAGGTGGGGCCCATGTCATAATCCGGCTGTCAGGCTGCCATTCGCGCTCCGGCAGTGGAGCTGCGCCCGATCTCGCCGAGGGCGCCGAGTCCCACATCCCCCCATGGCCCGCCGTGCCCGGTCACTCCGCCCCACGGAGCCGGACACGCCATCCGGCCGCCCGAGCGCAGTCTCCCCACGCGGCACCCCGTCGGGTGCCGTCCTCCGCACGCATGAACCCCAACGCGAGGTTACCCGCATGAAGAGGGGTAGCGTTGTCAGGCTGACCATCGCCCTGGCGCTGGCCGGCGCATCGCTGTTCGCCGCGCCGACAGCCCGGGCGCAGCAGAGCGGCACGATCACCGGCCGCGTCGTCGACGAGGTCAGCGGCGAGCCGGTCGTCGCCGCGCAGCTGAGCGTCGTCGGCACGTCGCTCGGCGCCCAGACCAACCAGCAGGGCCAGTACACCATTCGCAACGTGCCGGCCGGCGCGCACCGGGTGCGCGCCATCCGCGTCGGCTACGCCGAGGTGAGCGACTCCGTCACGGTGCCCACCGGCGGCAGCGTCACGCTCGACCTCCAGATGCACACCGTGGCGGTGACGCTGACGCCCGTGGTGACGACGGCCACCGGTGAGCAGCGGCGCATCGAGGTGGGCAACGCCGTCGGCCAGATCCAGGCGGCCGAGGTGGTGCAGACGCAGGCGGTGCAGAGCGTGGGCGACCTGCTCACCGCGCGCACGCCGGGGGTGCAGGTGCTGGGCGGCAACATGACCGGCGCCGGCTCGCGCGTCCGCATCCGCGGCAACAGCTCGCTGTCGCTCTCCAACGAGCCGATCTACATCATCGACGGCATCCGCATGGAGAGCTCGACGAACTCCACCGCCATCGGCGTCGGCGGCACCACGCCGAGCCGGGTCAACGACCTGAACCCGGACGAGATCGAGAACATCGAGGTCATCCGCGGCCCGTCGGCGGCCACGCTCTACGGCACGGACGCGGCCAACGGCGTGATCGTGATCACGACCAAGCGCGGGCGGGCCGGCCGGCCGCAGTGGCGCGCCTACGTGGAGCAGGGGCTCGTCTACGACAACCACGACTGGCCCTCCGGCTTCTACAGCTTCTCCGCCCCCGCCGCCCCGGACGAGGATCCGGAGAGCTGCTACAACTACCTCGTGGCGAGCGGGGACTGCACCATCGACAGCAGCTTCGTCGGCAACCCGGCCACCAACGACTCGCTGACGCCGCTCGGCACCGGGCATCGCCAGCAGTACGGCCTGCAGGTGGCCGGCGGCAGCGAGGCGGTGCGCTACTTCGTCTCCGGCGAGTGGGAGCGCGAGCTCGGCCTGCTCGAGATGCCGAGCGCCGGGCGCAACCGGCTGGAGGCCGACGGCGTCAACATCCTGGAGCACTGGGAGCGGCCGAACACCGTGCGGCGCGCCAGCGGGCGCGCGAACCTGGACATCGCGCTCTCGCCCAAGGCGGACCTCACCGTCAGCACCAACTACATCGCGCTGGAGCAGCGCTTCCCGCAGAGCGACAACAACGTCAACGCGTGGGGCCCGACGCTCTTCGCCTCCACGTCGGACGGCAGCTACGGCTTCTTCGACCCGGCGGACTCCTTCCAGGACGAGACCTGGCAGGACGTGGACCGCCTGATCGGGCAGATCGGCACCAACGTGCGGCCCACCAGCTGGCTCTCGCTGCGCGGCAACTTCGGGCTGGACTACACCTCGCGCGTGGACCAGGAGCTCTGCCGCTTCAACACCTGCGCCGACTTCGGCACCAACCGCGAGGGCTTCAAGGAGGACACCCGCACGAACTTCTACCAGTACACGGCGGACGTCGCGGCCACCGGCACCTTCCAGCTGACGCCGATGCTGAACTCGCGCACCACGGCGGGCGTGCAGTTCTTCCGCAACCTGTTCGACCAGAACAGCGCGGAGGGCGACCAGCTGCCGCCGGGCGCGACGCAGACGTCGGCCGCCGCGGTGCTCGACGCCAGCGAGTCCACCAGCGACAGCCGCACCCTCGGCGCCTACATCGAGGAGTCGCTCGCCTGGCAGGACAAGCTGTTCGTGACGGGCGCCATCCGCACCGACCGCAACAGCGCGTTCGGGCGTGACTTCTCGGCCGTGTACTACCCGAAGCTCTCGGTGTCGTACGTCATCTCCAGCGAGCCGTGGTTCCCGCAGCCGACGTGGATGAACCAGCTCCGCCTGCGCTCCGCCTACGGCGCCTCCGGCCGCCAGCCGAACCCCAACGACGCGGCGCAGTTCTTCTCCACGATCACGACGCGCCTCGACGCCACGGAGTCGCCGGGCATCGTCTTCAACGCCCTCGGCAACCCGAACCTGAAGCCGGAGCGGTCCACCGAGCTGGAGGTCGGCATCGACGGCACCTTCTGGGACAACCGGCTGAACACCGAGTTCACCTACTACCACAAGGATTCGCGCGACGCGCTCATCGACCGCGTGCTGCCCCCGTCGCTCGGCATCGGCTCGACGAGCCGCCTGGAGAACCTGGGCCAGGTGGTGAACCAGGGGGTCGAGGGGCTCGTCAACGCGCAGCTCGTCGACGGCGCCGCCTTCGCCTGGGACGTCACGCTGAACGGCTCGCACAACACCAACGAGCTGGTGGAGCTGGGCAAGGACATCCCGCCGATCATCGGCACGACGATCCGCGAGATCGAGGGCTATCCGCTCTTCGGCTACTGGGAGCGCCCGTTCACCTACGCCGACGCGGACGGCGACGGGCTGATCAGCGAGACCGAGATCGACGTCGCGGAGGACGCGGTGTTCCTCGGCTACTCGATCCCCAAGACGGAGCTCGCCTTCGTCAACGGCTTCGAGTTCTGGAACCGCCGCTTCCGCCTGCAGGCGCTGATCGACTACAAGGGCGGGCACAAGCTGTACAACAACACGGAGCGCTTCCGCTGCGTGGACGCGGCCAACTGCTCCGGCATCGGCAACCCGAACGCGTCGCTCTTCGAGCAGGCGCGCGCGGTGGCCGCGCGCGTGGGCGAGGACGGCACGGAGCGCACGCTGGCCGGCTACATCGAGGACGCGTCGTTCATCCGCTTCCGCGAGCTGTCGCTGACCTTCACGGCGCCCGCGTCGTGGGCCAGCCGGCTCGGCGGCCGCACCCTCAGCGCCACGCTGGCCGGCCGCAACCTCGGCTTCATCACCGACTACACGGGGCTGGATCCGGAGAGCAACTACGGGCAGGGCAACGTGCCGGCGGACTTCCTCACGCAGCCGCCGCCGTCCTACGTCACCTTCCGCATCAACTTCGGCTTCTGAGGCGACTCCCATCATGAACGCATACATCACGGGACCGCGGCTGCGGCGCGCGGCCACGGCCGCGCTGCTGGCCGCGCTGCCGCTGGCGGGGCTCACCGCGTGCGAGGAGGTGGACCGCAGCCTCGCCGTCACCGACCCGGACATCATCAACCCGGGCGACGTCAACAGCGCGGCCGCGGCCGAGGCGCTCCGCCTCGGCGCCATCGCGCGGCTCAACCAGGCGACGAGCGGCGGCGAGAGCTTCTGGCTGCTCGGCGGCCTGATGGCCGACGAGTGGCGCTCCAGCGACACCTTCGTGCAGCGCGACCAGACCGACCAGCGCGCCGTCGAGGACAACAACGCCAACGTGAGCGACGCCTTCCGCTCGGCGCAGCGGGCCTTCCTCGCGGCCACCATCGCCGGGCGCGAGCTCGGCGACTTCGAGCAGCCCGGCTGGCAGGTGGGGGAGATGCACGTCATCCAGGCGTACATCGAGAACCTGCTCGGGGAGCACATGTGCAACGGCATCCCGTTCAGCGTGCTGAACGCGGAGGGCGCCGAGGAGTACAGCCCCCGCCTGACGACGTCCGAGGTCTTCGAGCGCGCCATCGCGCACGCCGACTCGGCCATCGCCGCGGCCTCCGGCGACGAGGCGGACGACGAGCGCGTCCGGAACGCCGCCGCGGTGATGAAGGCGCGGGCGCTCGTCAACCTCGGGCGGTACGCCGAGGCGGCGGCCGCCGTGGCCGACGTGCCGACCGATTTCGAGATCGTCAACGAGCACTCCCAGACCTCGCGCAGCAACCAGATCTGGGCGCTGAACAACAGCGGCGCGCGCTGGACGATGAGCCTCGGCGAGGGGGGCAACGGCCTCGACTTCGTGGTGAACGATCCGCGGGTGCCGGCCTGCCGGCCCTCGCGCACGGACGAGGCGACCGTGCCCGCCTTCCTGGAGCCGTGCCCGGGCGGCACGGCCTCCCGGCCGTTCGACCGCGCCACGCCGGTGCCCTTCCTGGTGCAGCAGAAGTGGCCGGAGCGCGAGAGCCCGGCCGCCTGGGTGAACGGCATCGAAGCCCGGCTGATCGAGGCCGAGGCGGCGCTCGCCGGCGGCGGCGACTGGCTCGGCATCCTGAACACGCTGCGGGCGGGCGTCGACGGGCTGGCGCCGCTCACCGACCCCGGCACCGCCGAGGGCCGGGTCGACCTGCTCTTCAAGGAGCGGGCGTTCTGGCTCTTCTCCACCGGCCACCGGCTGGGCGACCTGCGGCGCCTGATCCGGCAGTACGGCCGCGCGGAGGACGACGTCTTCCCGACCGGGGAGTGGTACCTCGGCGCGTCGTACGGCGACGACGTCAACTTCCCGATCCCGCAGTCGGAGCACAACAACCCGCAGGTCGACGTGCCCACGGACGCGCCGGTCTGCATCGACCGCAACGCCTGAGCGTCCACCCGCACGGGTGACGCACCACGACACGGGGGAGGCGCCAGACTGGCGCCTCCCCCGTGTCGCGTCCGGGCCGCGCGCCCCTGATGGGCGCGCGTCGCCACGGCCGGCCGGCGCGCGTCGTGCACGCGGCGTCCTGCGGCTCCCTTGCCTCGTGGGGGGCGGCTGGACAGTATGCGCCGTCGCCGTTTCCATGCCCCGACCCTGATGCCCGAGCCTTCCGCCGACCCACCGCCACGCTCCACTCCGCCGCCAGCCTCCGCCCCCGGCGGGGCGGCGGCGGCCGCAGCGGCCCCGTCGGGCGCGCCGCCCGCGCCGGCGGCGCCGCGAGCCTCCGGGGAGGCGCCGGCCCGGGAGGGCGGCCACCACGCACCCCAGGCGCCGTCGGGGCGCTACCTGGCGGTCCTCTCCCTCTCCGCGCTCGGCATCGTCTTCGGCGACATCGGCACGAGCCCGCTCTACGCCTTCCGCGAGTCGCTGCACGAGGGCTACGGCGTGGCGGTGAGCGCGGCCAACGTGCTCGGCATCCTGTCGCTCATCTTCTGGGCGCTGGTGCTCGTCATCTCGGTGAAGTACCTGACCTTCGTGCTGCGGGCGGACAACCGCGGCGAGGGCGGGATCCTGGCGCTCACCTCGCTCGTCACGCCGATCGCCGTCGGCCACCGCGGGGCGCGGCGCAAGCTCGTGCTCCTCGGCCTCTTCGGCGCCGCGCTGCTGTACGGCGACGGGATGATCACGCCGGCCATCTCGGTGCTCAGCGCCGTGGAGGGGCTGGAGGTGGCGACGCCGGTGTTCACGCCGTACATCGTGCCGATCACCATCGCCATCCTCGTCGCGCTCTTCGCCGCGCAGCGCTTCGGGACGGGGGGCGTGGGGCGCGTCTTCGGCCCGGTGATGCTGCTCTGGTTCACCGTGCTGGCGGCGCTCGGCCTCTACCAGATCGTGCAGGCGCCGGGGGTGCTGCAGGCGGTGAACCCGCTCCACGGCGCGCGCTTCTTCGCCGACAACGGCGTGCGCGGCTTCCTCGTCCTCGGCTCGGTCTTCCTCGCCGTCACCGGCGCCGAGGCCATGTACGCGGACATGGGGCACTTCGGCAAGCGGCCGATCCGCCTCGCCTGGTTCGTGCTCGTCTTCCCGGCGCTGCTGCTCAACTACTTCGGCCAGGGCGCGCTGCTGCTCGCGCAGCCCGAGGCGGTGGAGAACCCGTTCTACCACATGGGGCCCGACTGGGCGCTCTTCCCGCTCGTCGGCGTGGCCACCGTCGCCACCGTGATCGCCTCGCAGGCGGTGATCTCGGGCGCCTTCTCGCTCACCATGCAGGCGGCGCAGCTGGGCTACGCGCCGCGCGTGCACATCGAGCACACCTCGTCCACCGAGCGCGGGCAGATCTACATCCCCGGCATCAACTGGGCGCTGATGATCGCCTGCATCGGGCTCGTCGTCGGCTTCGGCTCCTCCACCAACTTGGCGGCGGCCTACGGCGTGGCGGTGACGACGGACATGCTCTTCGCCACGATCCTGCTCGCCATCGTCGCCCGCCAGCGGTGGCGGTGGGGGCTGCCGCGCGTCGTCGGGCTGATCAGCGTCTTCCTCGTCATCGACCTCGCCTTCTGGGGCGCCAACATCGTCAAGGTGCCCGCCGGCGGCTGGTTCCCGCTCGTCGTCGCCGCGCTGGTCTTCACCCTCATGACGACGTGGAAGCGTGGCCGGCAGATCCTCGCCCAGCGCCTGCAGGAGCAGCTGCTGCCGCGCACCGTCTTCCTCGAGAACCTGCGGCGCCATCCCCCGCCGCGCGTGCCCGGCACGGCCATCTACATGTACGGCAACCGCCAGGGCACGCCGCCGGCGCTGCTGCACAGCCTCAAGCACTTCGGCGTGCTGCACGAGCGCGTCGTCTTCCTCGCCGCCGAGACGGAGGAGGCGCCCTACCTGGCGCCCGACGAGCGGACGACGATCGAGGAGCTGGGCGAGGGCGTCTACCAGATCGTCCTGCACTACGGCTTCATGGAGGATGTGGACGTCCCGTCCGCGCTCGCCGACCTGCACCGCGAGGGACGGATGTCCTTCGAGCCGATGAAGACCTCCTACTTCCTCGGCCGCGAGACGATCATCGCCGCCCGGCACCGCGCCGGCATGCAGATCTGGCGCGAGAAGCTGTTCGGCGTGATGGCCCGCAACGCCCGCAGCGCCACGTCGTTCTTCCGCCTGCCGCCGAACCGCGTCGTGGAGCTCGGCGCACAGATCGAGTTGTGAGGGGCGGCGACGGGCGACGAGCGACGAGCGACGAGTGACCCACGCACCCCTCGGGACGCCAGTCCTGGCCGGCCCGAGGCCCCCGCTCGTCACTCGTCACTCGTCACTCGTCGCTCATCGCTCGTCGCTCATTGCCCGTCGCTCGTCGCCCGTCGCTCGCCGCTGCCCTCCCCCCTGCTTCCTGACCCTCCATGCTCCTCGCCCGCCGCCTCCGCCCGCTCCTGCTCGCACCATTCCTCGCCGCGTGTGCGACCACCGGCACCACCACCGCCGGCGCGCCGGCCGACGTCGCGGCGGAGGTGCCGACCACGCTGCCACTGAAGCACGCGCCCCGGCCCACGTCGCCCGCCATCACGCCGGCGGACCTGATGACGCGCCTCTACATCATCGCCGACGACTCCATGCAGGGGCGCGAGGTGGGGACCATCGGCAACGTGAAGGCGACGGACTACATCGCCGCCGAGATGCGGCGCATGGGGCTACAGCCGGGTGGCGAGAACGGCACGTACTTCCAGACGGTGCCGGTGTACGTCGCGCGCGTCGATACCACGCGCACCATCGCCGTGGACGGGCGGGCGCTGGCGCTGGGCACGGACGTGCTCCCCATCGCCGGCAGCGCCGCGCGCACGCTGGACGGCGTGCCGGCGGTGTACGGCGGGCAGCTCGGCGGCGCGCTCGCGTCCCCGGCGCAGGCGGCCGGGAAGCTCCTCGTCGTCACCGTGCCGGCGGGGCAGAACGGGCGGCCGCTGTGGCGCGCCTCGATGCTCGACTCGCTCGCCGCCTACGGCGACGCGGCCGGCATCGCCGTCGTGGCGCTCGACGGCATGACGCCGGGGCTCATCGCGCGCCGCCTCGGCCCGCAGCTGTACGTGCGCGATCCGGCGGCCCCGCCGCCGCCCGCGCAGCCGGCGATGCTCGTCACCACCGCCGCCGCGCAGCGCCTGCTCGGCGTCCCGTCGCTCGACGGCCTGGCGCCGGGCACGGCGGGGCGCCCGGTGAGCGGCACGGTGGCCGTCGTCGACGAGCCGGCGCCCTACCCGGCCCGCAACGTCATCGGGATCCTCCCCGGCAGCGACCCGGCGCGGCGGGGGCAGTACGTGGCCGTCGGCGCGCACAACGACCACATCGGCCTCCTCGACCACCCCGTCGACCACGACTCGGTGGTGGCGTTCAACACCGTCGTCCGCCGCCAGGGGGTGCAGGACCGCGTGCGCACGCCCACGCCGGCCGAGCAGGCGCGCATCACCGCCATCCGCGACAGCCTGCGCGCGCTGCACGGCGGCGTGGTGCTGGACTCGGTGAACAACGGCGCCGACGACGACGGCTCCGGCACCGTGGCGCTGCTCGAGATCGCCGAGCGCTTCGCCACCGCGCCGGAGCGCCCGCGCCGCTCGCTGCTCTTCGTCTCGCACACCGGCGAGGAGAAGGGGCTCTGGGGCTCGGAGTGGTTCACCGACCATCCCACCGTGCCGCGCGACTCCATCGTCGCGCAGCTCAACATGGACATGGTGGGGCGCGGCAAGCCGACGGATGCGATGGGACGCGGCCCCAACAACGTGCAGATGATCGGCCTGCGCCGCCTCTCCACCCAGCTCGGGGACCTCATCGACTCGGTGAACGCGGCCCGCACGCCGCACATGGATCCCGACCTCTCCTTCGACGCGCCGGGCCACCCGCTCAACCGCTACTGCCGCAGCGACCACTACATGTACGCCCGCTACGGCATCCCGATCACCTACTTCTCCCTCGGCTACCACACCGGCTACCACCAGGTCATCGACGAGCCGCAGGAGATCGACTACGGGCACATGGCGCGCATCGCCGGCTTCGTGCACGACATCGCCGAGGCGGTCGCCAACCGCCCGCAGCGTCTCGTCGTCGACAAGCCCAAGCCCGACCCCAACGGTCGCTGTCGGCAGTAGACGCCGGGAGAGGCGGTCACACGGGCCGGAGCTTCGTGTCGCGTCGGAGCTTCGTGTCGCGTCAGAGCAGCACGAGCCCCTGTCGCGCCGCGGCCATCACCGCCTCGGCGCGATTGCCCGCGTGCAGCTTCTCGTAGATGGCGGCGACGTGCGCCTTCACCGTGTGCTCGGTGATGCCGAGCCGTGGCGCGATGAGCTTGTTGGGCAGCCCCTCGGCGAGCAGCGCCAGCACCTCGCGCTCGCGCGCCGTGAGCGGCGCGGGCGGCAGCGCCGGCGCGCCGGCGACCGGGCCGGGGGCGCCATCGGGCGCGCGGCCCAGCAGCTGGCCGGCCAGCTCGGGCGGCAGTGCGAGCAGCCCGGCCGCCGCCGCTTCCACCGCAGCCGCCACCTCGGCCGCCGTGGCCTCCAGCGGCAGCACGGCGTGCGCGCCGGCGCGCAGGGCGGCCGCCGCAGCCCGCGCGTCGGCGCCGTCGGCCAGCAGCACCACCGCGGCGCGCGACGGCGTCGCGTCGGGCGCGCCGTCGTCGCCGCGCAGCGGCGCCAGCCAGTCGCCCGCCGCCCCCTGCTCGGGGACCCAGAGCACGACGTCCGGCGCCAGCGGGGCCACCAGCTCGGACAGCGACGGCGCCTCGTCCTCCGCGTGCGGCGCGTCCACCGTGCCCACCACCATCACGGCCGGTGAGGCGGCGAGCAGCGCCTCCAGCCCGGCGCGCAGCACCGGCGAGCCGGCCACCACGACGACGCGCGTCACGACGTGCGGACCCGGCGCGCTCAGGCCGCGCGCCGGCCGTCGCGCCGGGCGAGCGCGGCGAGCAGCCGGCGCACCTCGTCGGCCGAGATGGCCACCCCGAGCCCGCCCACCACCATGCTGTTGACGCCCACCACGCGCCCGCGTGCGTCGGCCAGCGGCCCGCCGGAGTTGCCCGGCAGGAGGCGGATGTCGGCGCAGACGTAGGGGGACGCGCCCGTGGCGGCGGGCGGCCACGCGCCGGGCGCGGCGTGCACCACGCCCACCGACAGCGCGTGCGCCACGCCGAAGGGGTGCCCGAGCGCCACCACCAGCTCGCCCGGGCGCAACGCCCGCGGGGCACCGATCACCGCTCGCGGCAGCGGCACGCCGTCGAGCGCCTCCGGGGCGATGCGCAGCACGGCCAGGTCGCGCCGCGGGTCGCGCGCCACCAGCCGGGCGCGGAGCACCCGCCCGTCGGCCAGCACCACCGTGGGCGCGGGCGACCGTGCGACGTGGGCGTTGGTGACGATGGTGCCGTCGGCGGTCCAGACGATGCCCGAGCCGTGGCCGCCCGCGTCGGTCCGGCCGCCGTCGCGCGCGCCGCCGTTGCGCACGACGACCGTCACCGCCCGCAGCGCCGCCCCGACGGCGGCGAGGTCGCCCTGCAGCTCGGTGATGGAGAGGAGGGACATGGGCTCAGCTCCGGCCGGGGTGCTCGGCGACGGCGATGGTGAGCGCGGTGGGCGCGCCGGCGCGCACGATGACGGCCGGCAGCTCGCGTCCCACGGCGTCGGGGCCGAGGAGGGCGAGCACGTCGCGCGGGTCTTCCGTGGGCTCGCCGTCGAGCGCGACGAGGAGGTCGCCCAGGAGGACGCCCGCGCGCTCCGCCGGCCCGCCGGGCTCCACGGCCACGAGCAGCAGCCCCACCTCCGGCACGCGCCCGTCGACGGGGGTGAGGCGCTGGCGCACGCCCTCGGGGATGCGCACCGGCTGCGTGGCGATGCCCAGGTAGCCCGCGCGCAGCCGCCCGCCGCCGGCGAGGAGCTGGTCGACGACGCGGTCCACGGTGGCCGCGGGCACGGCCAGCGCGGCGGCCCGCGCCAGCCCGGAGGTGCCGAGCCCCACGACGCGACCCCCCGCGTCCACCAGCGGGCCGCCGGAGAAGCCGTCGTGGATCGCGAGATCGAGGCGCACGAACCGATCGATGCGTCCACCGCGCCAGGTGCGCCACTCCGGCCCCACCGCGGAGACGACGCCCAGGCTGGCCGTGACGGCCGCGCCGGGCCGCCCGAGGGCGAGCACGAGCTGCCCGACGCGCAGCGCGCCGCGCCCCACCGTGGCCGGCTCGCCATGCGCGCCGTCGGCGAGGCGGAGGATGCACAGGTCGGTGCTTGGGTCGCGGCCGGCGACGCTCGCCCGCGTCTCGCCGTCGGCGAGCGTGATGCGCACGTCGTCCTCCTTCTGCACCGTGTGGTCGGCGGCGACGACGAGCCCGTCGCGCCAGAGGATGCCGCTCGCCGGGATGCGGCGGCGCGCGTGGATGGCGACCACGCTCCGCCCCGCGCGCTCGACGGCGTCGGCGAGGTCGGTGGAGAGCGCTTCGAGGGTGCTGGACATGGGATGGCTGCCCGGGTGACGACGTGACGGGAACGGGGACGTCCTCACGTTGTCACCGGGCGCGCGCCCCGCCCATCGGCCGAACGGGGGAGGAGCGGGTCGCCCGTTCGGGTGCCGTGGGCGCGCCGCGCTGGGCGCCGCGGCAGGGGCCGCGCCGGGTGCCGTGGCCGGGGCGGCTACGGCGCCTCGCGCTCGCCCGCCGGCGCGCGGTCGGGCACGTAACGCCCGTGCTCGGGGATCGCCACGCGGTCGAAGTCGCGCGCCAGCGCGTGCAGCGCCGCGCGCATCGCCGCGCCGTGCATCGCCCGGCCGTGGCCCGACACCAGGATCTCCGGCTCCAGCCCCGCCAGCCGCTCCACCGAGGTGCGCGCGCTCGGCCAGTCCGGCGTGAAGTACATCGGCGGGCCGTGCAGCTCCGGCTTCTGCGTCAGCACCGCGTAGGCGGACTCCTGCTTCGTCGTGATCACCGCGTCGCCGGCGAGCAGCGTGCGGTCGGCGGCGCGCCAGAGGGCGACGTGCCCGGGGGCGTGTCCCGGCGTGTGCAGCCAGCGCCAGCCCGGCATCCCCGGCACCGCGCCGTCCGCCGGCAGCGTGCGGAGCCAGGGGCGCACGTCCACCGGTCCGCGCGGATAGAGCGACGACAGCCGCGCCATCATGCCGCCCCCAACCGAGGGGTCGGGCGGCGGGTACGCGGCGCGGCCGTCCAGGTAGGGCAGCTCGAGCTCGTGCGCGTAGATCGGCACGTCCCACCGCTCGGCCAGCTCCCGCAGCGCGCCCACGTGGTCGAAGTGGCCGTGCGTCATGACGATCGCCGCCGGGCGCGCACCGCGTCCGTAGCGGTGCTCCACGCCGTGCAGGATGCGCCCCGTCATGCCGGTCACGCCGGCGTCCACCAGCACCCACGCGCCGTCGCTCGCCCCCGCGGCACCCACGTAGGCCACGTTGACGATCGCCAGCCGCTGGTAGCCGACGTCGGGCAGCACCTCGTGCACGCCCTCGTGTGCCTCGGCGCCCACCTCCGCGCCGGGGTCGATCGGGATCTGGTCGGGCATCTGCTCCTCCGTTCGGCTCGTGTGGTCGTGGGAAGGCAGGAGTCGTACCCCCGACCGGTGGGCCGCCGGCGCGTCACCCGCGGCGCGCCCGTCGCAAGCGATGTCTGCAGTGTCGCGGTAAGCAGTCCGTACGGCTCCATGCCGGACGTTGACGCCGTCGTCGCGGGCGCTGTATCGTCGCGCGCCGCCGGCCGCGGCCATCGCGGGCGGCGCGATCCACTCATTCCCGGAATCGGCTGGCCTCATGTCTCCAGCTCTCTCAGGCTTCACCCGGCGCGCGGCCCTCGCGGCCGCGCTCTGTGCCCTGGGCGTCCCCGCGGCGGCGCGCGCGCAGCTCACCGTCCAGGGCCGCGTCACCGACGAGGGCGGGCGCCCCATCGCCGGTGTGCAGATCACCGTCGAGGGCACCACCGTCGGCACGCTGGCCGGCGACGACGGCGCCTACCGCCTCGTCGTGCGCGATCCGCGCCCGCCCCTCGTCCTCCTCGCGCGCCTCGTGGGCTTCCGGCCGGTGCGCGACACCATCGCCGAGACGAGCGGCACGGTCACGCACGACTTCGCGCTCCGCCGCGACGTGCTGCAGCTCTCGCAGGTGGTGGTCACCGGCACCGGCGTGGCCACCGAGCGCGCCAAGCTCGGCGCCACGCTCAGCACCGTGGGCGGCGAGGAGATCGCCGAGGCGGCCACGCCGCAGATCGACGTCGCCCTCGCCGGCAAGGTGGCCGGGGCGCTCGTCACGCCCAACTCCGGCACGCCCGGCGGCGGCACCAGCGTGCGCATCCGCGGCCTCTCCACGCTGAGCCGCAGCGCCGAGCCGCTCTACGTCGTGGACGGCGTGATCGTCGACAACAGCTCCACGCAGCTCGTCGACCTCGGCGGCTACTCCAGCAACCGCCTGGCCGACCTCGACCCGAACGACATCGACCACATCGAGGTCGTGAAGGGCGCGGCCGCCGCGGCGCTCTACGGCTCGCGCGCCAACAACGGCGTCGTGCAGATCTTCACGAAGCGCGGCCGCGCCGGTGCGTCGCGCTACACGCTCCGGCAGACGGTCGGCATGGACGACGTCGAGCGCTTCGTGCCGGTGAACCGGGCGCCGGTGAACGCGGCCGGCGAGCCGGTGACGCGCCACGACTACCAGGACGACATCTTCCAGACGGCGGCGCAGTACGGCACCACGCTCTCGCTGTCCGGCGGCGACGAGCGCACGCAGTACTTCCTCTCCGGTTCGCTGGTGGACCAGGAGGGGGTGCTGCGCTCCACCACCTACCAGCGCCGCAACGCGCGCGTGAACGTGGACCGCCAGCTCAACGACTGGCTCCACCTCGGCGTCAGCACGAGCTACATCTCCAGCGACGCCAACCTCACGCCCAACGGCGGGCTGGTGGCGCAGTACGGCGTGCTCACGAGCTTCCTCTTCATGTCCAACGACCGGGACCTGACGCGCGATCCCGTGACCGGGGAGTTCCCCAAGGGCCAGGCGCTCGCCAACCCGCTCGAGGTCATCGCCAACTGGCGCGCGCCGCAGGAGGTCTCGCGCTTCATCGGCGGGGTGCAGCTGCGCGGCACGCCGGGCTGGGGCGTCACGGTGGACTACCGCTTCGGCTACGACACCTACACGGAGACGGCCGGCCAGTTCGTGCCGCGCAACTCGTCCGCCGCGGCGCTGGCGCCGGGGCTCGCCATCTCCGCCTCCGACCGCGCGAAGCTGCTCAACTCCGACCTCGACGTCAGCCACGTCTACGACGCCACCCCCGCGGTGCGGCTGACGACCAGCCTCGGCGCCAACTGGCAGCGGCAGCAGTACGACGTCGTCACCGCGCGCGCCGAGGACCTGGCGCTGCTCACGCCGACGGTGCAGGGGAGCCGGCAGTTCGCCTCCGAGGGGCGTGACGACCGTCGCACGCTCGGCTTCTACGCGCAGGAGCAGGTGGGGGTGAACGACATGCTCTTCCTCACCGCCGCGCTGCGCGCCGACGCGGCCAGCGCCTTCGGCTCGGAGGAGCGCACGCAGTACTTCCCCAAGTTCGGCGCCTCGTTCGACGTCTCGCAGCTCGGCTGGTGGCAGGAGAGCCTGGCCGGCGCCGTGCCGCGGCTGCGCCTGCGCGCCGCGCTCGGCTACTCCGGCGGCCAGCCGGCGGGCAGCTTCGACCGCTTCTCCAACTACGTCTTCGAGCCGAGCGGCAGCAACGCCGGCGCGGTGAACAGCACGCAGCAGGGGAACGAGAACCTGCGCCCCGAGCGGCAGCGCGAGATCGAGGTCGGCGCCGACGCCGAGTTCCTCGGCGGCCGCCTGGGGATCGAGGCGACGTACTTCGACAAGCGCATCTCCGACCTGATCCTGCCCAAGACCGTGCGCCCGTCCAGCGGCTTCCTCTCGCAGCTGGCCAACGTGGGCGTGCTGGAGAACGCGGGGCTCGAGCTGCTCGTGCGCTCGGTGAACGTGGAGCGCGCCGCCTGGGGCTGGAACAGCAGCGTCACGGTGACGACGAACGATCCCGTGGTGACGCAGGTGAGCGACGGCGGCGCCTTCTTCATCCCCGAGAGCTTCAACGTCATCCGCGTGGCGGCGGACGAGCCGCCGGGCCACTTCTTCGGCACCACCTACGTGCGCGACGAGCAGGGGCGCATCCTCGACGCGAACGACGTCCCGATCCAGGACGCCAACGGCGACATCGTCGGCATCCCCGCCATCGGCCCGCGCCGGATCATCGGCGACCCCAACCCGGACCTCTACTGGTCGGTGGCCAACGACTTCCGCGTCGGCGACGCCCTCTCCTTCCGCGTCCAGGTGGACGGCGTGCAGGGGCTCGACGTCTTCAACTTCGACCGCCGTCTGCTGGAGACGCCGGCCTTCGGCTCCGGCGCCGAGTACGGGCGCGAGCTCACCGGCGAGGTGCCGACCGGCTACTTCCAGGCGCGGCGCAGCATCTTCGAGGAGTACATCGAGGACGGCTCCTTCGTGAAGCTGCGCGAGGTCTCGGCCAGCTACACGCTGCCCGCCGGCCTCGCCCGGGCGGTGCGCGCCAGCGCGGCCACCCTCACGCTGGCCGGCCGCAACCTGAAGACGTGGACCGACTACACGGGCTGGGACCCGGAGACCAACGTCGGCGCGCAGCGCACGCTGGTGCGCGGCTTCTCCTTCGCCACCACGCCCATCCCGCGCAACGTGACGCTCGGCGTCACCCTGACCTTCTGACGAGCGCCGAGACCACTGCCATGCCCATCGACATCCCTGCCTCCGCGCGCCGGTCGTGGCGCCGCGCGGGGCACGCCGCATCGCGCGCCGCCCTGCTCGCCCTCGCCCTCGGCGCGGCCGCCTGTTCGCTCGACGTCACCAATCCCAACGCCGCCACCGAGGAGGCCGTGCTCTCCACGCCCGCCGGCCTCAAGGCGGTGACCATCGGACTCCAGGGGCGCGTCGGCAACGCCATCGAGGAGGCGGTCTGGATCCCGGGCCTCGTCTCCGGCGAGCTCGGGAACACCAACGCCTCGCAGAGCACGCAGCGCGAGTTCCAGGACTTCCCGGACGCCACCGCCAACGCCGAGATCGAGGAGACGAATCCGGAGCTGCTCGACCTCTGGGCCAAGTGGTACGAGGTGGTGCGCTCCGCGGACGACATCCTGAACAACGCCGACGCCGTCACCCTCGCCCCGGGCACGAAGAGCGGCATGACGGCGCTGGCGCGCACGATGAAGGCGCTGGCCTTCGGCACGCTGATCGAGAGCTTCGAGCAGATCCCGCTCGAGCCGTCGCAGCCCAACCCCGCCTTCTCGCCGCGCGCCGACGTGCTGGCGCGCGCCCGCGAGCTGCTCGCCGCGGCCCGCGCCGACCTCGACGCGCAGGCGCCCTCGGACGAGTTCACGACGACGCTCCTCTCGCCGGGGCTCGACCTGCCCAGCACGATCCGCGCGCTGCAGGCGCGCTACGCGCTCGCCGCCGGCGACTACGAGGCGGCGCTCGCCTTCGCCAACGAGGTGCCGGCCACGGCGAGCTCGTTGATCACCTACACCAGCACCGACCGCAACCCGCTCACCGGCGTCTTCCACGAGCTGGGCTACTTCGCCGCGCTGCAGGCGTTCCGCACGAACGCCGAGGCGGGCGACCTGCGCGTGGACCGCTACACCACGAACGAGACGCAGAGCGCCTTCGGCGGCGCGACGCTGGTGGGGCTGGCCGTCTACCTGGACCAGACGGACCCGATCGAGCTCTTCCGGCAGGACGAGCTGACGCTCATCCGCGCCGAGGCGCACGCCCGCGCCGACCGCCTGCCCGAGGCACGCACGGCGCTCAACGCCGTGCGCACGGCCAACGGCCTGTCGGAGAAGGACGCCACCGATCTCCCGACGCAGGCGGCGGTGCTGGACGAGATCTACCGGCAGCGCACCTACTCGCTCTATCTCACCGGCCTCCACTGGGCCGACGAGCGCCGCTTCGGGCGCGTGGACACGGAGGCCAAGGTGGCGTGGCTGCCGTACCCGCTCTCGGAGCGCTCGACGAACACGAACGTGCCGGAGAACCCGTAGCCGCGGCAATCGCTCCGCGCGCCGGCGGGACTGCGGAACTGCCGGCCGCGGATCACGCGGAGCACGCGGATCGATCGGAGACAGCCCGCCTCCTCTTTCGAGAACTCGAGAAGTGGGGGCTGGGCTGCCGTCGTCCCGTCGCCCGGCGCATGCTTGCGGCGAATTATACTGTTCTGTATAATGGCGCCGGGCCAGCCCCCCTCCATGCGCCGCCACTGGTTCTTCATCCTGCTCTCCCTCGCCGAGCGCGAGCGCCACGGCTCGGGGATCATGCGCGACGTGCTCGAGCTCACCGACGGCGAGCTGCGGCTCTGGCCGGTGACGCTCTACGGCTCGCTCGACGAGCTGCGCGGGCACGGCTGGATCCGTGAGCTGGCCGGCGCCCCGCCTTCGGCTGCCGACGCGGGCGAGGGCGGGCGCAAGCGCTGGTTCCGCATCACCCCTGCCGGCCGGCTCGCCCTCGCCACCGAGGTGGAGCGGATGCGCGACGTGGTGCGCGTGGCGCAGCGGCGGCTGGCGCACTCGCCGGAGGTCCCGTGATGCCGCGCCGCCCCCTGGCCGCCTATCGTGCGCTGCTACGCCTGCTCCCG
>DASTRO010000203.1:0-8357 GCA_035761165.1 Gemmatimonadaceae bacterium | reverse complement strand
GGAGCCCCGCGGCCGGCGACGCTCGCGCCGGGACGGCACGCGCCGGCCAGGGACCCGATGCCGAGCGTGCTCAGGGCGGCGGCGGAGAGGGAGAGCATGCCGCGCCGGGTGAGCGGGCGCGGCGCGGCGGCCTCGGAACGGCCGGCGGGGGGCGGGGACATACGCTCCAGGGTTGAGGGCCCGGGTGCGACGACCGACGCGGGCGAATGTGCCACCCCGGCGAGCCGCGGGCAAGGCGCGCTCGTCGGTGCGGCGGTGGGTCGTTCGTCCGGGGTCGTTCGTCCGGGGCCGTTCGTCCGGGGCCGTTCGTCCGATGTGGCGATGCGCGATCGGGCCGAGCATTCACGCGCGGCTGGCCCTCGATGCGCTCGCGCGCGGCCAGCCGGGTGGTAGCCGACTTCAGATCAGCTCAGACCCGGAGAACGACCCGACCATGCGCCCGAACCTCCGAGCCCTCACGGGCCTCCCACTCACCGTCGCCGCCGTGGCCCTCGCCCTGGCCGGCTGCGACGCCCTCACCGAGACCGCGGTGGCCGACCGGCACGGCACCGATGCCCCCGGCGTGCACCGGCAGTACGGCACGCCCGTCGCCGTCGGTCACGGCCACGCCCGCACCTACGTCGTCATCGACCAGAGGCGGGGCGGCGCGCCGATCGAGGTCGGCGTGGCGCTCGACGAGGCCGCCCTCGAGGGGCTGCCGGCGCCGATGCAGATGCCGATGCCCGCGGACGGCGATCCGCACGCGCACGGCAATTCGCACGTCTACGACCTCGCCCTGCCCGTCCACAATCCGACGCCCTACCGCTTCGTCGAGCTCGACTGGAACCCGGGCGGGCACGAGCCACCGGGCGTGTACGACGTCCCGCACTTCGACTTCCACTTCTACACCGTGCCGCCGGCCGTGCGGAACGCCATCGACCCTGTCGCACTCGGCCAGGCGGCGTTCCTCGCCGCGTCGGCGAACCTGCCGCCGGAGGCGGAGCGTCCCGAGCACTTCATGGCGCTCGCCGCGCCGGGGCAGCCGATCGTCGCCGTGCCGCGCATGGGCACGCACTGGGTGGATCTGCGCACCCCCGAGCTGCAGGGGATGCTCGGCAACCCCGCCGGCTACCGCCCGTTCACGACGACCTTCCTCCACGGCTCGTGGGACGGCGCCTTCATCTTCGACGAGCCGATGGTGACGCGCGCCTTCATCCTCGGCCGCAAGACGGCCACGACGCCCGCGCAGCGCGACAGCGTGATGCCGCTGCCGCTCCCGGCGCAGGTGCGCACGCCCGGCTACTACCCGGCGGCGTACCACGTGACGTACGACGCGCAGGCGAAGGAGTACCGCATCGCGCTCACGCAGCTGACGCGGATCGACTGAGCGGCCCGCCGCGCCGCGCCCTGACGGCTCGCGCGCGGGACGCGCGCGTCCCACGCGCGAGCCGGCGCTGGCGATCCGGGCCCCAACGTGGCAACTTCGCTCCGGCCCGCGGCGGACGCGTCCGCCGCGGGCCGCGCTCGCCGCTCCTCCCCGACAAACCGGATCGCTGCATGGTCACCTCTCTCACCGAGATCGTCGGCACCTTCTTCCTCGTGCTGACGATCGGGCTCACCGCCGCCACCGGCACCCCGCTGGCTCCGGTGGCCATCGGATCGGTGCTCATGGTGATGGTCTACATGGGCGGGCACGTCTCCGGCGCGCACTACAACCCGGCGGTGACGCTCGCCGTCTGGATGCGCGGCAAGCTGCCCGGCCGCGACGTGCTCCCCTACTGGCTCGCGCAGCTCGTCGGCGCGGTGCTGGCCGCGCTCACCTCCTACGCGCTGACGGGGCGCACCTTCACGCCGGCGCCCGGCGCGGACGTGGGCGCGGGCGCCGCGCTGCTGGCCGAGGCGCTCTTCACCTTCGCGCTCGCGCTGGTCGTGCTGAACACCGCCACCTCGCGGCAGACGGAGGGGAACTCGTACTTCGGGCTCGCCATCGGCTTCACGGTGACGGCGGGCGCGTTCGCGGTCGGGGGCCTCTCGGGCGGCGCGTTCAACCCGGCGGTGGGCGTCGGGCCGGCGCTCGTGAGCACGCTCCTCGGCGGCGGCACGCTCGCGCACGTGTGGCTCTACCTGGTGGGGCCGCTCGTCGGTGGCGCGGCCGCGGCGGTGCTCTTCGGCGCGCAGAACCCGGAGGAGGCCGAGCAGGCCATCCCCGCCCCGCCGCCCGGCGAGGCGGTCGCGCCGGCGGGCGACCACCACGTCTAGGCCACCGTGCACGACGTCCAACTGCAGGTGGACGACCACCCGACGCTGCGCGTGGCCGCGTTCACCACGGAATTTCCCGCCCCTCTCGGCGAGCTCGCCACGCCACCCGCGGTGCTCGCCGCGCTCGACGCGGACGCGGCCGCGCCGCTGCGGCGCGACGAGGGCGTGCGCGCGGCCATCCGCGACCTGCTGCGCCATGGCGGCTACAAGCCCACCGGCCGCGGCAAGCCCGCCTCCGAGTACCTCGTGCGCGCCGCGACCGAGGGGGCGCTCGGTCCGATCAACCCGGCGGTGGACGCGTGCAACGTGGTGTCGCTGCACAGCGGCCTCCCGATCAGCGTCGTGGATCTCGACCGCGCGGTCGGCCCCGCCTTCCGCATCGGCATCGCGCCGGCGGGGGCGAGCTACGTCTTCAACGCCTCCGGGCAGGAGATCGACCTCGGCGGGTTGCTCTGCCTGTTCGACGCCGAGGGGCCGTGCGCGAATGCGGTGCGCGACGCGCAGCGGACCAAGACGCACGCGAGCACGCGTGCGACGCTGAGCGTGGTGTGGGGGTGTGCGGGGCTCGAGGAGCGACTGCGGGCGGCGCAGCAGTGGTACCGCGAGCTGCTCGAGGGAATGGGGGCGACGACGGCGCCGGTCGCCGGGTGAGCAGGCCCCCGCCCGGCGACCCGCCGGGCGGGGAACGCCTTGACACCGCGCGCATGCGCGGAATTGCGTTCGTGAGCGGGGCGCGGGATTCGCCGGACGCGTGGGCGGGGCGGTCGGGCCGGCCCCGGGGCGGGGAGCCCGCCGCCGCGCCGCCCGCGCCCCTCGTGGGAGGAGCCATGACCACCGCCGGCGAGCTCGAGCGGGGCCGCGAGTCGTTCGCGCGGCAGGCGTGGGGCGACGCGTACGCGCGACTGTCGGCGGCCGACGCGGAGTCGCCGCTCGCGCTCCCCGACCTGGAGCGGCTCGCGACGGCCGCCTACCTGGTCGGTCGGGACATCGAGAGCGCCCGCCTCTGGACGCGGGCGCACCGGGAGTGCCTGCGCGAGCACGACGTGGAGCGGGCGGCCCGGTGCGCGTTCTGGCTCGCCCACGGCCTGCTCGACCGGGGCGACCTGGCCCGTGGCGGCGCGTGGGTCGCCCGGGCGCGGCGGCTGCTGGACGATGCGGGGAGCGATTGCGTGGAGCGGGGCTACCTGCGCTCGCTCGACGCCTTCCGCTGCATCGTCGACGGCGACCACGCGGGTGCGGCCGCGGCGTTCGGCGAGGCGGCGGAGATCGGTAGGCGCTTCGCCGACCAGGACCTGCTCGCGCTCGCCCGGCACGGTCGCGGCCGCGCGCTCATCCGCCTGGGAGAGAGCAGCGCCGGCGTCGCGCTGCTCGACGACTCCATGGTCGCCATCGAGGCGGGCGAGGTCTCCCCCGTCGTCACCGGCGACGTATACTGCGGCGTGATCTCGGGATGCCTGGAGATCTTCGACCTCCGCCGCGCGCGGGAATGGACGACGGCGCTCACGCGGTGGTGCGCCGCGCAGCCCGACCTGGTGCCGTACAGCGGCGAGTGCCTCGTGCGCCGGGCCGAGGTCCTGCTGCTGCACGGCGCCTGGCCGGACGCGGCGGAGGCGGCGCGACAGGCGGTGGAGCGGTGCGGCCAGAGCCCCGACCTGTCGCCGCCCGGATCGGCCTTCTACCAGTTGGGGGAGCTGCACCGGCTCCGCGGCGAGCTGGCCGAGGCCGAGGCCGCGTATCGGCAGGCGAGCCGCTGGGGGCGCACGCCCCTGCCCGGCCTGGCGCAGCTCCGGCTCGCCCAGGGGCAGGTGGACGCCGCGGTGACGGCGATCCGGCGCGCGCTGGACGAGGCCGCGGAGCGCCGGCACCGCTGCCGGCTGCTCCCCGCGCACGTCGAGATCATGCTCGCCGCGCGCGAGCTCCCCGCCGCGCACGCCGCCGCGGACGAGCTGGCGGCGGCGGCCGCCGACGTCGGCGCATCGTTCCTGCACGCCGTCGCCGCCCACGCGCGGGGGGCCGTCCTCCTCGCGGCGGGCGAGACGGGCGACGCCGTCGCGGCGCTGCGCGAGGCGTGGAGCCGCTGGCAGGAGCTGGAGGCGCCCTACGAGGCGGCGCGTGTGCGCACGCTCCTCGGCCGCGCCTGCCGGACGCTCGGGGACGAGGAGAGCGCCCTGCTGGAGCTCGACGCGGCCCACTGGGCCTTCCAGCGGCTCGGCGCCGCACCGGACCTCGCGGCCGTGGAGGCGCTCGCCCGCCCGCGCCCGCCTCGGGCGGCCGGGGCGCTCACCGCGCGCGAGCTGCAGGTGCTCCGCCGCCTCGCCACCGGCGAGACCAACCGCGCCATCGCCGCCGAGCTGCGCATCAGCGAGAAGACCGTGGCGCGCCACGTGAGCAACATCTTCCTCAAGCTGGAGCTGTCCACCCGGGCGGCCGCGACGGCGTACGCGTACCGGCACGGCCTCGTCTAGCCCGTCGCGGCGTCTACATCGAACTACCCACCCGCCGACCGCGCGCGCCTGCATGGTTCGCCCGAAGCGGCGATGCCCGCCGCCTCCCAACGTCATGGGGAACGATCGTGCGACCCCTGACCCCTGACCCCTGACCCCTGATCTGGGAGGCGACGATGACTGCACCACACGCAACGAGGGAGCGCACCGGATACGCCGGCGCGAGCGACGCGCGCGAACGGCTCCTGGCCGGGCTCCCGGTCGTGGAGCGACGGCTGGAGCTGGCCGGCCTCCCGACCGCCCTGCTCGAGGGCGGCGATGGACCGCCGGTGGTCCTGCTGCACGGACCGGCGGGCAACGCGACGCACTGGATGCGCGTGATCCCGGCGCTGGTCGGCACGCATCGGATCGTCGCCCCGGACCTGCCCGGCCACGGCAGCTCGGAGCTCGCGGACGGCCCGCCCGACGCGGCGCGCGTGCTCGCCTGGCTCGGGGAGCTGATCGCGCACACCTGTCCCTCGCCGCCCGCACTGGTGGGCTACGCACTCGGCGGCGCCATCGCGGCCCGCTTCGCCGCCACGCGGGGCGACGAGCTCGATCGGCTCGTGCTGGTGGACACGCTCGGCCTCGTCCCCTTCCAGCCGGCACCGGAGTTCGGCCGCGCGCTGGAGGGGTTCCTGGCGCAGCCGAGCGCGCGCACGCACGACGAGCTCTGGCGGTACTGCGCGCACGACCTCGACGCCCTGCAGCGACGCATGGGGGACGAGCGGTGGGACGCGTTCGCCGCCTACAACCTGGACCGCATCGCCGCGCCGGGCGTGCACGCGGCGCTCGGCGCGCTCATGGGCGCGTTCGGCGGGCCGCCCATCCCGGCGGACGAGCTGGCGCGGATCACCGTGCCCACCACGCTCATCTGGGGCCGGCACGACCTCGCCACGCCGCTCACCGTCGCGGAGGGCACGAGCGCCCGCTACGGCTGGCCGCTCCGCGTCATCGACGGCAGCGCCGACGATCCCGCGCTCGAGCAGCCGGAGGCGTTCGCGGCGGCGCTGCGCGAGGCGCTCCGCTGAACGTGGGGACGCGAGCCGAAGGCGCGCTGGTAGATTGCCCCGATCGCCGGCCTCCCCGGTCGTGCCATGCCGCGCCGTGCGTCGCGACCGTGGATCGTCCCGACCGTGACCGCTACCTCGCCCGTCCCATCGTCCCGCGTTCCCCCGTACCCGCGTGCCCCCTCCCGACCGCTCCCACCTCCGGACGCCGACCGGCGTGCTCGAGTACGAGCTCCCCGACGGCTGGCAGGCGTTCGCCGGCCGCACGGACGCCGCGAACGACTACGTGAGCATCAAGCTGGCGAAGCCGAACGACCGCTGGTTCCACGTGCGCGGGATGCCCGGCGGGCACGTCGTGCTGCGCGTGCCCGCCGACCGGGAGCCGGACCGCGCGACGCTGGAGCGGGCGGCGGCGCTCGCGGTGTACCACAGCAAGGCGCGCACGGGCGGCGTGGTCCCCGTCTCGATGACGGAAGGGCGCCACGTGTCGAAGCCGCGCGGGGCGAAGCCGGGCACGGTGGAGATCCGCAAGGAGAGCGTGCTCAAGGTGCGGCCGCCGAGCGAGGCGGAGGTGGCGGCGATGCGGCGCGGAGCGGGGTGAGGCGCGAGGCACGTCGCCCCGTCGCTCGGGCGCGGCCGCGAATTCTCTTGCGTGCCCTGTGGCCCCGCCGCAACGTGCAGGCATTCGCACGCCCGTCGCACGTCCTCGCCCCCGCCTGGTGCGACCGCATGCCGATGCCCCCGCCTGACGGCGTGATCTATTCGTTCGGCGACTACGAGCTCGACACCCGCCTGCACGAGCTGCGTCACGCCAGCGAGCGCCAGCACGTGGAGCCTCAGGTGTTCGACGTGCTGGCCTATCTGTTCGCGCATCGCGACCGGCTGGTGACGAAGGGGGAGCTGCTCGACGGCGTCTGGGGCCAGCGCTACGTCGCGCCGACGACGCTGAACAGCCGGATCAAGCAGGCGCGGCAGGCGGTGGGCGACGACGGCGCCGCGCAGCGGGTGATCCGGACCGTCCACGGGCTCGGCTTCCGCGTCGTCGCCGACGTCGAGGAGCGCGGCGCCGCGCCGGCGGCGAGCGTGGAGGTGCCCGAGCAGCGGATCCGGGTCTGCACCGCGGCCGACGGCGTCCGCATCGCCTACGCGACCAGCGGGGCGGGCCCGCCGCTCGTCAAGCCGGCCAACTGGATGACGCATCTGGAGTACGACTGGGAGAGCCCCGTCTGGCGCCACTGGCTGCGCGAGCTGTCGCGCGACCGGACGCTCGTCCGCTACGACCAGCGTGGCTGCGGGCTCTCCGACCACGACGTGGCCGACATCGGCCTGGACGCGTTCGTGCGCGACCTCGAGACCGTGGTGGACGTGGCGGGGATCGAGCGCTTCCCGTTGCTCGGCCTCTCGCAGGGGTGCGCCGTGGCGGTCGCCTACGCGGTGCGCCACCCGGAGCGGGTCAGCCGGCTGGTGCTCTACGGCGGCTTCGTGCAGGGCGCGCTCGCGCGGGCGCGCACGCCGGCGGAGCTCGAGGAGGCGACGATGCTGACGCGCCGCATGCCACTCTACTGGGGACACGACAACCCCGCCTTCCGCCTCTTCTTCGCGGCGCGGTTCGTCCCCGACGGCACGCCCGAGCAGATGCACTGGTTCAGCGAGCTGCAGCGCATCACGACGACGCCCGAGATCGCCGTCCGCCTGCGCACCGCGGCGGCGGAGCTGGACGTGACCGACCTCGCGCCGCGCGTGCGGGCGCCGGCGCTCGTGCTGCACGCGACCGGCGACGCCCAGGTGCCCTTCGACCAGGGCCGCCGCCTCGCGGCGCTCCTCCCCGACGCCCGCTTCGTCCCGCTCGAGAGCCGCAACCACATCCTGCTCGAGCACGAGGCGGCGTGGGCGCGCTTCCTCGACGAGGTGCGCCGCTTCCTCGGTCAGGACGCCGACGTCGCCGCGCCGCGTCCGCACGCCTGGGCCGAGCCGCCGCTCACGACACCACGGCCAGCAGCGCCGCCGCGACCATCGCCGCGGCCCAGACCAGGTCCAGGTTGATCCACGCGCGGCGCAGGATGCGCACGCCCACCTTCTCGTAGACGACCATGGCGAGCGCGCCCGTCACCACCAGGTAGCCGAGGGTGTGGATCAGCGGCGCCGCCACCCCGATCGCGTCCGCGCCGCCGACCCCCGCCACGAGGAACGGTGAGGCGACCTCGCCGGCGAGCGGCGCGACGTGATGGTGCTGCGGCATGGCCGCGAGCGTCGGCGGCGCGGCGCCGAGCACGAACGGCAGTACCATGAGCCCCGCGCCGTGGGCGGAGGCCATGAGGAAGGACCACGCGGTCAGCTCCCGCGCGCTCACGTGCATGCCGCCCAGCGACGGGTGGCGGTGGCGCACGAGCCCGTCGAGGGCGACGCCGAGTAGCGCCGCGGCCACGACCCAGCGGAGCCAGCCCAGCGGCAGCACCCGGCCGAGCAGCCCCGCGAGCAGCAGAGCGGCGCCGATCGCCAGCGCGTGCCCGAGGGCGAGCGGGCCGAGCGCGCGCCAGAGCGCGCGCCGGTCCCGCGCCTGCAGCCCGCGCCCCACCGCGAAGAGCCAGCCCATCGCCGGGTTGACGCCGTGCAGCGCGCCGAGGGC
>DASTRO010000202.1:0-11491 GCA_035761165.1 Gemmatimonadaceae bacterium | reverse complement strand
GCGTGGTTGGCGACCGGCGATCCCGCGGCACTCTGGCCGGCCCTCGAGCCGGGCACGTTGCAGCCGGCAGCGGACGCCATCGGGCGTGCGGTGGCCGCCATCCTGCGCGACGAGCGCGCCACGCTCGGTGCGGCGGACGGCCGCGACGCGTACGCCATCGGCATCGCCGCGCTGCTCTCCGGCACGGGACCGCTGCTCGGTCACTGGCTGGAGCGCGGCGCCCTCGACGCGAGCGAGCCGGTGGCGGCCGTGCTCGCGCGCCACCTGGAGCAGGGCCGGCGGCGGATGGAGCGCATCACGGCGGGGGTACGGCCGGCACTCGCCGCGCTCCACGCGGCAGGGCTGGCGCCGGTGGTGGTCAAGGGCTTCCACACGGCGCATGCCTACTTCCCCGAGCCCGGCGCGCGCCCCATCGCCGACGTCGACGTGCTCGTCGCGCCGGGCGACGTGGCACGTGCCGAGACGGCGCTGCGGGACGTCGACTTCCGGGCGAGCGATCTCGTCGCCACGCCCTACAAGCGTGACTGGTACCCGCCGGACGACGACGGCCGAACGCGCTCGTTCGAACTGTGGCACGCGCGCGACCGCTGGAAGCTGGAGCTGCACGACGGACTCAACTTCGAGCACACGCGGCCCTACGACGTGCGCCTCGGCGCACCGACGGGCGTCGACGACACGTTCCGCGCGGTGGGCGTGCCGGTCCGCGTGGCCGGGCAGCCGCTGCTCGTGAGCCTCCTCGCCACCCATCTCTCCGGCGAGCTCTACTCGTCGCGCCTGCTGCGACTGATCGAGCTGGTCCTGGTCGTCCGGCGCGACGATGCACGCGGGCTGCTGGACTGGGCCGCCGTCACGGAGCTGCTCGAGCGCTCCGGCGCGGTGCGCTTCACCTACCCGGCGTTCGCGCTCGTCGAGCGGCTGGCGCCCGGCACCATCGACGCGGCGCTCGTCGCGCGTGCGCGGGCCACGGCCACGCCGCGCACCCGCCGCATCGCCGACGGCCTCACGCCCACCGCACCGGCCGTGCAGGCCCGCGTCTCGCTCGCCGAGCGCCTGATGTGGACCACCGGCCCGCTGGACACGATGCGCCGCCTCGCCCTGATGGCGCTTCCCGTGCCCGGGCGCCCGTGGCGCGACAGCCTGCTGGTATATCACGGCCGCGTCCGCCGGCTGCTCGCCGGGCGCGTGTCGTGGCAGGTACCGCCGGACGGGCGGGCACCGCGCGCCGACGCGCCCGGCCACGATTCGCACGCCTGATCGCAGATCCACCGCGTCACGCCGTGCAGCGTGGCCGGCCGGCCCAGCGCCCGCGCCGCGCCGAGTGCCGGAGCCAGCTCGGGGGCGAGCACGCGCGGCACGCCATCGGCGATCACCAGCGCCACGTCGCTCGCCGTCGCCTCGAGCAGCGGCCGGCGCAGCACCACCAGGTCGGCGTGCGCGCCCGGCGCCAGCGATGGCGTGGGCAGGCCCAGCCGGCGTGCCGCCGTCGCCCCGACCGCCGCCTCCAGTCGCTCGTCGGCCACGAGACCGAGCGCTCGCGCGGCGCGCAGCTCGTCGAGCAGCGTGCCGGCGCCGGTGAGCAGCGAGTCGCTGCCGAGCAGCACGTCCGTACCCGGCGCGAGGAGCGCCGGTGGCGCGGTGCGGTCGAAGAGGAAGAGGTTGGAGGTGGGACACCAGACGATCGCCGCGCCGGCCTCGCGCAGCCGCCGCACGCCGTCGTCGTCCGCGCCCACCACGTGCACGGCGAGCAGTTCCGGTCCCAGCAGCCCGCGGCGCGCCAGCTCGCGCACCTCGTCGGCCGCGCCGGCGTCCGTCCCCTCGGCCAGGTGGATGGCGAACGGGCCGGTACCCGCCAGGCAGCGGTCGAGGTCGGGCTCCAGGCGCAGCGAGTGCGCGCAGCGCAGGCGCGCCACGCGCAGCGGGAACGCGTCATCGAAGGCGGGCTCCCACGGGTCGTGGTGCACGACCGTGGTGACGCCCGCCACCAGGTTCTTCCACGCGCCGCGGGCGAGCGCCTCGCGACGCGGTCGCGCGCGAGCGGCGGCGATCGCCCGCCGCTCGCGCGTGTGGATGTCGCGGCCCCACGCGTACGCGTCGACGTAGGGCGGGTGACCCAGGCGGCCGTAGTGGTTGCGGTGCAGGTGGTCGTGCGCGTTGACCAGCCCCGGGCGCAGCTCGCCGTCCGGCACGCGGAGCACGACGTCGAAGCGCCCCGCCGGCGACACCAGGCGGTTCCCGTCCACGCCCACCGCGGCATTGGTGGCCTCCACGAGCAGCCTCACGTCGGGAGTCTCACGCCGGGAGCCTCACGCGGGCGGCCTCACGCCGTGCGCCGGTAGGCGAGTGCCAGCACGACGCGCAGCCCCCGCTGCGCCTCGTACGCGTCGAGCCGCTCCGCCGCCTCGTAGAACGCCCGCACGGCCGGCCCCACGGCGCCGTCGCGCCGCGCCACCGGCGCCAGCCCCGCCGCGCGCGCCGCGGCCGCGTGCCTCGTCGGCGCGTGGACGTGATGCTCCACCTCGCGCACCACCCCGGTCGCGTCGCGGAAGGTGCGGCGGTGGCCCGCGGCCGCCGCGTCGGGATGGAAGTCGGTCACCACCACCGTCCCTCCCGGCCGGCAGACGCGCCCCAGCTCGGCGTAGGCGAGCGTCGGCTCGGCCAGGTGGCCGATGACCAGGCGGCACCAGACGACGTCGAACGTGGCCGCCGCGAAGGGGAGCGCACGCACGTCGGCCGCCGCGAGCAGCTGCGGCTCGAGCGCGCGCGCCAGCATCTCGGGGGTGAGGTCCACGCCCACGGCCGGCGCCGCCCCGGCCACTCGCGCCGCCGCCAGCCGCCGCGCCGATCCGCAGCCCACGTCGAGCAGGCTGCGGCCGGCGACCGGCAGGCGCAGCCGGGCGACGAGCCGGTCCTCCAGGAAGCTGATGGCCGTCTCCGCCGCGTAGTGCGGCGCCCACAGTCGGTACCCCTCGCGGGCCGGCAGCGCGACCATGCGCTCACCCGCTGACGGTCGCCGTGGGCTGCCCGCCGGGCGCCGCGGGCACGTCGGCTGCGGCGGGCGATGGCGGGCGGAGGTGCCCGTACGCCTGCGTGTCCGGCGGCGCCACCGACGCCCAGCGGCGCACCGTACGCAGCACGCGCGGGTCGGCGTAGTCGCCGCGCGTCCAGCGCCGCCGCGCCAGCAGGCGGCCGAGCGCCTTCCCCCAGGCGCGCGTGCGATGGTCGTGCACCGACGGGAAGCGGCTGCGCAGCACCAGCTCGAAGTCCTCCACGCGCGCCTTGAGCCGCCGGTCGAGCCACGGGACCTGCGGATCCTCGTGCGTCATCCACGCCACCCACGCCGGCTCCGTCCACTCCTCCAGCGTGTCGGGCGTGCCGGCCAGCGCGTCCACGTCGCCGTAGGTGCCGCTGCGCTGCGGCGTGGGCGTGTAGAAGTAGCTGATCAGCTCCATCGCCGGGTTCACCGCCTTGAGGCGGCGCACGAAGGCCAGCGTGTGCTCGATCTCGCGCTCCGGCTCGTCCGGATCGCCGAAGACGAAGGAGAACTCGGGGATGATGCCGTGCGTGCGCGCGCGTGCGGCCACCTCGAGGATCTGCGCCGTCGTCGTCCCCTTGTTCATCTTCCGCAGCACGGCGTCCGAGCCCGACTCCGCGCCGCAGAACACCATCGTCAGGCCGGCGCGCTTGAGCAGCCGCCACGTGTCGTCGCCGAACCGGGTGAGCGCGTCCACGCGCGCCTCGCACCACCAGCGCAGGCCGAGCGGCGCGAGGCGCTCCGCCAGCTCGCGCGCGCGATCCTCGCCGACGAAGAAGTTGTTGTCGTAGAAGTGCACCGAGTCCATGCCGTGCGCGCGCGCCAGGAACGTCAGGTGCTCGGCCGTGCGCGCCGGCGACTCCTGCCGCTCGCGGCGCCCGAAGACGGAGATGACGCCGCAGAACCTGCAGCCGTACGGGCAGCCGATGGACGCCTGGTACACGCCGGAGCGGCGACCGAGGAAGGTGGGGTGCAGGTAGTCGTCCACCGGGATCTTGTGGTACGGCGGCGCGGGCAGCTCGTCGGGCCCGCGCCAGTGCCGCTCCGGGCCGATCCAGTGGCTGCCGTCCGGCTGGCGGAAGGCCAGGCCGGCCACCGTCGTCGGGTCGCGCCGGCCGTCGAGCACCTCCAGCAGCTCGACGAACGTCTCCTCGCCCTGCCCGCGCACCGCCCAGTCCACGTACGGCGCGTTGAGCACCGGCGCGGGGTAGAGGCTGGGGAAGTTCCCGCCCCAGATGATGGGCATCCGTGGATGATGCGCCTTGAGGGCGCGGGCCAGCGGCACCGCGCTCACCAGCTGCGGCCCCGGCATGACGGTGAAGGCCACGGCGCGCACCGGGTCCGGCCCGCCGGCCCGCGCGTCGATGCGCGCCAGCAGCTCGCCGAGCACGTCGACGTCGGGCCGGTTGCCGTCGACGATCTCCCAGCCGGTGCCCTCGGGCAGCGCCGCGCCCACGGCCATGACGGAGAGCGGGAAGCGACGGTTCCCGGGCCGGGTGGCGCGCGGGTTCACGAAGAGGATCATGCGACGTTGCTCACGGAGGGGAGGCAGTGGGCGCAGTGGACCCGGACGCAGGCGTGGTGCATTCCCAGAGATCGAAGCGCGACGGCGGGCGCCGGCGGCGGAGCCAGGCGAGCAGCGGGCGGGCCTCGTACCAGAGCGGGTAGCGCACGCGGTGGCGTCGCCAGGCGAGCCCCAGCCCCCGCGAGGCGCGCTCCAGCCGCTCGCGCGTGAGGTACTCGATGAACGGCAGCCCGAGCAGCGCGTCGGCGCGGTCGCCGAAGAGCGCCGCCGCCTCGCACCGCTTCTCGGCCACCATCGCCGCCCCGGCCGCGTCGGAGGTGTAGAACGGGGAGTCGAGGACGACGACGCGGCCGCCCGGCCGCACGACGCGCCGCGCCTCGCGCAGCACCGCGGCCAGGTCGAGCGCGTAGTGCAGCGACGCGTTGAACACCGCCAGGTCGACGCTCCCGGCGCGCAGCGGCAGCGCATCGAAGGAGGCGGCGGCGCGCTGGAGGCGGCCTGACGTCAGGCGCAGGTACGGCCCGGCCGCGGCGAGCCCGTCGACGTCGTCGTCGCGCACGTCCACCGCCAGCGCGTGGTGCCCCGCCAGCGCGACGCGGTAGCAGAGCCACCCGTTGCCCGCGCCGAGGTCGAGCACGCGGAGGGGCTGTCCCCGCGCGCGCGCGGCCGGGCGCAGCACGTGATGCACGAAGGCATCGAAGCTGCGCGCGCGCACCCGCCACTGCCGGGCGAGCGGGCCCGCGCGCAGGTAGGGGAGTGCGAGCAGCTCGGCCCCGTCGTGCCGGCGCCCCTCGGCCGCACGGTGCTCGCCGTACGCGGCGCGGAAGCGGGCCTGCGGCGAGGGCGCGGCGTGCGTCACCGACCCTCCGCCGGCACGCGCGTGCGCTCGAGCTGGAAGAGCAGATGGTCGCCGAGGAGGGCGAGCGGCCGCGACGCGACGCGGTCCAGCGCCTCCATGACCTGCAGGATCCGGGGGTGGTGCGAGATCCACGGCTCGGCGGCGCTCGGCGGCACGAAGACGCCGATGCCGCGCCGCGCCACCGGCTGGAACCACGGCGCCAGCGCACGCGTGACCTGGCCGGGGCGGTGATAGCGGACCGTGAACTCGCGCCCGCCCAGCCGCGCCGGCACGTCGCCGCGCGCCAGCCGGCGCAGGGCGGCTCGCGGCTCGCGCCGGGCGAGCTGCACCACCACCTCGCCTGGCGGGCAGGGGCCGAAGAGGACGAGGACGAGCTGCCCCCCCGGGCGCACCAGCCGCGCCAGCGCCTGCCCCACCGGCGCCAGGTCGGCCACGCAGTTGAGGGCGGCGAAGTTGGAGAAGGCGCCGTCGAAGGGCGTCTCGCCGGCCGCCTGGCGCGCCTCGGCCAGCTGCGCCAGCCCCTCGGCCGGCAGCACGAGCGGCGCGGGCAGGGTGTGGGGGCGCAGCTTGGCCGCCGCCACGCGGATCATGCTCGGCGAGGCGTCGGTGAGCTGCACCGTGCGGCCGTGCCGCGCCAGCCAGCGCGCGTCCTCGCCGGTGCCGCCGCCGATCTCCAGCACGTGCGCGCCGCGCGGGAACGCCCGCAACAGCACGGCGCGCACGGCACGCCGCTGCGCGTCCACGCTGCGCCAGGCGCCGTAGCGCTCGTCGAACGACGCGGCGACGGCGTCGAAGGCCCGTGCGGCCGGGGGGAGCGGGAGGGCCGGCACGGCTCAGCGCACGGCGGGATGGAAGGGGTGCGCCGAGCGGTGGGCGCCCTCGTCGCGCTCGAGCGCCCGCCAGCTCGCGTCGTCGGCCGCGCCGCTGCGGACCTCGTCGTGCAGCACGTCGCGGACGCGGCGGTAGAAGCCGGTGTCGTACGTGCCGCGGAAGAGCATCGCCAGATCGTCGGTGTGCTCCCAGTTCTGTCGCGCACCGAGCTGCGCCTGCACGGCGGCGTGGAACTTGGTGCCCGGCAGCGGATAGGCCACCGAGACGCCGATGTCGTCGGGTCGCTCGTCGCGGACGAGGTCGCGCGTGCGGAGCAGGTCCTCCCACGTCTCCGACGGATAGCCGAGCTGCAGGAACCAGCAGGCGCGCACGCCCTGCGCCTTGAGGGCACGGGTGGCGGCGCGGATCTCCTCCAGCTTCGTCGCCTTGTCCATCGCATCGAGGATCTTCTGCGAGCCCGACTCCACGCCGAGCCACACCTCCTCGGCGCCCGCCTCGGCCAGCGCGGCCACGACGTCGGGGCGCATGAGGTCCACGCGCGACTGCAGCATGAAGGGCGTGCGCGCGTCCGCCGCCCGCACCGCCCGCGCGAACTCCGTCACCCAGCGGGGCGTGAGGCCGAAGATGTCGTCCGCGAACCAGATGTGGTCGGGTGCGATCTCGTCCTTGAGCCGGCGCATCTCCTCGGCGACGGCGCCGGGCGAGCGCTGGCTGTAGCGCCGCCCGAACACCGGCTTCGCGCACCAGTTGCAGCCGAAGGGGCAGCCGCGCGAGGTCACCACGTTCCAGGAGAAGCGCCCGTGCGCGGCGGTCCACGCGCGACGGTAGGCCTCCACGTCCACCAGGTCCCAGGCCGGCAGCGGGAGCGCGTCCAGATCGCGCAGGGCGGGGCGGGGCGGCGTGTGGCGCACGGCACCGGCGTCGTCGCGGAGCGCCAGGCCGGGGAGGGCGGCGAGCGCCGAGCCGCGGGCGGTCGGGGCGTCGCGCCAGAGGTCGGCGAGGGCGAGCATCCCCATCTCGGCCTCGCCGCGCAGCACGGCGTCGGCGCCGGCATCCAGGTAGAGCGCCGGGCGGTCGGCGGCGTCGGAGCCGTTGACCACCACGCGGCAGCCGTGCTCGCGGGCGGCGCCGATCATCTCGACGGTCGCCTGGCGCATGCGCACGGTGCACATCTTGGTCACGTAGTTGAAGTTGTCCTCGAGGATCCCGACCACCGCCGGGCGCGTGTCGCGGAGCCTGGTGCGGAAGGCATCGGTGCCGGGCTCGAGCATGGCGTCGAAGAGGGCCACCTCGTGGCCATGCTTGCGGAGGAGCGCCGCCGCGAGGAGCGTGGCGAGCGGCGGGTAGGGCTTCATCCGCGCGTGCTGCTTGGGGTCGTCGGCCAGAAAGTACGAATGGGCGAGCAGGATCATGCGACCCCTCGGGGAGTGAGCCGTCTGGCGTGTATATGTTTCGCGGAACATCTAACTGTCGACTCTGCTGCCGATTCCTGGGATGCCCGGCCGAGGGAGGAGCCCAGGGAGCGGAGCAGGAGACGGAGCAGGAGGCGGTGACAGCGAGGCTGAGCGTGGGGCGCGCGCGACGGGGGTGCACCGGGTCGGGCTGTGGGCCGACCGGCTCGGGCACCCTCGGCCCACTAGCTCACCACACCCGAACGGCACGGGACCCTACCGTGCCACGACCCTGAGCCCCCGGAGCGGCGATGCGCGAGCAGAGCAGTGGCAGGTGGTCCCCTCTGGCCGCGCGGCGCCGCCTCCTCGGGTGGTCGAGGCGCACGGTGCCAGCCGAGCTCCTGGCCGCGGCGCTGCTCGGCGCGTGCAGCCTGGGCACCGACCCTGTGCCGCCGCGCGTCGTCTCGGCGGAGCTCACGATGCCGATGCCGCTCGTCCGCCGCCTGGAGCTCGTGCTCGACCAGCCGGCCGCCGCCACGGTCGAGTACTGGGCCGAGGACGGGCCCCGGCTGCGGGTGAGCGCCGAGGTCGGCACGCGGCCCGCTCTGCTGCTCACGCGGCTCCGGCCCGCGCGCCACTACCAGTACCACGTGCTCGCGACCCCCACTACGGGCGAGTTCACGACCGAGCCGCTCCCCGGCGACCTGGCCGCCGTAGGGCTCTCGGCCACCGGCACGACGACCGCGCCACTGGTGATGCTGCACCTCTACGATCCCGCCGGGTTCAAGGGGTACGCGATCGTCGACGGGGCTGGGGAGGTCGTGTGGTACTGGCGCACGGTGGACCTGCCGTTCGGGGCCACCCGGCGGGAGAACGGGAACTTCGTCTTCATGGACAAGGGGCGCGGCCTCGTCGAGGTGAGCCCGGATGGCAGCGTGCTGCACGAGCTGGCGCAGGACCCGGAGCAGGAGATGCATCACGATGTCATCACCTCGCTGCGGAACACTCTACTCTTCATTGCCTTCGACGCTCGCACGGTGGACGAGGAGCGCGTGCTGGGGGACGCCATCTGGGAGTGGGATCCGGAGGCCGGCACGGCCACGAAGCGGTGGAGTGCCTGGGACCACTTCTCGCTCGCCAGCGATCGCGGCCCGTTCACGGGCGCGGAGTGGATGCACGCCAACTCGCTCGCCATCGGCCCGCGCGGCAACGTGCTGCTCAGCGTGCACCACTGGAACCAGATCATCTCCATCGCCACCGACTGGCAGGGGGTCGAGTGGCGGCTCGGCGGCCCGAACTCGACGATCGCCCTGCCGGCCGAGCTCCGGTTCTCCGGCCAGCACACCGCGCGTGAGGTAGCCCCCGGGCGGATCCTGCTCTTCGACAACCGGCGCGGCCTCGACGCGTCGTCCCGCGCCCTCATGCTCGACTTCACCGGCGAGACGGCGCACGAACGGTGGCAGTGGGCGCCGACGCCGCCCAACCACGCCTCCGCGCTCGGCTCGGCGCGGCTGCTCGACAACGGCCACGTCGTGGTGGACTTCGGGCTCGCCGTGGGCGTGGAAAACTCCACGGGTCCCGTGGAGGTGTACGAGGTGACCCAGACCGGGGCGGTGGTGTGGCACCTGGTCGTGGGGCACACGTTCGGGATGTATCGGGCAGAGCCGTTGCCCACTGTGGCCGGGGAGCAGGTCGTCCCATGACCGGGGACACTCGGGCGGTGCGGCCGTGACGGGCACCGGTTCGTCGCCCGGCACGCCGACGGTCTCCGTCATCCTCCCGACCTTCGACCGGGAGCCGCTGCTGCGCGAGGCGGTCGCGTCGGTGCTCGCGCAGACGTTCGGGGACTGGGAGCTGATCGTCGCCGACGACGGCTCCACCGACGGCACGCGAGCCTATCTCGAGGGTCTGCACGACCCGCGCGTGCGCCCGCTCTTCCTGGAGCGCCGCGGCCACATCGGCCGCACCCGCGCCGCGGCGCTGGACGCGGCGCGCGGCACGTGGGTGGCCTTTCTCGACTCGGACGATCTCTGGCTGCCCGACAAGTTGGCCCTGCAGCTGCGACGGCTCGCCGACGCTCCGCCGTGCGGCTGGAGCTGTACCGGCTATCGGCTCATCGACGCGGAGGGGCGGTTCCTGCCGGAGCGGCCGGCCTCGATCTACCGCCCGATCTCGGGCTGGATCCTCGAGCCGCTGCTCACCTTCACGGCCACCGCCGCCATCCAGACGATGCTCGTGCGGCGGACGCTGCTCGACGAGGTCGGTGGCTTCGACGAGTCGCTGGCGTTCCGCTCGGACTACGACCTGGCGCTGCGCCTCGCCGTGCGCAGCGAGATATGCGCCCTGGCGGAGCCGCTCACCCTCGTGCGCGAGCACCCGGGTCGGACGACGACGCAGCGCCGCCACGCCACGCTCTTCGAGGCGAATGCGCGGGTCTTCCGGAAGGCCGCCGCGGCGGCGCCCACCGCCGCTCTGCGCGCGCTCTGCCGACGGCAGTGCGCCACGCAGCTGGCGGCGATGGCGGCCGCCCTGTCGCGCGAGCGGTCGCATCGGGCGGCCTTCGCCGCGCTCGGACGCGCCGTGCGGGCGGCCCCGCGCGCGCCGGGGGTCTGGCGCGCGTCGCTGGGCTGCATGGCGCGAGCCCTGGGTATGCATCGTCCCGTGCGGGCGGGGCAGGGGGGGCCGGCGGCCTGATCCCGGCACGCCGGCGCGACGCGGGCGCGTCGCTCCGGCGTCGGTCCGGCGCGAGGGTTGCGGGGCATCCTCGTCGATTGACAGGGCGCGGACCACTTCCGTATATCGGGGTGTCGCGCGGCGGGCAGCGCCGGGGCACCGCCCCGGTCCGGCTGGAGGTCGCGTCTGCGGCCATCCGGCGTTCCGACCCGCGCTCACCCCGCAACGCTGGGGAGATGACACATGGCGAGAGCACGCGCGGTCGACGCAGTCATCGTCTGGGCACTGAGCATCGTGCTCGCAGCGCTCTTCCTCCTGGCCGGGCTCCCGAAGCTGCTCGGGATGGAGACCATCGGGCTGCAGGCCGTGGCGATGGAGGGCTTCCCCTCCTGGGTGCGCGTTCTGGCGGGGATCCTCCAGGTCATCGGCGCCATCTGCCTGCTCTTCCCGCCGATCGCGACGATCGCCGCGGTCGCCCTCGCGCTGCTCATGATCCCGGCGGCGGCCACGCAGTACATCAGCCACCCGTCGGCGCTCTGGGTGCCGATCGTCCTCTTCGTGCTCCTGCTCTTCGTCGCCTGGCGGCGGAGCGCGGAGCGGGTGAGCGAGAGCTACCACGACTTCGCGGCGCGGCCGCATCCGCTGCTGCGCGAGGGGGTGGTCGCGGGGCTCATCGGCGCGGTCGTCATCGCCGTCTGGTTCCTCATCGTCGACGCCATCGCCGGCCGCCCGCTCTACACGCCGACGATCCTCGGCCGCGGCCTGCTCAGCGTCTTCGGTCCGATCGCCGAGAGCGACAGTGCCATCGGCTTCGTGTTCCTCTACACCATCTTCCACTTCGCCGCCTTCATCCTCGTCGGCCTGCTGGCGGCGCTCGTCGTCCACACCGCGCGCCGCGAGCCGTCGATCCTCTTCGGCTTCATCATCCTCTTCGTGGCGGCGGAGATCGGCATCCACGCGCTGGTCGAGCTGCTCGACGTGGCGACGCCGCTCGGGAGCCACGCCTGGCTCCTCATCATGGTCGGCAACCTGCTCGCCGCGGCGGCCATGGGCTACTACTTCTGGCGTCGCCACGGCGAGCTCGGCGAGCAGTTCCGCCACTCCCTGGACTGGGAGAGCGTGCGCGGCGGCGATGCGGGGGCCGCCGTGGCCGGCGGCCCGCGCCCGGCCGGCACGCGGTA
>DASTRO010000201.1:0-26001 GCA_035761165.1 Gemmatimonadaceae bacterium | reverse complement strand
CTCGCTCTCGCGCTCGGTGCGCACCATGTCGATGGCGCTCTCCACGAGGTCGCGCACCATGGACTCGACGTCGCGGCCGACGTAGCCGACCTCGGTGAACTTGGAGGCCTCGACCTTCACGAAGGGGGCGCCGGCCAGCTTGGCGAGCCGCCGCGCGATCTCCGTCTTCCCGACCCCGGTGGGGCCGATGAGGATGAGGTTGTTGGGCGAAATCTCCTCGCGCAGGCTCTCCGGCGCGCGCTGGCGGCGCCACCGGTTGCGGAGCGCGATGGCGACCGCCTTCTTGGCGTCGGCCTGGCCGACGATGTAGCGATCGAGCTCGGCGACGATCTGGCGCGGCGTGAGATCGGCCAGACGGGCGAGGGCTTGTTGGGTACGAGGGCTGGGCATGGGGAGAAGCCGAGCGATCAGCGCTCAGCGCTGAGCGGTTAGCGGAACGGCCGCTCGGGAGGCCAGGACGGGCCGATCCGAGGGTGTTCCGCTGAGCGCTGAGCGCTCAGCGCTGATCGCTCGACCATTCACTCCGTCGGTTCGAGTACGGTGATGTGCGTGTTCGTGTACACGCAGATCTCGCCGGCGATGAGGAGGCCGCGGCGGACGATCTCGGCGGGGGGGAGGTCGGTGGCGTCGACGAGGGCGCGCGCGGCGGCCAGGGCGTAGGAGCCCCCGGAGCCGATGGCGAGGATGCCGTCGTCGGGCTCGATGACGTCGCCGTTGCCGGAGATGATGAAGCCATGCTGGTGATCGACGACCGCGAGCAGCGCCTCGAGCCGGCGCAGGACGCGGTCGCTGCGCCAGTCCTTGGCCAGCTCGACGACGGCGCGCGGCAGGTTGCCGGGATAGCGCTCCAGCTTCTCCTCGAACTTCTCGAAGAGGGTGAAGGCGTCGGCGGCGGCCCCGGCGAAGCCCGCCAGCAGCTTGCCGCCGCGCAGCAGGCGCACCTTCTGGGCGTTGGATTTCATGACCGTCTCGCCGACGGTCACCTGGCCGTCGCCGCCGAGGGCGACGCGGCCGTCCCGGCGCACGGCGAGGATCGTCGTGGCGCGGATGCGGGGGAGCGTGGTGTCCATGGGCCGAAAGATACCCGGCCGCACACCCGTCAGCGGATGCCGAGGCGGTGGTCGCCGGAATCGGCCGGCCGGCCGGGCGGCGTGGCGGGCCCGGCCGGCGCGCCCGGCGCGGTGGGCGGCTGGGCGGGCAGGTCGGGCAGGTCGGGCAGGTCGGGCAGGTCGGGCAGGCCAGTCGCGGCCGGCGGGCTCGCGCCCGCCTCCCGCTCACGCAGGTAGTGGTCGGCCTCGGGGCCGCGCGGCTCCCGCTCCGCCTGCCGGCGCGCCGGGCCGCGGAAGACGAGCAGCTCGCGCAGGTAGCGCAGGTTGAGGGCGGCGCCCGTGACGAGCAGGACCGCACCAGCGAGCACGGCCACGTTGCCGAAGCGCCAGGTGTCGCGGCCGACGAGGGCGGCGGCCATGCACAGCGTGCCGAGCGCGAGCACGGCCTCGCCGAGCCGGTCCCGGTCGGCGCGCTCGCGGCGTCGCCGCTCCCGCCGCACGGGGCGGGCGCCGTCGGCGGCGAGCGCGTCCCAGAGGAGCCAGAGCCCGAGCAGCCCGACGAGGGCGCCGAGGACGAGGGGGATGTCTTCGAGTCGCACGCCAGCGACGAGTGCAAGAAGGGGGCGAGGGGGAGGATGGCGGTCAGCGCTCGGCGACCAGCGGCCAGCGACGAGCGGAAGACCCCCCGGCAGGTCACTGCTGGCCAGCCCGGGGTCGTTGCGCCGAGCGCTCAGCGCTGAGCGCTCGGCGTTCCCTCACGCCCGCGGGTGCGCCTGCCGGTAGACCTGCTTCAGCCGCTCGACGCTCGTGTGCGTGTAGATCTGCGTGGTGGCGATCGAGGCGTGGCCGAGCAGCTCCTGCACCGCGCGCAGGTCGGCGCCGGCGTCCAGAAGGTGGGTGGCGAAGGTGTGGCGGAGGGAGTGCACGCTGAGCCCGGCGTCCTCGCCGACCGTCGCCAGCAGGCGGGTGAGCGAGTCCTGGATGACGCGCCGACTCAGGCGGCGGCCGCGGTCGCTGAGGAAGAACGCGGCGCGGTCGGCAGTGGGGCCGATGCGGCGGGCCAGCTCGTCGCGGCGCGCCTCGTAGCTGCGCAGGGCGCGCACGGCGTGGTCGCCGATGGGCACGATGCGCTCCTTCCGCCCCTTGCCGCGCACCTTCATCTGCTGCGAGAGGAGATCCACGTCGCGGCGGTCGAGCCCGTGGAGCTCGGCCAGACGGATGCCGGTCGAGTAGAAGAGCTCGAGCATGGCGAGGGTGCGCACGTCGGCGTGGCGTCCCTCCATGGCGCGCGCCTGGGCGCGGTCGAAGAGGCGCTCCATCTGGCCGCGGTCGAGGTAGGCGGGCAGGTGCCGCTCGACCTTCGGGGTGCCGACGGCGCGGGCCGGGTTGGCGTCGACGAGCTCGTCCCGGTGCAGGAAACGGTAGAAGGAGCGCACCGCGGAGAGCATCCGCGCGATGCTGCGCCGGGCGAGCCCGCGGCGCGTGAGGTGGCCGAGGAAGCCCCGCATGGCGAGGCGGTCGACGCCGGCCCACGTCCAGTCGCCGGTGCCGTAGTAATGGCCCAGGTAATCGCCGAACTCGATCAGGTCGCGGCGGTAGGCCGTGACGGTGTTGGGCGACAGATCGCGCTCCTTCGCCAGGTGCTCGAGGAAGGCGGCGACTTCGGGTGGAACGGGTGCCGGCGGCGAATCGGTGTCGCGTGCGGTGGACGGATGACGGCCCCCGGCGGACGCCGTGGTAGCGTGACGTTCGGGGGGGGACCCCCGCGCCCTGCTCACGCCGCCGCCCCGACCACGCCCAGCGCATCGCGCCACTCGCGCATCGCCACCAGCGCCCGCTCGGCCAGCAGCTCGCGCTTCCACCGCTTGTCGCGCACGCGCTCCGGCAGCTCGTCGAGCAGGCCGAAGTTGGCGTTCATCGGCTGGAAGTGTCGCGGGTCGGCCTCGCGCAGGTAGCGGTAGAGCGCGCCGAGCATCGTCGTGGTAGGGGGAAGCACCGCATCGTCACCGGCGAGCAGCCGGGCGAGGTTGAGGCCGGCCAGCAGCCCCGTGGCCGTGCTCTCGGTGTAGCCCTCCACGCCGGTGAGCTGGCCGGCGAGGAGCGTCGTGGGCGCGTCGCGCAGCGCGAGCGTCGGGGAGAGCGCGGCCGGCGCGTTGACGTACGAGTTGCGATGGATGGAGCCCCAGCGCAGGAACTCGGCCTGCTCCAGCCCCGGGATCATGCGCAGCACGCGCGCCTGCTCGCCCGTGCGCATCCGCGTCTGGAATCCCACCAGGTTCCACATGCGCCCGTCGCGGTCCTCGCGCCGGAGCTGCACCACCGCCCACGGCCGTGCCGCGGTCCGCGGATCGCGCAGCCCCACCGGCTTCATCGGGCCGAAGCGGAGCGTGTCCCGGCCGCGCTTGGCCATCTCCTCGACCGGCATGCACCCCTCGAAGTACGGGATCGGGTCGAACGCCTGCCCCGCATACTGGTCGGCGGCGACGAGCGCGTCGACGAACGCCTCGTACTCCTCGCGCGACATCGGGCAGTTGAGGTAGGCGCCGCCCTCGACATCGCCCCCTGCCCCGTCCTCGCCGCTCGTCGCCATCGTCTCCCGGTCCCAGCGCGACTGCCGGAAGGCGATGGACTCGTCGATCGACTCGCCGGCGACGATCGGGGCGATGGCGTCGTAGAAGGCGAGCGACTCGAGCCCCAGCCGCGCCTGGATGGCGGCGGTCAGCGCGTCGGAGGTGAGAGGGCCGCTGGCGATGATCGCCGGGCCCTCGGGCACCACGGTCACCTCGTCGCGCCGCACCTCGATGCGGGGGTGCGCCGCCACGCGCGCGCTCACCGCCGCACTGAAGGCGTCGCGGTCGACCGCCAGCGCGCTCCCGGCAGCGACCCGTGCCTCGTCGGCGCACTGCAGGATGAGGCTGCCCAGCTCGCGCATCTCCGCCTTGAGCAGGCCGTGCGCGTTGGTGAGCTCGGTGCTCTTGAAGGTGTTGGAGCAGACGAGCTCGGCCAGCCGGTCGGTCTGGTGCGCCGGCGTGGCCCGCCCCGGCCGCATCTCGTGCAGCACGACGGGCACGCCGCGCTCCGCCAACTGCCAGGCTGCCTCGCTGCCGGCGAGCCCGCCGCCGACGACGTGGACGGGAGGGGTGGGGAGAGTCATGACGGGCAGTCTAACGAGGCACCCGACACCCGGCACCCGGTACCAGGGAGGGACCAGGACCTGGTACCGGGCGAAGTGCCGTGCCGAGGCCGTGCCCTGGTACCTGATGGCTGATGCCCGGTGCCTCCCGGCTCACACCGCCACGCTCTCCTCCTCGGCCACCACGTCCCACTCGTTCGCGCACTTCAGGCACCGTCGGTACGCCCCGCGCGTCTTGTTCGACTTCGCCTCGGCGCCCTCGTAGCCGCACTCCGGGCAGGTCTCCTTCACCGGGCGGTCCCAGCAGACGAAGTCGCACGCCGGGTAATTCTCGCAGCCGTAGAACGCCTTGCCGCGCTTCTTCGAGCGACGCTCGGCGATCTCGCCCCCGTCCTTCGGACAGAGGACGCCGGTGGGCATGGAGCGCGTGCCGCGGCACTTGGGGAAGCGGCTGCAGCCCAGGAAGTCGCCCGAGCGGCCGCTGCGCTTCAGCATCGGCGCGCCGCACTCGTGGCACTTGTAGTCCGTCGGCTCGGCCGGCTTGCGGTCGCCGCGCAGCGGGCGGGTGAACTTGCACGCCTTCGGGTGGTTCTCGCAGGCCACGAAGGGCCCGAAGAAGCCGCCCTTGGCGACGAGCTTCCCACCGCAGTCCGGGCAGCGCTCCTCGGCCAGCTTCGACAGGTCGTGCGCCTCGCCGATCAGCGACTCGACGTCCACGTCCTGCAGCGAGGCGGCGAACGGCTGGTAGAAGTCGCCGAGCACGCGGCGCCACTCCAGCTCCCCCTCCTCGATCTTGTCGAGCTCCGTCTCCATCTCGGAGGTGAAGCCGACGTCGAAGACGTCGGGGAACTGGCGCACCATCACCTTCTCCACGCTCTCGCCCAGCTCCGTGGGGAAGAAGCGGCGCTGCTCCAGCTGCACGTAGCGCCGGTCGGCGAGCACCGAGATGATCGACGCATAGGTGGACGGCCGGCCGATGCCCAGCCGCTCCAGCTCCTTCACCAGGCTCGCCTCGGAGTAGCGCGGCGGCGGCTCGGTGAAGTGCTGCGACGGCGTGATCTCGCGCACCGGCACGCGCTCCCCCGTCTCCACGGCGGGCAGCGCCTGCTCGTCCTCGAGCGCGCGACTCTCGCCGTCCTCGCGCGACTCGCGGTAGAGCGCCAGGAAGCCCTGGAACTTCACCACGCTCCCGGTGGAGCGGAACAGATAGCGCGTGGCGGTGCCGCCGGCCGACGGGTTGGCGACGTCGAAGTCCACGGTGGTGGTGTCGAAGACGGCGGGCGCCATCTGCGATGCCATGAAGCGCTGCCAGATGAGCTGGTAGAGCTTGAACTGGTCGTCCTTGAGATAGCGCTTGACGAGCTCCGGCCGACGGGCCGGGTCGGTGGGGCGGATCCCCTCGTGCGCGTCCTGCGCGTTCTTCGCCTTGCCGTCGCCGTAGAGCTGCGGCTGCGCGGCGAGGTAGTCCTGGCCGAAGAGGACGCGCAGATGGTCGCGCGCCGCCGACGCCGCGCTCTCCGCGACGCGCGTCGAGTCGGTGCGCATGTAGGTGATGAGGCCGACGCCACCCTCGCTCCCCAGCTCGATCCCCTCGTAGAGATCCTGCGCCACGCGCATGGTGCGCTTGGAGCCGAAGCCGAGCTTCTTCGCCGCCTCCTGCTGCAGCGTGCTGGTGGTGAAGGGCGCCGACGGATTCTTGCGCCGCTCGCGCCGCTTGACGTCCGTGACGGGGAAGACGCCGAGCGCACCGTCGCCAGCCGCAGCATGGGCGGCGGCGAAGGCGCGCACGTCGTCCACGATCCGCGTGGCCGCGGCCTCGGTGCCGATCTCCGGCTTCTTGCCGTCCACGTGGTGCAGGCGGGCCGTGAACTGCTGCCCCTCCTTCTCGAGCAGCGCCTCGATCGTCCAGTACTCCGTGGCGCGGAAGGCGCGGATCTCGCGCTCGCGCTCCACGATGAGCCGCAGCGCCACCGTCTGCACGCGGCCGGCGGAGAGCCCCTTCTTCACCGTCTTCCAGAGGAGCGGGCTGGCCTTGTAGCCCACCAGCCGGTCGAGGACGCGGCGGGCCTGCTGCGCCTCCACCTTGCGCTCGTCGATCTCGCCGGCGTTGGCCAGGGCGCGCTGGACGGCGTCCTTGGTGATCTCGTGGAAGAGCACGCGCCGCGTGGGCACCGTGGGCTTGCCGCGCGTCTTGAGCTGCTCGGCCACGTGCCAGGCGATCGCCTCCCCCTCGCGGTCAGGGTCGGTGGCGAGGAAGACCTCGCGCGCATTCTTCGCCGCGGCCTTGAGGTCGGCGAGCGTCTTCTCCTTCCCCGGGATGGTGACGTAGTGGGGCTCGAAGCCCTTCTCCACGTCGATCCCGAGCTTCTTCTCCGGCAGGTCGCGCACGTGGCCGACGGTGGCCTTCACCCGGTAGTTGCGGCCCAGGTACTTGCCGATCGTCTTCGCCTTGGCCGGCGACTCGACGATGACGAGGGCGGTGGTGCCGGGCTCCGGCGGCGGCAGCTCGTCCTCCGCCGCGGCGGTGCGTCGGGCGCGCGCCTTGGCGGACGCCGCGCTCTTGCGCGCCGCCGTCTTGGTCGGTCGGGCCGACTTGCCGGTTGCCTTCTTGGATACAGCCATGGTCGTCCTAATGAAGGGTCAGCGGCGGCGTGTCGCCCCCGGGGTCGGCGAGGCCGATCCCCTCGAGGATGGCGCGCACCGCTGCAAGGTCCACGCGACCGTCGCCCTGTTCCAGGGCGCGGTCGATCAGTCGTTCGAAGTCGTGCGGCGAGAGGAGCCCGCCCGCGTTCAGCGCGAGCAGCCGTCCCCAGGCCTCGGGGGTGAAGCGCCCCCACTCGTGCGGCCCGAGGACGCGCAGCGGCGGCGGGTCGGGGAGCGGCTCGGCCGCCCGGGCCGGAGGCTCGCTCTCGGCCCGGAAACGGGCGACGATCTCGCCGATCTGACGCCGGTCGAAGCCCTCGCGCGAGAGGAATGCAGCGAGCTCTTCGGTTCGGGCGTCGGGCTCGAAGCGAGCCCGCAGCGTCTGCAGCACGGCGTGCCAGCGGTCGGTCATCCGCTCAACCTATCGGGCCCCGGAAGCCCCGGCAAGCGCCAGCACGCGACATATAACCTCTTGCTCGTCAATAAGTTCCGTGTCGACCACGAGATCCGCGGTACGGTACGCGGGCTCCCGGTCGGCGAGCAGCCGCGCCAGTCGATCGACGACGTCCCCCCCGGCCAGCAACGGGCGGGATGCCCGCCCGGCCCCGAGTCGGGCGGCCACGGCAGCGGGGGACGCGGCGAGGTAGATGATACGACCCGGAGGTCGCAAAAGTGCCACCTGCCCCGGCTGCACGATCCACCCGCCGCCCGGGGCGAGCACCATCCCGCCCCGCCCCGCCAGTTCCTCGCCGAGCCGCCGCTCGCAGCCACGAAAGTACGCCTCGCCGCGCGTACGGAACAGCTCGGTAACGCTCATCCCCTCCCGCCGCTCGATCTCGACGTCGAAGTCGACGAAGGGCCAGCCGAGGCGGGCCGCGACGGCGGCCCCGATGGTGCTCTTCCCCACGCCCGGGAGACCGACGAGGATGAGCGACGGGCGAGCGATCAGCGCCGAGCGCTCAGCGCTCAGCGTGCCTCCCTCCGGCTGGCCAGTACTGGCTCGACCGAGGTCGTCACGCCGAGCGCTGTTCGCTGCGCGCCGATCGCTCACTTCACCCATTCCTGTACCTGCGCCAGATACCCCTCGTAGTTCCGCCGGGTCTCGCGCAGCGAGTCCCCGCCGAACTTCTCGAGGAAGGCCTGGGCGAGGACGAAGGCCGCCATCGCCTCGGCGATGACGCCCATCGCCGGCACGGCGGTCACGTCGCTCCGCTCCGCGGTGGCCGAGGCGGCGGCGCGCGTCGCCAGGTCCACCGTGTCGAGCGGGCGCATGAGGGTGCTGATCGGCTTCATCGCGACCCGGATGACGAGCGGCTCGCCGGTGGTGATCCCGCCTTCCAGGCCGCCGGCGTTGTTGGTGCGCCGGCGCACCCCGCCGGCCAGCGTGCGCGCCGCGTCGAGGTCCATCTCGTCGTGCACGGCGGAGCCGGGCCGGCGGGCCGCCTCGAAGCCGAGCCCGATCTCCACCCCCTTCACGGCGTGGATCGAGAGCATCGCGGCGCCGAGCCGGCCGTCCAGCTTGCGATCCCACGAGACGTGGGAGCCGAGCCCCACGGGCAGCCCCCGGCAGACCACCTCGCAGATGCCGCCCAGCGTGTCGCCGGCGCGCTTGGTGGTGTCGATGAGGGCGATCATCCGCTGCTCGGCCTCGCCGTCCAGCGTGCGCAGCGGCGACCGGTCCGCGGCGGCGTTAAGGTCGTCGGGGAGCTCGGCCGGCGGCGCGGCGTCGATGCCGCCCAGGTGCACGAGATGGCTGCCGATCGTGACGCCGAACTCGGCGAGCAGCCGCCGGCAGACGGCGGCCGCGGCGACGCGGGCGGTGGTCTCGCGGGCCGAGGCGCGCTCGAGGATGTCGCGTGCATCGGCGCGGTCGTACTTGAGCAGCCCGGTGAGATCGGCGTGGCCCGGCCGCGGGCGGGTGACGGCACGCCGACGCGGCGGCTGCCCACCGGGTGTCCCGGCCGGCGACTCCCCCTCGCGCTGGGCGGGATCCATGATCTCCTGCCAGTTCTTCCAGTCCCGGTTCGCGATCATCATCGCGATCGGCGAGCCGAGCGTCTCACCGGCCCGTACGCCGGCGAGGAACTCGATGGTGTCGCGCTCGATCTGCATCCGACGCCCGCGCCCGTAGCCCTGCTGCCGCCGCTGCAGCTCGGCGTTCACGTCCTCGGCACGCAGCGGCAGGCCGGCGGGCATCCCTTCGAGAATGCTGACGAGCGCCGGCCCGTGCGACTCGCCGGCGGTGGTGAAGCGGAGCATGTGGGTTCGAGTTTGGGCTGGCGTGTGGACTGCGGAACTGCCACCGCGGATCACGCGGAAGCGGCCGCGGCTCGATCGCGGCGCGGGTCGGAGTGTGGTGCGCCGGGGGCGGAACGGCTGGGGAACGGCAGTGCGGCGGATGATGCGGCGACGGCGGATCGCTCCCCCGGGCGTCCACGGCGCCGTGCGCCGGGGCTGAGAATGAATGAGGGCGGGCTCCCCAGCCCCGACCGCTCCGTGCGCCGGACCGGGCGAGCGGAGGAGCGGGCCGAGGACAGCCCCACCTCCAGCAGGTCCGACCCTGGCCCGAGGCGGTGCGGGGTGGGTAGCAGCCCAGTCCCCAGTAGTTCCGCTCCTGGCGCGAGGAGACGTGGACTGGAGCGGGACGATCCGCCGCATCCGGCTCCTCCGTCGCATCCGCCTGCCCCATGAGCGTTGATGCCCGCCCACGGCAAACGGAGCCCGGACGGACACCGCAGCTGATCGGTGGCGGTCTCCGCGTGATCCGCGGCCGCCGTTCCGCCGATCCACGCGCGGGCCGGCGCCGCGGCAGTTCTTTCTAGCGGCGCCGGCCATCCGTTCGCAAGGCCGAGGCGCCAAACGACGACGGCCCGCGAGAGCAGAGTCGCTCTCGCGGGCCGTCGTCCGGCGTGGGGCGGTCAGCGCGACTGACCGGGCACGCCGGGCTCGTCGAGGATGCGGGGCGTGAGCAGGATCAGCAGGTCCTGCTTGTCCTCGCGCGTCTCCGTCTGGCTGAAGAGGCGCCCGATGAGCGGCAGCTCGGAGAGGATCGGGATGCCGCTGCGGATCTTCGTGATCTGCGTCTGCGTCAGGCCGCCGAGCGCCATCGTCTCGCCGTCGCGCACGATGACCTGCGTGCGGACGTCGCGGCGGGGGGCGATGAAGCCCAGGTCGCCGCCGACGATCTGCAGCTCCGACTGCTCGGCGTAGACGTCCATGAGGATCTGCCGGTTGTTCGTGATGTGCGGCGTGACCTCGAGGATGATGCCCGTCTGGCGGAACTCCACCGTGGCGCGCGGCTGGGTGCCGGTGCCCGCGGAGCCGTAGTCGATGATGCGGACCGGCGTCTCCTGGCCGACGAAGATGCGCGCCTTCTTGTTGTCCATCGTCGTCGCCTGCGGCTCCGCCTGCACGTCCGACAGCCGCTGCTCGGAGAGCGCGTCGAGGAAGGAGGTGAGGCTGAACTTGCCGATCATCGTCGAGAAGATCAGGCCGATGGCGGAGTTCTGGCCGTACTTCCGGTCGGCGTTGGCGATGCCGACCAGCGCGTTGCCGCCGAGCTGGATGACGAAGTCGCCGCCGATCGGCTGGCCGTCGTCGTCGAGGCGGGGCGCCAGGCGGTTGGAGAAGCCCTGCGTGCTGCCGAGATCGTAGCTGAGCCCCAGCTGCTCGGTGGCCGAGCGGTTGACCGAGATCAGCTTGCCCTTGATGGAGACCTGCGGCGTGCGGATGTCGAGCGCCTTGACGTAGTTCAGCAGCTCGCCCATGCGCGACGGCACCTCGCTGATGAGCAGCGTGTTCGTCGAGCTGTCGGCGGCCACCTGGCCACGCGTCGGGCACTGGTCGGTGTTGCCCTGCGGCGATGCGCTGCCCGGCTCGGCCGCCGCGGCCGCGGCGGCGCGGCAGTCGCGCGAGAGCAGCGACTTCACCGTCGGGACGAGCGAGGCGGCGGGGACGTAGTTGATCTGGACGAGCCGCGTGGTGATCGGCTCGCTCGACTGCCGCGCGAGGATGTTCGCGTAGCTGTCGACGGTGATGATGCCGTTGGCGTCCTCCGACGCGTCCAGCCCCTGCGAGTTCAGGATGGCGCGCAGCGCGACGTCCCAGGGCTGATCGCGGATCTCGGCGGTCACCGTGCCCTGCACGTCCTTGCCGGTGACGATCGTGCGGCCCGTGCGGGCGGCGATGCCGGCGAGGACCTCGTGGATGTCGGCGTTCTCCCAGGTGACGGTGATGCGCACCGGGGGCTGCTGCGCCGGCTGGGCGGCGCCGACCGCGCGACCACGCGCGGTGAAGGGCGAGGACGCGGGCAGGCTGTCGTCGGCGAAGAGCGACGGGCGGGCGGCCGGGCCCGCGGGCGCGGCCGGCGCGGCCGGCGCAGCCGCGCCGGCATCGGCCAGGCGCGGGTCGGCTGCCGGTGCGGCGACCCCAGTGCCGGACGACCAGGCGGTGAAGTCGGCCGCGCCGGCCACCGCGACGCGGATCGCGCCGTCGGCGTGGAGCACGCTGTACTCGCGCGGGCCGTCGAGGTCGAGCACGATGCGCACGGTGCTGGCATCGAACTGCGACGCGCGGACGTTGCGGATGCTGCCGCGGGCCACCTCGTCGTAGACGTCGGGCGGCACGCCGAGGCGCGCGCCCTCGATGTCGAGGACGACGCGGAACGGGTTCTCGACCGTGAAGTCGCGCACCGTCACCGGACCGTCGACGGCGACGACGACCTCGGCCCGGCCACCGGCGGGGACGACGCTGATGCCGCGGACGGCGCCGCCGGCGGGCGTGACGGCCGCCTCGGTCCACAGGACGCCGTGCGACAGCGCGCGCGCGGTCGCCGGGGCGCCAAGGGTGAGGGCGAGCGCCGCGGGCGCGGCCAGGCTCCAGACTCGCTTCATTGCTGCGTCCTCGGGGTGGTGGGATCGCCCAGCGTCAGCGTCTCCTGGCGGCTGAAGCCGAACTCCTCGATGGTGAACACGACCTGCTTCGGCAGGATCTGCGTGACGCGCATGCGCCCCAGCGGATCGCCGACGCGGACGCGGTAGCTCTCCTCGGTCTTGAGATCGCGCAGCATGGCGACCGAGCCACCGCTCGCCGCGTAGACCACGCCGACCAGCCGCACCTCGGCGATGCTCGGGCGCAGGTCGCCGGTGGCGACGAGCGAGGCGAACGGGTCGCGGCGGCCGTCCGAGGCGTAGGCGTAGCTCTCGCGGTCCAGCGTCAGCACCCCGGCGCCCTCTTCGGCCGGCCGTGGCGCGGCGCGGTCGCCCGCCCGGGCGGTGGTGTCGGCGGCCGCCGACGGGGCGGCGGGCGCGTAGCTGGTGGGGACGGCCGTGGGACGCTGGGCGGCGAGCGCGCCCGGCAGCGCCGCGAGCAGGGCGACGGCCAGCAGGGGACGCATCATCGGGTGGTCTCCGGTGCGGCGGCGCCGGCACCGGCGCGCGCGACGTAGGTCTGGATCTCGAACTCCGTCTGCAGCGGCTGCTCGGTGACCGGCGGCACCGGGCCGGCCGCCTTCTGCGCCTGCTGCTGCGGCGGCTGCGGCTTCAGCTGCAGGTTCACCGGCGCGACGATCCGCGTCAGCGAGCCGACGTTGGCCAGGAACGCGCCGACGGCGTGATACTCGCCGGTGAGGGTGAGCTTGTAGCGGTAGGTGTCGAACTGGTCGCCCGGCAGCACCGGGCTCGGCTCGACGCCGGTGATCTCCAGCCCCACGCGGCGGGCGGCGTTCGACACCTGCTCGAGCAGCGCGGGCACCTCGTTGCTCGTCGGCACGAGCTGGCGCATCGCCTCGAGGTTCTGCTGGAAGGCCAGCGCCTCGCGGCGCAGGCTCTCCGGGTCGCCGCGCGCGAGCTCGAGCTTGGCGCGCTCGTTCAACCCGCGGAGATCCTCGATGCGCGTCTCGAGCGTCGCGAGCTCCTTGGTGCGCGGATCGAGATAGAAGTACCAGTAGGCCGCCACGGCCACGATCCCGAGCAGGCCGAGGAGGACCATCTTCTGGTCGCGTTCGTTGGTGGGCAGGAGGGGCACGGCTACCTCACGCTCAGGGTGACGGGCACCGTGCGGATGGCCGACGGTGGCGGCGTCTCGTACTCGGCGTCGAGCTGGAACTCGGTGACCTGCTGGCCGTCGGTGACCGCGGCGTCGGTCCGCGCGATCTGCACGTTCTGGATGAACGGCGAGGCCTCGAGCTGCTTCATGAAGCGCGTCAGCGCCTGGATGTCCACGGTGTGGCCGACGATCCGGAACTGGAGCGGCTGCGCCGCCAGGCTGTCGCGCGACGCGCCGGCGGCCACCGCCGCGCTGTCGGCCTTGGCCTGCGCCGAATCCGGCCGCGCGGCGCGCGAGACGACGGCGCTCGTCTGGTTGAGCGAGGTCAGCCAGGTGTAGGCGGGCAGCGCCCGGCTCACCTCCTCCATGATGTGCGGCCAGACGTAGCGGTCGTGGTCGATGGAGCGGATGATCTCCAGCTGCGCGACGATGGAGTCGCGCTGCGCCTCGGCGGCGCGCTTCTCCTTCAGGATCGCGGTGTAGCGCGTGGAGTCCTGCATCGCCTGGCGCTCCTGCTCGGCCAGGGCGCCGGCGCGCACGGTGGTGCGCCACTGCAGGCCGCCGATGGCCAGCGCGGCGAGGACCAGCGTCACGACGGCCCCGGTCAGGTACGGGTCGCGCACCTTGTCGGCGAGCGAGCCGCCGAGCGCGCCGAGGCTGACGGCCCCCGAGCGCCGCCCCGCCTTCTTGCCGGCGCGGGGGAGGAGATTGATCTCGATCATGGGACGTGTCCGGCGTGAGGTCAGGCGGCCTGGCGGAGCGCGAGCCCGATCGGGAGCATGAGGAGCGGCGCGACCTCGTCAGTGACGAGCGATTCGAGCGCGCCGTCACGCACCTTGAGGTTCACCAGCGGGCTGGCCTGCTCCACCGGCAGGCGGAGCCGCGCCGCGAGCGCCTGCGTCAGCCCGGGCACGCGCGCGCCCCCGCCGCAGGTGTAGACCGCGCGCAGCCGGTTGGCGGAGCGCGACGACTGCGCGAGGTAGGCGGCGGCACGCTCGACGCCGACGGCGATCTCCTCGCCGCGGCTCTCGACGATGGGCGCCAGCTCCGGCGTCAGGTCGTAGCCCTGCAGCAGTGCCGCGGCGTCCTCGGCGGTGAGCCCGCGCTCGCGCTGCAGGTCCTCGCGCAGCCGCCGCGTGCCGATCGGCAGCTCGCGCGTGAGGATCGGCACGCCGTCGTCGAGCAGGTTCACCGTGGTGACCTCGTGCCCGATGTTGACCAGCCCCACCACGCCGCTCATGGCGTCCGGGTAGTTGGTCTCGAAGGCGTTGTGCAGCGCGAAGGCGTCGACGTCCACCACGCTGGCGCCGAGGCCGGCGTCGGCGAGGAGGCGGAGCTTGTTCTCCACCAGCTCGCGCTTCGCGGCCACCAGCAGGACGCTCATCTCCAGCCCCTCACCGTCGGGATCGAGGATCTGGAAATCCAGCTCCACCGACTCCATGTCGAAGGGCACGTGCTGCTCGGCCTCCCAGCGCATCAGCTCGCGCGCCTGCTGCTCCTTCACGCGCTCGATCTGGATCTTCTTGATGATCACGTCGCGCCCACCGACGGCGGTGACGACGTCCTTCACCTTCACGCCCGTCTGCTGCAGCGCGGCGATGACGGCCTCGCAGACGAGCCCCGGGTCCATCACCTCGCCCTCGACGATGGCGTCGGCGAGCACCGGCGCGATCGCCACCTTCACGAGCTCCGGCTCGCCGCGGCCGTGCTCGATGACGGCGACCTTCACGAGCCCCGAGCCGATGTCGAGCCCGATTGTCGTTTTCTTCCGGCCGAACGGGAGCATGTCAGGAGGGGGGAAGAGGGACGAGGGAGCAGGGAGCGGGAGCGGGAGCGGGGGCGAAAAGTCCCCCGCCGGTCTGCCAGAGACACGAATGGCGGGCGCGGAGGTAACAGCGCGCACGCCCGAGTGGCCGGGGCGCGGGGCGCATGCGGGGCATGCACCCGCCACTCACCCGCCACTCTGCCAGCCGCGGGCGGCGGCCGGCCGCACGCCCCCGACGGCGCGCAGCGCCCCCGCCGCCACGCACGACGACCACCGCACCCGCAGCGCGCCCAGCTCGCTCGGCGCGCCGCCGCTCCCACGCACGAGCAGCGCGCCCATGACGCGGCTGGGCATGGCGCCCCCCACCACGCGACCGCCGACGAGCACCACGCCCAGGAACTCGAAGCCGCCGTCGAGCACGAGGTCGCCGTCGACGACGAGCACCCCCTGCCCCTGCCCGCGCGGCGCCACCAGGTCGCCGGCGACGTGGAGGAGTGGCAGGTAGTCGCCGCAGGGCGACGCGCGCGCCGGATCGCCCCACACGTCGTCGTGCGCCACGTCACAGTCGCCGTCGGCGGCGCGACGCGGCCCGACGGTGGGACCACGCAGCGATGGGAGCTCGCGCGGCCGCGCCGCCGGCGCGGTGCCCGGTGGCGCCACGAGCCGGTACCGGTCCACGTCGGCGGACCCGCTGTCCACCAGCACGTGCGGCGCGGCGCCGAGCAGCGCGCCGGGCGGGAGCCCGGCCGTGGCGGACGGCGGCAGGGCGATGGCGGGGACGCTGCCGCTGTCCGCCGGATCGCACGCCCATCCCTCCGGGAGGGTATCGCGGCCGTCGACCAGCGTCGCGGCGTCGCCGCGTAGCGGCTCGCGGCTGGTGAGCGCGGCTCGCAGCGCGAGGCGCGCCGGCACGAGCAGCGCGACGAGCTGCGTGGTGCGCCGGGCGAAGGGGAAAGCGGTGGTGCCCGGCCCCACCACCGCCGCCTGCGAGGCGAGCAGGAACGCCGCGGGGGAGGCCCGGCGCACGCGGGCGGTGGGCGCGAGCGTGTCACCGGTGAGCAGCGAGACCAGCACCGTGTCGCGCGCGGCGCCGACGGCGAGCCGCGTGAAGCCGGTGCCCGCCCAGCCATCGAGCAGCGCGACCGGCGCGCTGCGGGCCGCGTCGCGCACGCGCTCCACCGCCGCCAGCCGACGCGCGCCCTCCTGCCCGGCACGCGTGGCTGCGAAGAGCGCGAGGCCGGTGAGGCCGAGCAGCGCCAGCACGACGAGGACGGTGAGCAGCACGGCACCGCGGCGCTGCCTCTCCGCGCTCGGACGCTCGTCGGGTGATGCGGCGGTGCGGCAGCCTGCGCGACCGGACGCGAGGATCATGGCCGGTTGCGCCGCGCCAGCCAGAGCACCAGCGACTCCGCCGGCGCCGGGGGCCGTCGGCGCGACGGATCCCGCGGGGCGCGCAGCACGAGGCGCAGCGCGGTGGCGCTCGCCACGCGCGCCGATGGCAGCGGCGTGCCCGCGTCGTCCACCGCCGCGACGTGCAGCCCGGTGCGCGAGGGATCGTCGTCGTGGGCGAGGAGCGGGCCGGCCACCGGCTGCACCGTCTCGCACGGCGCCGGCCGCGGGCCCGCGCACTCGCGGCGGCCGAGCTGCCACGCGCCGTCGCCGCCGCGGTAGAGGTCGTAGCGCACGCGCCGCCCGACCCAGAGCACGGCGCCGCGCGTCGCGCCCACCGGCAGCGCGTCGAGGCGGATGCGGCGCGAGGCCAGCCCCGAGGAGTCGCCGACGGCGGTGCAGGCCGCACCGTGCGGCACGACGTCCACCCCGGCGACGACCGCGCCCGACCAGGCGCCGCCGGCACTGTCCGGGCGCAGGAGGCGGACGACGTCGCCGGCGCGCGGCGTGGCGGCCCACCAGGCGAGCGTCGCGTCGCCGGCGTCGGCCGGCACGAGGAGGCCGCCGGGAGACGCCGCGCACAGCACCGCCATCCCCACCGGCACGAGCGCCTCGACGGCCGAGTCGAGCAGGACGAGCAGGTCGGCGGGGGCGACGTCGCGCAGCTCCGTCTCCAGCGCCGCGGCGCCATGCGCGAGCACGGCCCGGGCGCGCAGGGTGCCGGCCAGCTGCGCGGCCGCGCGCCGCTGCAGGCGCAGCGTGCCCACCACCGTGCCGCCGACCAGGGCGAGCAGGGTGATGACGACGCACAGCTCGACGAGCGTGACGCCGCGCCGCACGCGACCGCTCAGCGGTCGGCGCACCACAGTCGCGCCTCGAAGTGGCGCGTGCGTGGCGCCGCGCCGGGCGGCGCAGCGACGGTGACCGTGGCATCGAGGACGGCGCCGGCGCGCCGCGCGCGCCAGCGCTCGACGTGAGCCCATGACCGCCGGACACCGCTCCCGGCAGCGCACGACGCGGCGAGGCGCTCCAGCCGGTCGTGGGCGTGCGCGGCGGCCATCGCCTCCCAGGCGGCACCGCGGGCGTGGCGCGCGAAGGCCGCATTCGCCGCGGCGAGCGAGAGGAGGCCGATGCCCAGCACGGTGACGGCCACCATCACTTCGAGGAGCGAGATTCCCGTTCGGCGCGACACGGAGCCCTCCAGTCAGGGATGGCGTCACGATGCCACCCCCGTCCCGGCACGCCCGCACCGAATCCCTGCGCGTCGGAGCCTCCGGGCGCATCGACGTGGCGTTCGCCGGACTCGCATCGGGGACCGACGCGGGAAGGGGCGGCGCCGGTCGGCACCGCCCCTTCATCTCTCGCTCGATCGGATTGGCGATCGCGCCTACCAGCAGGTCACCGAGCTCTCCGCCGTGCCGGCCGGCATACCGCCCGGCGGGGCGGCGGCGCCGACGTAGACGCCGCAGGTGACCGACCCGGTGATCAGCGTGCTCGTCGCGGTGGCGTTCCACCCCGCCGCCGTGGCGGCACCGACGGTGATCGTGGTGGACGGCGTCGGCGTGAAGGCGACCGTGCCGGCGTCCTCGCTCGCGCCGATCGCGCCCGCGTAGGTCTGGTAGCCGGCCAGATGCGCCTCCTGCGCCGCGATGAGACTGCGCAGGTCGCTGATGACGCCGGTGATCGCCGCTCGCTCCTTCGCATCCGCGTACCTCGGGACCGCCACGGTGGCGAGGATCCCGATGATGACGACGACGATCAGCAGCTCGATGAGGGTGAAGCCGTGGCGTGGGCGAGACATGGCGAACGCTCGTGAACGCGGGTTCGTGGCAGCGTGGCGCGAGATGCCGATCGCGAATGGGAGTTCGGTCGTACGGGGTGCGGTCGGTGGGAGACGCACGACGGGGGTGACACGCTTCGGCGCCACCCCCGTCGGGCCCGGCGGGCCGAGGCCCGCCAGCCGAGCCTCAGTGATCGCTTACCAGCAGGCGATCACGCCTTCCTTCGTCACGGCGGCGTTCGGCGCGGTGCCGCTGCCGACGAAGACGCCGCAGCTCTTCGGATCCGTCGAGATCGACGAGTTGGTGAGCTCGATCGAGTAGCCGCTCGCGGTGCCGGCGATCCCCGACGCGCCGAGCGCGTTGCCGGCGCTGAGCGTGTAGTCCGTCGTGGCGAGGGTCGTCGGGTAGACGCCACCGTTGTCGGAGGCCTTGCCCTCCATGATGCTCATGAGGTTGCGGACGTCCGTCTTCACCGACGCGAGCTTGGCCTTGTCCTTGGTCGCGGCGAACTTCGGGATCGCGATGGCGGCCAGGATGCCGATGATGACGACGACGATCAGGAGCTCGATGAGCGTGAAGCCTTTGCGGGTGTTGCGGAGCATGTCGCCTCCAGGAGAGTGGGTGCTGCTGGGGATCGCACGTGGCGGTGTCGCCACTAGGACGAGCCAACGGTCACCGGGTTACAAGCAGGATCGACGTTGCGCTCGGCCGGAAGGAAGGCAACGCCGGGGCCACGCCGGGCCTCTCGTCGCAAGCCCAATCGTCACAATGCGTTGCGTGCACCACGCGGACGGCCGGGCCGCGTCCCGCGCGCCGCAGAACGCGGCGTCTCTCGCACTTTGCAATGCCGCCGGCGCCGACGTGCCGCACGATGTGCCCGCCCCGGCGCGCGACCCGTATCCATCGCGCCCGACGTGGCGCGGTTCGCCGCACGACCGGGAGACCGCCGGCAGGCTTCAGCCCTCGATCCCGTAGCGCGCCAGCTTCCGGTGCAGCGTGGACGGGTCGATGCCGAGCACCTCGGCGGCGCGCGTCTTGTGTCCCCCCTCGTTCTGCAGCACCCAGGCGATGTAGGCGCGCTCGATGGTCTCGAGCGTCGGGTTGGCCAGCTCGCGCGCGGCCACCAGCGGCTCGGCGCGGCGCTCGGTGAGTCGCGCCGGCAGCGCATCGGGACCGATCGTCTCGCCGGATGTGAGGATCACGGCGCGCTCGAGCGCGTTCTCCAGCTCGCGCACGTTGCCCGGCCAGTCGTAGGCCTGCATCGCCGCCAGCGCGTCCGGCGCGAGCGACTTGGGCGGGTGGCCGCGCTCGCGCGCCGCGCGGGCCAGAAAGGCGTCGGCGAGCAGCGGGATGTCGTCGCGCCGCTCGCGCAGCGGCGGCAGGTGGATGGCGATGACGTTCAGGCGGTAGAACAGGTCGCTGCGAAAGGCGCCGCGCTTGATCTCCGCCTCGAGGTCGCGGTTGGTGGCGGCGATGAGCCGCGCGTCGATCCCCTGGGCCTCGGTGCCGCCGACCGGGATGACCTCGCGCTGCTGCAGCACGCGCAGGAGCTTCACCTGCGTCGCCGGCGTGGTCTCGCCGATCTCGTCGAGGAAGAAGGTCCCGCCGGTCGCGGCGGCGAAGAGCCCGGTCTTGTCGCGCACGGCGCCGGTGAAGCTCCCCTTCACGTGGCCGAACAGCTCGCTCTCGAGCAGCCCCTCGGGGAGCGCGCCGCAGTTGATGGAGAGGAAGGGCCCGTCGCCGCGCGCCGAGCGCTCGTGGATGTAGCGCGCCACCACCTCCTTGCCGGTCCCCGACTCGCCCTGCACGAGGACCAGCGAGTCGGTGGGGGCGACCGTCTCGGCGAGGTGCAGCGCGTCCGTCCAGGCGCGGCTGCGCCCCACGGGACGCACCAGCCCCTCGCGATCGCGACGTCGAATCTCCTGCTTCAGCGAGTGGTTCTCGACGCGCAGCCGCCGGTGCTCGGCCGCGCGGCGCAGGATGGCCAGCAGCTCGTCGTTGCGGAACGGCTTCTGGAGATAGTAGAAGGCGCCCTCGTTCACCGCCTGCATGGCCGACTGCAGCGTCGCCTGCGCGGTCATGAGGATGACCGGCAGGTGGGCGTCCCGGGCGCGCGCGGCGGCCAGCAGCTGCACGCCGTCCACGCCCGGCATGCGGATGTCGGAGAGGACGATGTCGGGCGCCATCGTCTCCAGCGCCTCCAGCCCCGCCCGGCCGCCGTGCGCCGCGTGGGGCGCGAAGCCGGCGTTCTTGAGCAGGATGCGCAGCGAGTCGAGGATGCTCGTCTCGTCGTCGACGATGAGGACGGAGGGAGGGGACGTCACGCGGGGTGGGGAGGGAGTGGGGACGGAGTCGGGCGCGGGTCGCGGCGCGGCTGGGTTGGCCGCTCTACCCGCCGAGCGGCGTCGGGCGTCGAGGGGCGTCGAGCGAGGAGCGTGGTGTCGGCGGCGTCGGACGTTCGAGCGCCGTGTGACGGGGCGCGCCGCTCTACCTCCCGGTGTCGGGGTCCGGCGGCTCGCGGCCGGGGACGGGCGACGAAGGGTGTCGGGTGGCGGGATTTCGGTGGTGGGTGCGCTGGGGATGTCGCGTATCGTGGTGGTCGGGGGGGGCCCCCCGCACGCCACCCGACCGCCGCCCCTCGACGCTCCAGACGCGGGAGGTCGCCAGACTGGTCGTCCCGGGTGCGCCGTTCAGCGCGGCCGTTCCCTCGACGCTCGACGCTCGACGCCCGACGCTCGCCGTCTCCCCATCGTCCTGCCGCGTCGGCAGCAGCACGGTGAAGCGGGTGCCGTGCTCGTCGCTGTCGAGCAGCACGAAGCCGCGGTGCGCCTCCACGGCCCGCTGCACCACCGCCAGGCCGAGCCCGGTGCCGCCGGGCCTCGTCGTCGTGAAGGGGTCGAAGAGGCGGTCGCGGATCGACGGATCGATGCCCGGGCCGCTGTCGCTGACCCGCAGCACCACGGCGCCATGATCGAGCAGGAAGCCGTGCGACAGCGCCTCCTCCTCCGCCGCGGCCAGCTCCACGCGCACCTCGCTCCCCTCTCCGGCCGCCTGCACGGCGTTCAGCACCAGGTTGAAGACGGCGCGGTGCAGCAGGTCCTCGTCCCCTTCCACCACCAGCCCCGCCGGCGCCTGGCAGCGGATCGTCACCGACGGTCGGTGGTCCGGATGGGTGCGCACCAGGGCGACGGCGCCCTCCGCCACCCCGCCCAGGTCCACCGGCGCGATGCGGGTGACGCGCACGCGCGCGAAGTCCAGGAAGTCGGAGAGCAGGCGCGCCAGGCGGTCGCTCTCGCGCACGATCAGCCCGCCCAGCGTCCGCTCGTCCTCCCCGGCCTGCGGCATCGCGGCCAGCTGCTCGACGGCGCTGCGGATGGAGGCCAGCGGATTCTTGATCTCGTGCGCCAGCGAGGCGCCGAGCGCCGCCACCCCCTCCAGGCGCTCGGCGCGCAGGTGCAGCGCCTCCACCTTCTTGGACTCGCTGATGTCCTGGAAGATGGCCGTCACCGTCGTGCCGCGGCCGTCCGCCTCCGAGACCGTGGTCGTGACGCCGATCGGGAAGGTGCGCCCACCGGCGGTGATCGTCCCCTCGGCGCGCGTGGTGCGCACGCCGTCGACCATGCCGCGCTCCAGCACCTGCGCCAGCTCCGGGGCGACCCGCGCCAGCGCGGGGAGCAGCTGTCGGCCGCTGGCGCGCCCGAGCTCGATGCCCAGCAGGGCGCCGGCGGCGGGGTTGGCGTAGAGCAGCCGCCCCTGCTGGCTGACGGTGACGATGCCGCTGCGGATGGTCCGCAGGATGTCGCTCGCCTGGACGCGGAACTGCACCAGCTCGGCGGCCAGCTCCTCCTGCCCGGCCCCGAGCTCGCGCAGCCGGGCGCTGATCGCCGTGCTCCCGCCCGCCACGGCCGCGAAGACGGCGAACTGCAGCCAGCTGCCGACGTCGAGGGCGGTGCCCTGCACGAGGAGGCCGTCCGCCAGGTAGCAGCTCAGCGCCAGCGCGGTGACGAGCAGCCCGCGGCCACCCGGCAGGAGCAGCGTGGCGACGACGGTGACGAGGATGTAGAGCGCCGAGAGCTGCGACTGGAGGCCACCGGTGAGGTGGACCACGGCGGTCACCAGCAGCAGGTCGAACACCGTGTGCAGATAGAGGAAGCCGCGCGTCAGCGGGCGGCCGGCCACCTCGGTATAGAGGGCCGAGCCGGCGGTGGCGACGAGCGCCGCGACGCAGGCCAGCGAGGCGACCAGCGTGTCCGCGGCATCGGCGCGCTGCCACTCATGGACGGCGGCCACGAAGATGGCGCCGGCCAGCGAGAGGCGTCCCAGGTAGCCCCAGCGGACGAGCTGCCGCGGCTCGAGGATGGCGCGAAGGCGCGAGTCGGCGAGATTCGTGATGGCGAGACCCTGCGCGGAAGCGAGCGGAACGGAGCGTGCGTCGAACGGCCGGTGCAGGTGGCGAGGCGCATGACGCAGGAGCCCGCTCCACCGATGCTCACAGCTTGCCACTTGCCACTGATCACGCCGCATTTGATTCTGCGACAGGTGGACGACTCACGAAGACCGGGGGTTACCAGGTGGAGGGCGAAGACGCGTTAACGGCGGGCGCGATCCTGCTCCGTCTCGCGATGGTGCTGCTGCTGGTGGCGTTCAATGCCTTCTTCGTCGCGGCCGAGTTCGCGCTGGTGGCGGTGCGTCGCAGCCGCATCGACGCGCTGGCGGCGGAGGGGGACAGCAAGGCCGCCACCGTACAGGCGGCGCTGACGCACCTCGACCGCTACATCTCGGGCACGCAGCTCGGCATCACGCTGGCCTCGCTCGCCCTCGGCTGGATCGGCGAGCCGGCGCTGGCGGTGCTCGTCGACCGCGGCCTGGCGCTCGTCGGCATCCACATCTCGTCCGGCGCCGCGCACAGCGGGGCGGCGATCGCCACGGCGTTCATCATCATCACCTTCCTGCACATCGTCCTCGGCGAGCTGGCGCCCAAGTCGCTCGCCCTGGTGAAGCCGGAGGGGGTGAGCCGCTGGGTGGCGCGGCCGCTGATGCTGTTCTCGCAGGTGATGTCGCCGTTCATCGGCCTGCTCAACGGCGCCGCCAATGGCCTGCTCCGCCTCGTCGGGCTGCAGTCGGCGAACGAGTCGCAGCACGTGCACTCGCCCGAGGAGCTGCGGCTGCTCGTCATGCAGGCCCGCGCCCACGGCACGCTCGACGAGTCCGACTCGGCGATGCTCGCCGGCGTCTTCGACTTCCACGAGAAGAAGGCGCGCGACGTCATGCGTCCCCGCACCGACGTGGTGGCGCTCGACATCGACGCCACGGAGGAGGAGGTCTGGGAGGTGCTGCGCACCGAGCGCTACTCGCGCTACCCCGTCTACCGCGAGTCGCTGGACGACCCGGTGGGGGTCTTCATCGCCAAGGACTTCTGGCTGCGCGACGACAGCGAGCCGTTCTCGCTCGCCAACTTCGTGCGCGACGCGCTCTTCGTGCCGGAGAGCCGCCCGGCCGAGCTGGTGCTGGACGACCTGCGGAAGACACGCGCCCAGCTGGCCGTGGTGCTCGACGAGTACGGCGGCACGGCCGGCATCGTGACGATGGAGGACCTGGTGGAGGAGGTGATCGGCGACATCGCCGACGAGTACGACATGGCCAACCGGCTGGCGATGATCACCGACGGCGTGCTGGAGCTGGCCGGCTCGCTCTCGCTGGTGGACGTGCGCTCGGACTACCAGCTGCGCATCCCCGAGGGGGACTGGTCCACGCTCGGCGGCTACGTCTTCAGCACGCTGGGCCGCCTGCCCAAGGTGGGCGACCGCGTCCCCTACCCTGGCGGCGAGCTGGAGGTGGTGGCGATGGACGGACGACGCGTGGCTGCCGTGCGCGTGCACCGGCCGGTGGAGAAGGCGGCGACGTGAGGGACGGCCAGCGACGAGCGGTGTGCGACGGGCGAGGAGGGAGCGGCCGCTCGGGACGCCAGTACTGGCCGGCCCGGGGGTGCGACTCGTCGCCCGTCGCTCATCGCTCGTCGCTCACGCCTCCATGACGCTTCCCGCCCTCCCGGCCGACGACGGCGCGCTCCCCGTCAACGCCACCCTGGCCATCCCGCGCGCCGAGCTGGAGACGCGCGCCTCGCGCGCCGGCGGGCCCGGGGGGCAGCACGTGAACACGTCGTCGACGCGCGTGGAGGTGCGCTGGAACGTGCGCCGATCGACCGCGCTCAGCGACGAGCAGCGCGCGCGGTTGGAGGAGCGGCTGGCGAGCCGGCTGGACGGCGAGGGCACGCTGCGCGTGGTGGCGGCCGACAGCCGCAGCCAGCGTCAGAATCGGGAGCGCGCCGAGGCGCGCCTGGCCGAGCTGGTGCGTCGCGCCCTCGTCGTCCCCAAGCGTCGCAAGGCGACGAAGCCCAGCCGCGCGGCGAAGCAGGCGCGCCTGGAGGAGAAGCGGAAGCGGAGCCGCAAGAAGTCGGAGCGACGCTGGCGCGGCGAGGACTGAGCGGCGAGAGGATCCGGCGCGCAACGGATCGATGGCGGACACGGCGGCAGCAAGCCGCACGTTCGCAGTGGGGGGCCGCGCGCACCGCGCCGCGTTCGGTGACCCCGATCACGATGCCGCCGTGATCTTCGCCGGAAACGATGCCTCGAGGGCGCTCCACGGCCGATCGGCGCACGCTCCTTGCCGCACATGCTGCCCGTTCCGTCGTGACGCGCTGGTGCGCCCTCAGGCACCGGCATGCCACAGAGTGTGGCGGCGACGGAACGTCTCCCCACCGCCGCAGCACACGCTGCGGCCAGCAGTCGGAGGTATCGTAGCATGCAGTTCCGAAAGACGACCCTCTTCGCGGCCGTCGCGGCCTCGCTCGTCGCCATCGGTGCCCCGCAGGGCGCCCAGGCGCAGGAGCCGCAGCCTCCCACTCAGCCTCCCACCGAGCCCACGACACCACAGCCGCCGACGAGCCTGCCGACCCAGCCGCCGACGGACACGGCCCAGCAGCCGACACCGCCGAGCGCGGCGCAGTCCAGCGCCGCCGAGGTCATCACGGCACTGAGCCGGATCGACGCGCAGATCCAGGCGCTGCAGAGCGCCACCGTCGGGAACGTCCGCGTCGTGAACGTGAACAACGCGGTCCAGGGCGCCGGCGCCGAGCAGCTCTCGAGCGCGATCGAGCTGAACCAGGCCGGCATCCAGAAGCTCCGTGCCGCCGTCGACAGCAACGAGGCGGTCCGGACGGCGCTGTCGCAGAGCAACGTCTCGGTCGACAACGTGGTCGCGATCGACGTGCAGAGCAGCGGCGACGTCGTGGTCTACTACAAGCCCGAGTGATCGGCGCGAGTAGATAAGGCCAGGAAGCAGGAAACAGGGAGGGTGACGGCAGGCGTTCCGTCATCCTCCCTGTTTCCTGCTTCCTGCTTCCTGTTCGCTGCTTCCTGCTTCCTTCCCCTCACCGCAGCCCGATCGACACACCGAGATAGTAGGTCACCAGGTCCGCCCGGCTGCGCTGGATGTTGAGGTAGGGCGGGCCGCTGGGGTTGTCGATGATGTCCCCCTCGCGCAGGTAGCGCACGTTGCCGTTGCGCAGGTAGCGCGCGCCGAAGTCGATGGCCACGGGGGTGCGGCCGGCGGAGACGGGGATGAGGATCCCGGCCGCGCCGCCATAGGAGAAGGTGTTGTCGCTCAGGTTCTGCGTGTCGAGCGTCGTCTCGTCGTCGTCGTCGTTGTCCTCGATGGAGGAATTGGTCCAGATGAAGGTCCATCCCGCCTGGCCGGCGACGTAGGGGCGGATGGCGCCGCTCGGCGCCATGAGCTGCGGGCCGGCGCCCACGAAGGCGATGTTGTTGGTGGTGACGACGTCCACCAGGACGCGGCAGACCGTCGGCAGCGCACAGACGTCGTTGACGCGCTCGCGGCCGTAGTTCATGAAGCTCGCGTCGAAGCGCAGGCCGAAGACCCCGGCCTGGTCGACGAGCAGGGTGCCGTGGAGGTCGCCCCCCCAGCCGTGGTCGATGAAGTTGGCGAAGTCGCCGACCGGACGGGCGTAGTACAGATTGCCGCCCACCCAGCCGCGGATCGGGCGCTGCAGCACCATCGTGTCGTCGCGCTCCTGGGCGTGGAGCGGGGCCGCGGACGCGAGGAGCATCGCGGCGGCGAGGAGGGTCGCGGGTCGCATGGGTCCAGCCGTGGTGAGGTGTGGAGCCGGCCAGCGGAGGC
>DASTRO010000200.1:0-9607 GCA_035761165.1 Gemmatimonadaceae bacterium | reverse complement strand
AGCCCCGGCCACGCCGACGACGAGTCAGCGGGGGCACGCGCCACCGCGCGGGAGCTCGGCATCGAGCACCGGGTCCTGGAGCTCGCCGGCGATCACTCGCCCGATATCGCCCGCCTCACCGCTGCGTTCGCCGAGCCGTTTGCGTGCGACTCGGCTCTCGGCATGCTCAGCGTCTCCGAGACGATCGCCGGCGCGGGGATCAAGGTGCTGCTGACCGGCGATGGCGGCGACGACGTCTTCCTGGGTTATCCACGCCATCGTCATCTGCGCGCCGCCCAGCTGCTGGCGGCACTCACACCATCAGCCGCGGCGGAGATCTGGTCGCAGCTGCGGCCGCAAGATCCGCGGCGCGCCCGCGGCCAGCGCGCGGTGCACTTCCTCGACTACGCGACGGGCGGGCTGCCGGCGTTCCTCGATGCGCACGAGGGGCTGCCGGAGTTCGCTCGCCGCGGAATCCTCGGGGAGCGGCTGCAGAACGTGCGGGTGTCGACACGCGGAAGGCCGTGGAGTAGTGCCTCGGCACGGCGGCTCTTGAGCGACTATCTCGCGCACGACTGGCAGTCCCAGTTCGTCAGCGAGTATCTCACCAAGGTGGACGGCGCGACGATGTATCACGCGCTCGAAGCACGATCCCCCCTGCTCGACCAGGAGCTCTGGGAGTGGGCCGCCAGCCTCCCGCTGGCGCATCGCATGCGCGGCTGGCGGCTGAAGAGCATCCTCCGCGACATCGCCGCCCGCCGGGTGAGCCGACGGTTGGCGACGCTGCCGAAGAAGGGGTTCGGCGTGCCGGTGCTCTCCTGGCTGGGGGCGCACCGTCAAAAGATCACGGCGCAGTACCTGCGCGACAGCATGCTCGCGGCCGGCGGCTGGATCCAGGTGGAGCCGCTGCTCCGTGAGCTCGAAGAGCTCCCCCCGGGGCGCCAGGTCAGCCGCCAGCTGTGGTACGCCGTGGTGCTCGAGTCGTGGATGCGAGCCGAGCGTGACGCACGTCGGCAGCCACTGGCCGATGCCGTCGGCTCCGAGGACACGGATCACCGCGCGGTAGCCGCCCGGTAGCGAGGGGCCGCGGGGCCGCGGGGCCGCGCATCAGTCGCAGTCCCCGATCGGACTACGCCGCCAGCGGCTCCTCGCGCCGTGCCAGTCGGCACCGGACGATCGCGGTGGTCCACTCACGCGTCAACCGATTCGCCGCCCAGGCGAGGCGTCGGATCGGCACCGCCTCGAAGTGCGTGAAGCGCAACGGGCTGGCCGCCACGAGGCGCTCGAAACGGGCAATGGTCATCTGATTGAGCCCCCCCGCGACCTCCGAGAATCGCGTGGCCCCGTCGGTCTTGAAGTCGGACCGCCAGCGGATGAGCGCCGACTCCGTGAACACGAGGTGCGCCCACGGGACCACCGAGAAGAGATGCCCGCCGAGCGGGTGATACCACGTCGGGCCGAAGGCGGCGATGACCTCCCCGCCCGGCGCGAGGAGCCCGGCCATGATCCGGAGGATCGCAGCCGGATCCTCGAAGTGCTCGAAGGCGTCGAGCGACACGATGACGTCGGCCCGCTCGGTGGTCGTCGTGGCGAAGGTGCACCGGTCCGCGACGCCGGCCGCCGCGGCACTGGCTTCGGCCACCTGGAGCATCCGCTCCTGGATGTCGATGCCGATCACCCGTCGCGCGCCCTTCTGAGCCATCTCGACCGCATCGTGCCCGGTCCCGCAGCCGAAGTCGATGACGACGCGGTCGCGGATGCGGGACCAGAAGTCCGCCCCCAGCAGCACCTCGATCTTGCTGCGATTCAGGTACGCGGAGCCGTCCATCTGCCCCTCGCCGTGGCGCCCACGGTCGAGTTGCTTCAGCAGCGCATATCCGAGCGAGCCCCCGATCAGCGGCATGGGCCGTTCTCCGGTGTCGGCTGCGCGACCTGCCGTCTCACCAGCAGATCCCCTGGTACGCCCGCCCGTCCGACGTCCGCGCCCCGAACGCCCGCGCCAGGTCGATCACCACCTGTCCGTCGGTGATCCGCGCGCCCAGCCCGCGGAACTCCTTCGACCCGTTCCCGACGACGATCGTCTCCGCCTCCGCCAGCACGTCGTCCACGGCCGGCCGCATCAGCTCCCAGATGTGCGGGATCTCGCGCTCCACGTACTCACGGTTCGCGCCGATCACGTTGGCGCTCGAGACGTCGCGGTCGTAGATGGCCAGCTGCATCCCCTTCCCGATCAGCCGCTCGATGAGCGTCACCATCGGCGACTCCCGCAGGTCGTCCGTCCCCGACTTGAAGGCCAGGCCGAGCACGCCGATGCGGCGGTTCCCGGCGGCCATCACCATGTCGTAGGCGCGCTCGATCTGCCTGCGGTTGCTCTCCAGCGTCGCCGCCAGGATCGGCGTCTCGACGTCCAGCTCCTTGGCCTTGTAGACGACCGCCCGCAGGTCCTTCGGCAGGCAGCTGCCACCGAAGGCGAAGCCGGGACGCAGGTAGGCCGGCGAGATGTTCAGCTTCCGATCCTCGGCGAAGAGGCGCATGACCTCGTGGCTGTCGACGCCCAGCGCCTTGCAGACGTTCCCGATCTCGTTGGCGAAGCCCACCTTGAGGCCGTGGAAGCAGTTGCAGGCGTACTTCACCATCTCCGCCACCCGCACGGCCGCCACGTGCAGCGGCGCGTCGATGCCGGCGTACATCGCCCGCAGCGGCTCGGCATGCGCCGGGTCGTGGGCGCCGATCAGGGTGAAGGGCGGGTCGTAGAAGTCCTTGATCGACGTCCCCTCGCGCAGGAACTCCGGGTTGCTGCAGGCGGTGAAGCCCTCGCCGTGCCGCTTGCCCGAGCCGCGCTCCAGCGCCGGGATGACGGTGCCGTCGATCGTCCCCGGCATCACGGTGCTGCGGATGACGATCGTGTGGAAGCTCGCCTTCTCGCGCAGCGCCTGGCCGATCTGCTCGCACACGCGCTCGATGTAGGCGAGGTCGATGCTCCCGTTCGGGCGGCTCGGCGTGCCGACGCAGACGAGCGAGACGTCGCTGTCGCGCACCGCCTCGCAGGCGCTGGTGGTCGCGCGGAGGCGACCGGCCTGGCGCATCTCGGCCACCAGCTCGGCGATCCCCTCCTCGACGATCGTGCTGCGGCCCGCATTGATCATGTCCACCTTCGCGGCGCTGACGTCCACGCCGGTGACGGTGAACCCCTCGCGGGCGAAGCAGGCCGCGGAGACGCAGCCGACGTAACCGAGGCCGAAGACGCTGACGGAGAGAGGCATGTCGTTGGGAGCTGGGGAGGAGTCGAGGTCAGGCGCCGCCGAGGAGCTGCCCGCGGAGGCGGAGATAGCCGTCGCCCCACACGGACTTCACGGCCTTCTTGGAGTTCCAGACGAGCCACTGCGCAGCCCGCGGCGCGGGCCGGCCGGCCGCCAGCGCGGCCGCCACGGCGGGCGACGACCAGGCACGCAGGGTGAACCGGCCGACGACGACGCAGCCGTCGATGCGTTCCGTGCGTGCCACCGGCTCCGACGTGAAGAGCGTGCGGATGCCGGCTTCGGCCGCGGTGACGGCGGCGGCGCGAGAATAATAGCCGCCCGGCACGGAGGCCACCTGCACGGCATGACCGAGGACGTCCTCCAGCCGGCGGACCGAGCCTCGCCATTCGGCCCGCATCTGCTCCGGCGTGCAGCGGGAGAAGCGGAGCGGATGCGAGCAGGAATGCGCGCCGATCACGTGGCCGCGGGCGTCGAGCTCGCGGAGCTGCCCCTCGTCGAGGAAGCCGCGCCGCCCGATCCAGTCCGTGGTCACGAGGAAGATGCCGCGCCAGGCGTGGCGCTCGAGGATGCCGGCAGTGGCCGTCGCCGCGCTCACGCCGCCGTCATCGAACGTGAAGAGCACGACGCCGTCCGCGGTGCGCTCCCCGTCCGACGGAGGCAGCACGGGCGGCCCCGCCCGCGCGACGCGCGAGACGGCGGAGACGTGCGCCTCGAAGAGCGCCCGCGGCAGCTTGTACGTCGCCGCGTCCTCGCCCGGCGCACCGCTCGCGTCGGCGGCACCGGGCTCGATCACGTCATGATACTGCAGCGCGAAGACGCGCACTCGCCCTCCGTCGCGCGGCCAGGCGCCAGCGCAGATAGCTGGACAGCCACGGCTGCCCCCACACGGCCGACCGGCGCCCGGTGGTGTCGATGGGCCTGGCCCGGCCGGCCACGATCTCGCGCAGCAGCGCCAGGATCCCCTCGAGATTGTCGAACGTCATCCGGTGCTGGATGCGCAGGTGCGACTCCCGCAGCTCGTCGAAGGCGCAGCGGAAGTAGCCGTACACGGGGCCCGTGTCGACGCCCTCGTCGATGCGCAGCATCGTCATCCCGACGTTCTCGAGATCACCCTGGACGAGCGCCCAGAAGCAGCCGTGCGCGTTGCGGTACTCGGGGCAGATGCCCGGGTGCAGCACGAAGGTGCCGTGGCGCGGGATGGTGAAGACGCTCTTCTTCAGCAGGTTCTTGCAGAGCGCGAGCGTCACGTCGGGTGCACAGGCGCGGAGGAAATCTTCGGCCTCCCGGCTGTTGGGGCTCCGCACGGTGAGTCGCGGCACCGAGGCGGGCACCGGCGGGTAGGCGGCCGAGAGCCGGGCGACGACGCCCTCCGTCCAGCGGCGGTCGGCGCCGCGCAGCAGGGCGAGGTAGTACGCGCGGAACGCCAGCACGTCGAGGAAGCGCAGCAGGCCGTCACGCCGGAGCTGCCGGCGCGCACGCCGCGCGACGGTCGCCCGGTCCTCGTCGATCACGAGCACGCCGGTGAGCTCCGTCTCGGCGGCCAGCCAGCGGGCCAGCCCTTCCTCGTGCAGCACCGCGCCGCGGTGACAGATGAGGAAGGTCCGCGGAGTCGGCTGGGCTCCGGGGGACATCACGGCGATACTCGCTCAGTGGCGAGCCGGGCGGGCGCCACCGGGCTCGCCGGGCGCCGGTGCACCCGTCGGCCGGCGGTCTCCTGGCAGATCGCGCCGAAGCGACGCGCCACGCCATCCCAGCCGTACTCGGCCCGGACCGCGGCGGCCGCGGTGCGCGCCAGCGTCGCGGCACGATCGGGGGTGCGCAGCAGGCCGACGACCGCGCCGGCGAAGCCCTCGGCATCGTCCGCGATCTCGAGGTCGGTACCCGGACGGACGGGGAGCCCCTCGGCGCCGATCGTGGTAGAGACGACGGGGCACTCCATCGCCATCGCCTCGAAGATCTTGAGGCGCGTGCCGCCGCCCACGCGGATCGGCACGACGAACACCGACGCGGCCTCGATGTACGGCCGCACGTCGGGCACGCCCCCGGTCACGCGGATGGCGGGGTCCGACTCCGCCAGCGCGCGGACGGCCGCCGTGGGATGGCGGCCCACCACGGTCAGGTGCACCCCCGCCACGTCGCGACGGATGCGCGGCAGCACCTCGGCCGCGAACCAGCGGATCGCATCCTCGTTCGGCATCCAGTCCATGGAGCCGGTGAATACGAGCTCCGCGGGCGCCCGCGTGATCGTGCCCGACGGGCGGAAGTACTCGATGTCGACGCCGGTCGGGACGTCCACCACGTCGGCGACCGCATAGGCGGTGCGGAACGTCTCGGCGTCCTGCGCCGAGACGGCCACGACGCGGTCGAAGCGTCGACACTCGGCGCGCTCGAACCGCCGCATGCGCCGCCACTGCGCCCCCATGTAGGCGCGCTTCACCGGATGCGCCGCCACGGCGGCGTGGCGCTCCCAGATCATCGCCTCCACGTTGTGCTGGAAGAGCACCGTCGGCACGGGCAAGCCGTCCGGCACGTTGAGGCTCGGGAAGAGGAAGTCGCAGACGACGACGTCCACGTCGCCACGGGCCGTCAACTCCGTCACCCGCCGGCGTAGCTCCCTCGACCGGTACTTCGCCACCGCGTACGGCAGCCGCGACGCCAGATTCCGCGCGAGGTCCAGGTAGAACCCCGCCGTTCCCTTGGCCGGCGGCGCGAACGGCACCCGCACCACCTCGTGACAGTACTCCTCGGCGCGCGCCAGCGCGTCCGGCGCGGCCGTGCCGTCGTCGAGCGTCAGATAGGTGATGCGATGCTCGCGCCGCAGCGCGCGGAGCATCTGGTAGGTCCGGATCCGACCACCCTTGTCCACCGGGTGGAGCAGCTCCGTCTTGATCCAGAGGATGTGCACGTCGGTTACGGGAGGGGCAAGGAGCGAGTGGTGAGTGATAGGGGACAAGCGATGCGTGGCAAGTGCGCGGTGATCTCCTCGCGCCCTGTCACTTGCGCCCTGCCACTGGGCATCACGCCACGGCGGCGGCCGGGGTGGCGTCGGGGAGCGCTGGCATCGCGCCGGGCTCCTCCCCGTCGATGTAGAGACGATGCCACAGCTCGAAGGTGACCAGCGCCCAGAGGCGCTCGCTGTGGTTCTCTCCCCCTGTCACGTGCCGTGCCACCAGCGACCGCAGCGCTTCCGGCGCGAAGACTCCGCGCGCCAGCGCGCGCTCGCCCAGCACGTACTCGTCCAGCAGGTGGCGATACGGTCCCCGGAACCACGCGCCCACCGGCACCGGAAAGCCCATCTTCTTGCGCGACAGGATCTCCGGCGGCAGCTGCTCCCGCATCGCCTGGCGCAACACCCACTTGGTCGTCAGCCCGCGCAGCTTGAGCCGCTCCGGCAGCCGCGCGACGAACTCCACCAGCGGATGGTCCAGGAAGGGCACGCGACTCTCGATCGACGCCGCCATGCTCATCTGGTCCTGCTTCATCAGCAGCTCGTGCAGGTACGTCTTGGTGTCGGCGTAGAGCAGGCGGTCGAGGAGCGTGCGTGCGTCGGTGGCGTCGAGCGCGGCGTGGTACGCGGCGTACGGATCGATGCCGCGCACCCGCTCGCGCGCCGCCGCCGAGAGGAGCGACGGCTGGTCGGCGCGGGCGAACACGGCGAAGTTGTCGAAGTAGAGCGTGTCCAGGTCGGCGCTGCGCGTGAGGAAGGTGCGGCTCAGCTTCTGCCGCACGCGCGACCCGCCGGGAAGCCCGAAGATGCCGCGGCGGGCCAGCCCGCGCAGCGCGCCCGGCACCCACCGCTCGTAGTGCCCGCCCAGCCGCTGGTTGACGATCGTCGCCCGGTAGCGGTTGTAGCCGGCCAGCGTCTCGTCGCTCCCCTCCCCCGTGAGCACCACCTTCACGTGCTCGGCGGCCAGGCGCGAGACGAAGTTGAGGGCCACGCTCGACGGGTGCGCCAGGGGCTCGTCCTCGTGCCAGACGAGGCGCGGCAGCGCGTCGAAGAACTGCAGCGGCGAGACGACGACCTCGTGGTGGTCCGTCCGGTACCGCCGGGCGACGAGCCGCGCGTAGTGCAGCTCGTTGGCCTCGCGCTCGGCGAAGGCCACCGAGAAGGTCTTGATGGGGCCGTCCACCAGCTGCCCCATGGCCGCGGTGATGGCCGCCGAGTCGATCCCGCCGGAGAGGAACATGCCGAACGGCACGTCCGCCATGAGGCGCAGGCGCACCGCCTCGCGGAAGCGCTCCGCGTACTCGGCCACCAGCTCGGCGTCGCCGCGCGTGTCGATCTCGCCGGCAGCGGGGAAGCTGAGGTCCCAGTACTCGCGCAGCTCGATGCGACCGTCCCGCCAGGTGAGGGTGTGGCCCGGCGGCAGCCGCTTCACCCCCTCGAAGAGCGTCTCGTCGCCCGAGGGCGCGTGGTTGGCGAGGAAATCGGGGAGGGCCGCGTGGTTGAGCGCCGGGCGCACGGCGCCGGCGGCCACGAGCGCCTTGATCTCGGAGGCGAAGTAGAGCGCCCCGTCACCCGTGTGGACGTAGTAGAGCGGCTTGACGCCGAAGCGGTCGCGGCAGAGGAAGAGGGTGCGCGTACGGCGGTCCCAGACGCCGGCGGCGAACATGCCGCGCATGTGCTCCGGGGCGCGCTCGCCGTGCAGCTCGAAGAGCTTGAGCACCGTCTCGGTATCGCAGTGCGTGCGGTAGGCGTGCCCCTGCGCCTGCAGCGCCTCCATCAGCGCCGGGTGGTTGTAGACCTCGCCGTTGTACACGATCTGCAGGTCGCCGCCGGCCCCCGCCATCGGCTGCGCGCCGTGGGCGAGGTCGACGATGCTGAGCCGCCGGTGGCCGAGCCCGACGCCCTCCTCGAGGAAGAGCCCCGCGCCGTCCGGCCCCCGGTGCACCATCGTGTCGCGCATGCGCGTGAGCAGCTCGGCGTCGAGCCGCCGGCCCGAGCCTCGAGGCACCACGATCCCGCAGATCCCACACATCCGTCAGCCGACTCCCATCTCCGGGTTCACGACGGCGGGCGGGCGACCGGCCGTCCACGGCCGTCGCTCGCCGGCCGCGAGCAGCTCGTCCTCACCCACCGCGGCGCGCACGGCGCCGACGGCGGCCCACTCCACCACGCGCCCCGACCCGTCGCGCCGCAGCCAGAGCCAGCGCGCATCGGTCCGGACGTCGTCGCACGTCAGGGCGCCGCCATCGCCGAGCAGCACCCAATCCTCACCACTCGCGCGGGCCACCGCCACCCCTCGGCCGCCGGCCACGGCCAGCGCCCGGGTAGGCGCCACCCGCCCCTGTATGGCTGGCAGGAGCATGGTGACGAGCTCCTGCGCCCCCTCCCCCTGCCGCCGAAGGATGCAGAGATCCGCCGGCTCGCGCCGGCCGTAGATGGGGGACACCCAATCGTGCTCGACGGTCGCCTCCCCACCGTCGGTGATCACGCCGATGCGGAGCGCCAGCGTCCCGTGCGCGTCGGCGACGTCCCAAGTATCGGCCGCGGTGAGCCGCGCCTGCAGCCCGGGCGCGCAGCGCCAGTGGAGGCAGACCTCGTGCCGGCCGCGGGCCGCCACCTGGTCGCGCACCACCCAGTAGCCGTCGCGCACGAACAGCACCTCGCGGCGGTGCGGGGCGGGATCTGCCGGGTCGCCGAAGCCGCCATGCGCGCCGGCGAAGTAGTCCACCGAGGCGTCGGCGTGCCACGCCTCGGTGCGGCAGGTCGCGATGCGCCGCCACTGGAAGGGGGTGGCGGGCTCGGAGGAGGAGCGGCCGTCCAGGGTGACGGTGTTGTGGGCCGCCGAGGCGCGGAAGGCGTTGCGCTCGGGGCCGGGGTAGGTGTAGGTGCCCGCGTCGACGAGCAGCGGCCGGCCGCCGGCGGCGATCTCCAGCGCCAGCGCGTCGGCGTGGGCGTGGCCGCAGTTCATCGCCCCGTGGGGCCCGCAGTCGATCACCCCCCAGCGCGCGTCGCGCGTCCAGCCGTCGCGGAAGACGTAGAGCCCCCCGTCGGGGAAGGCACGGGACGTCGCCGCCGGTGGCCTCGGGTCGAGCGCGTCGAAGCGCCGCAGCCCGTCCGCGCCGAGCAGCCAGCCGAGGGCGGCGAGGTCGTCGCCGGCCGCGTGGGCGAGCTCGGGGCGGTCGAGGACCGCCGCGCCGATGGCGAGCAGCCCGCGCACCTCGTGCGGCCGGCCGCCGTCGAGCTGCACCAGGCGCCCCCCGTCGTCGTCGCCGAGGAGCGGGATGGTGCCGTCCGGCCGGGCGAGGTGGAGGAGGTGCTCGTAGAGGCGCGCCAGGGTGGGGCGCACGTGCGGCGCGAGGGGAAGCCCGTTCGCCTCGGCGAGCAGCACGAGGTGCGTGTAGACCTCGGTGGTGTAGCGGTG
>DASTRO010000199.1:0-10168 GCA_035761165.1 Gemmatimonadaceae bacterium | reverse complement strand
CCGCCCTCGTCGAGCGCGCCGACGAGCACCCGGTGGTGCCCCGTGTCGGCGACGGCGATCCGCCGGCGGGTCGCGTCGAGGGCGACCTTCCCCGGATAGCGCAGCGCCGCCGGCGCGCGCGTCAGCGAGCCGTCGCGCTCCCCGGCGGCGATCAGCCGCTCGAGGAAGGGGGCCAGCTGGTCGGCCGTCAGCTCGCCGGCGTGCTGCCCCACGGCGTAGCCGCGCGCGTCGAGCACGACGAGCGTGGGCCAGGCGCGCACGGCGTAGGCGCGCCAGACGCGGAACTGCCGGTCGTTGACGACCGCGTGCTCCACCCCCAGGCGGAGCGACGCCTCGCGGATGCGCGCCGTCACCCGCTCGGCGGCGTACTTGCCGCTGTGCACCCCGACCACGGCCAGCTCGGCCGGGAACCTGCGCTCCAGCTCCCGCACCTGCGGGAGTACGTGGATGCAGTTGATTCAGCCGTAGGTCCAGAAGTCGAGGATGGCGATGCGGCCGCGCAGGTCGGCGAGCGACAGCGCGCGGCCGTCGGTGTGCAGCCAGTCGAGGCCCGACGGGAAGTCGGGCGCGCGGACGGCGGGCGAGTCCATGCAGGCGTCCCTCGCGAGGCGGTGGGTGAAGCGGTGGGTGAGGCGGTGGGTGCGGCCGGCTACCGCTCGATGGTCACCGGGCCGGTGCGCACGTGCAGGTTGTGGTTGATGCGAAGGCCGGCGATGCCATCCGTCGGGATGCTGGCCGTGGCCACGGTGGCGACCACCCGGTCGTTGACCAGGAAGCGGGTGGAGTCCGCGTCCACGTGCGCGGTGAGCTCGTAGCTCGCCCGGCCGTCGGGGCCGAGCTTCGGCACGTCGGGGCTCGGCGTCCACTCGGCGATCATGCGCAGGCTGTCGCTGCTCTCGCGCACGCGGATCATGTACTCGCCCGTGTGGCGGACGAGGAAGTACGTGTAGCGCTGTGACGGCTGGCCGAGGTCCGTGCCGCCGATGAAGAGGCCCACGGCGTCGGCGTGCACCGGCTCCTCGAGCAGCTCGAACGCGGCGGTCGCGCTGTAGCTGCCGCTGGCGGTGTCGCCCGGTGCGTAGACGATGTGCGCCGGACCGGTGCGCACCTCCCAGCGGCCGTCGCTCACCGTGTAGCTGGCGTCGGCGATGTCGGTGGGGGGGCGACCGGGGCGCGGCGGGTCCACCTGGCCGACGTAGCCGGCGGGGATGGCACCGCCCGGCGCCGCGACGTCGGGATCGGCGGTGGCGGTGGCCGAACCGGCCGTGTCGGCGGCCGCCGAGGTGTCGGCGGCGGTATCCGTGGTCGCGCAGGCGGCGAGCAGCGCGACGCCGAGGCAGAGGAGGCGGCGGTGCATCGGATCTTCGCGGTGAGCGTGGGGGTGGTGCGGGGAACGGCGGCGTGGGACGCCGTGCCGCATTCTGCATCGCGCGGCGGCGCGCCGCCAGCCGTCCGGCGCGCGTGCGGTGCCGCGCACTGCTGTGCGCGATTCTTGCATTCGGCTGGGCAAACCTCCACCAGGAGCGCAACATGGCGACACGTTCGCAGGCGTCCGGCGGTAGCAAGCGGTCCTCGCGGGGCGGCACGTCGACCGGCACGTCGCGCACGCGCACGTCGGCCGGCGCGACCTCCCGCGGCGGCAGCGTGACGGCGCGCGGCGCCAGCGCCACCAGCGCGGGCGGCACCCGCAGCGGCGGCGCGCGGAAGAGCAGTGGTCGCAGCACGTCCAAGAGCACGTCCAAGAGCACGTCCAAGAGCGCGTCGAAGAGCACGGCCCGGGGCACGTCGAAGAGCGCCAGCGCGAGCTCGCGCCGGAGCACCGGAGCGCGGAGCGCGGCGACGGGCGGGACGAAGAGCGCGACGTCGCGCGGCACGGCAAAGCGCGGCGCGACGAAGCGCGGCGCGACGAAGCGCGGGTCGACGGCGACGGGCGCCGGCCGCTCGGGCGGCACGGCCCGCTCGGCGAGCAAGTCCTCCGCCCGCGGCAGCTCGACGCGCGGCGCGGCCAAGAGCACGGCGAAGCGCGGGGCGACGTCGCGCAGCGGGACGTCGCGCAGCGGCACGGCCAAGCGCGGCGCGTCGCGGTCGACGACGGCGAAGGGCGCGACGGGCAGCCGCTCGACGTCGGGGCGGAGCAGCTCCGGCCGGAGCAGCGGCACGCGCAAGCGCTCCACCCGCTCGAGCACCACCTCCCCGGTCGCCCGCGTCCGCCGCGTCGCCACCGAGCTGGCGCAGCAGGCGAAGGACGGCGCCGAGCGCCTGGCCACCGCGGCGACGGATCTGGTGGAGAAGATCACGCCGTGAACGGCGAGCGCTCGGCGCTCGGCGCTCAGTGGTCAGCGTAACGGCCGCTCGGGAGGCTCCTACTGGCCGGCCCGAGGGTGTTTCGCTGATCGCTGTGCGCTGAGCGCTGAGCGCTCACCTACAACCCCTTCACTTCCGCGATCAGCTTGTTCAACGATCCCTTCGCGTCGCCGAACAGCATCGACGTGCGCGGGTTGTAGAACAGCTCGTTCTCGATCCCGGCGAAGCCGGCGCTCATGCCGCGCTTCATCACGATGACGCTCTTCGCCTGGTCGGCGGCGAGGATCGGCATGCCGTAGATCGGCGACGATGGATCGGTGCGCGCCGCCGGGTTCACGACGTCGTTGGCGCCGATGACGAGCGCCACGTCGGCCTGCTCGAACTGCGGGTTGATGTCCTCCATGTCGTACAGCTTGTCGTACGGCACGTTGGCCTCGGCGAGGAGGACGTTCATGTGGCCCGGCATGCGCCCGGCCACCGGATGGATGGCGTAGCGCACCTCGCCGCCCCGCCGCTCGATCAGGTCGGCCAGCTCCCGCACCTGCTGCTGCGCCTGCGCCACCGCCAGCCCGTAGCCCGGCACGACGATCACCGACCGCGCGTAGGCCAGCTGCACCGCCGCGTCCTCGGCGGTGATCGCGCGCACCGTCAGCCCCTCGGCGCTCCGTCCGCCGCCGGCGCTCGTCGTCGCCCCGAAGGCGCCGAAGAGCACGTTGGTCAGCGAGCGGTTCATCGCCTTGCACATGATCTGGCTGAGGATGATCCCCGACGAGCCGACCAGCGCGCCGGCCACGATCAGCACCGTGTTGTCGATGACGAAGCCCGTCATCGCCGCGGCGATGCCGGAGTACGAGTTGAGCAGCGAGATGACGACCGGCATGTCGGCGCCGCCGATCGGGATCACGAGCAGCACGCCGAGCAGGAGCGACAGCCCGCAGACGGCGTAGAAGGGCCAGAGGAGCGCGTCGGGCGTGGCCAGCTGGTACCCGCTGAGGACGACGATCGCCAGGAAGATGATCGCGTTCAGCGCCTGCAGCCCCGGGAAGGTGATCGGGCGGCCGCGGATGAGCTCCTGCAGCTTGGCGTAGGCGACGAGGCTGCCGGTGAGCGTCACCGCGCCGATGAGCAGGGCGAGCTGCGTGCTGACGCCGGTGTCCAGCGGTACGCGCTCGTTCAGCAGCTCGGCGCGCAGGAACTCGGCGCCGCCGACGAGGAGCGACGAGGCGCCGCCGAAGCCGTTCAGCAGCGCCACCATCTGCGGCATCGACGTCATCTTCACGGCGCGCGCCATCCAGAGGCCGAGCGCGGAGCCCACCACCATGCCGGCGGCGATCGTCCCGTAGGAGAGGATCGCGCGATCGAACAGGGTGATGACGATGGCGATCAGCATCCCGATGCCGGAGAGCCGGTTGCCGGCGCGCGCCGTGGCGGGATGGTTCAGCCGCTTGAGGCCGAGGATGAAGAGGACGGCGGCGGCGAGGTAGCCGAGCTGCTCGAGGGTCGGCGGCATCAGCGCGCGCCTCCGCTGCGCGCACCGTCGCCCGTCACCCTGGGCTCCTCGCGCTTGAACATCTCGAGCATGCGGTCAGTGACGGCGTAGCCGCCGACCACGTTCATCATCGCGAAGACGATGGCCAGGAAGCCGAGCACGGTGGAGATCCACCCGTAGCCGGCACCGGCGACGACGAGGGCGCCGACGATGGTGATGCCGCTGACGGCGTTGGCGCCGGACATGAGCGGCGTGTGCAGGGTGGGCGGCACGCGCCCGATGAGCTCCACGCCGAGGAAGGTGGCGAGCGTGAAGATGACGATGCTGAGGGCGAGGGCGGACATGGCGTGAGGGGCGGAGGGATGGGGGCGGCGTCAGGGGCAAGGAAGCACGAAGCAGGAAGCAGGAGGTGGGGGAAGAGGCTCCTATCCGCGCCTCTCTGCCTCCTGCTCCCTGCTTCCTGCTCCCTTGCTGTCCGTCACCACCATCGCCTTCGTGATCTCGTCCGCCAGATCGAGCACCAGCGCGCCGTCCTTCACGAGATGCTTCACCAGCGTCTCGACGTTCTTGCTGAACATCTGGCTGGCGTGGAAGGGGACGGTGGCGGCGATGTTGATGGGGCCGAGCACCAGGACGCCGTCGGTGTGCACCTGCTCCCCGAGGCGCGTCAGCTCGCAGTTGCCCCCCGTCTCGGCGGCCAGATCGACGATCACCGCGCCGGGCTTCATCGTCGCCACCATCTCGGCCGTGATCAGCCGTGGCGCGGGCCTGCCGGGGATCTGCGCGGTGGTGATGACGAGGTCCACGTCCTTCAGGTGGTCGGCGAGCGCCTGCTGCGTGCGCGCCTGCTCGTCGGCCGTCTGCGCGCGCGCGTAGCCGCCGGCCGCCTCGGCGCCGGCGGACACGAGCTCGGCGGCGACGAAGGTGGCGCCGAGGCTCTGCACCTGCTCGCGCGCCGCGGGGCGCACGTCGAACGCGCTGACGACGGCGCCGAGGCGGCGCGCGGTGGCGATGGCCTGCAGCCCCGCCACGCCGGCGCCGATGACGAAGACCCGCGCCGGCGCGAGCGTGCCGGCGGCGGTCGTCAGCATCGGCAGCAGCTTGCCGAGCGCGCTGGCACCGAGCAGCACCGCCTTGTAGCCGGCCACGGTGCTCTGCGACGAGAGGACGTCCATGCTCTGCGCGCGCGTGATGCGTGGCACGAGCTCGAGGGCAAGCGCGGTGACGCCGCGCGCCGAGAGCCGCTCGATGACGGCCGCATTGGCCGACGGCTGCAGCAGCGAGACGAGCGTCGCACCGGCCGGCAGGAGCGCGACCTCGTCCGCGCTCGGCGGCTGTACCTTGGCGACGAGCTCCGCGCCGGCGTAGGCGCCGCCGGCGTCGTCGGCCAGCAGCGCGCCGGCGCCGGCGTAGGCCTCGTCGGTGAAGCCGGCGCGCTCGCCGGCGCCACGCTGGACGGTGACGTCGATGCCGGCCTTGGCGAGTCGGGCGACGCCGTCGGGGACCAGCGCGACGCGCCGCTCGTGCGGGGCGGTTTCGGTGGGAACGGTCAGGCGCATCGGCACGGGGTGGAGGGAACGAGAGAACGAGCGCGACGGATTGAACTGCGTGACCGCGGATCACGCCGATGCGGCGGCGCCGCGAACGGCGGCGGAGTGCGCGGATCGATCGGGGACACCCACATCTCCTCTCACCAGGACCTGGGAAGCGGAGGCCGGGCCGCACCCGGTCTACCCCTCCACTCACCGAGTCTGGTGCATGGAGGCATGGATGGAGCGGAGCCCACCCCCGAACGTCCCGGCCCTGGCGCACGGAGTCGTGGATGGAACGACGTCCGATCCGCGTGATCCGCGGCCGTTCGCGGCGCCGCCGCATCCGCGAAGATCCGCGGCAGGCAGTTCCGTAGTTCCGCCGCTCCGGCTGGCCTAGATGATACCCCGCCCGCCCGCCGCGGCAACCTCGCGCGCCGGCCGCGCGCGCGCGAGCTCGGCGTCCAGCCAGGCGGCGACGAGGGCGAAGACGCGCTCGCGGCCGCGATCCACCGCCAGCACGTGCCCACCCTCGTCCAGCCAGACGAGCCGCGTGCGGCGCGCACCGAGGCGCGCGACGGCCCGCTCGCAGGCGACGGGCGCGATGCGGTGGTCGCGGCGCGACTGCACGACGAGCGTCGGCGACGTCACCGCCGGCAGCGCCGCTGCGGCGCGCTCCACCACCGCGCGCAGCTCGGCGAGGAGCCGTCCGCTGACGACGCCGTAGGCGAGGCTGCGCGCACGCTCGGCGTCGTCGAGGATCGACCGCTCGCCGCCGGAGGCGAGGAAGGGGAGCACCGGCGACCAGAGGGCCTGCATGCGCGACAGGTGGCGGAGGCGCGCCGGCATGGCGAGGTAGGGCGCGAGCAGCACGACGGCGTCGGGCGCCGGCCGCTCGGCGGCGAGGATGGCGGCGAGCGCGCCGCCCATCGACTGACCGACGAGGGCCACCCGCGCATGGCGCCGGCGCAGGTCGGTGAGCTCGCCGCGGGCGTGCGCGATCCAGTCGTCGGCGCACGAGGCGGCGAAGCGGCGGACGGTGCGGCCGTGGCCGGGCAGGAGCGGCACGCGCACCGCCCACCCGGCCGCCTGCAGGTAGCCGGCGAGGTAGGCCAGCGACTGCGGGGTGTCGCCGAAGCCGTGGAGCAGCAGCGCCGCGCGGTCGTCGCGCGCGCCGGGCGGGGCGGGGAGGTCGATGGGCTCGGCGCCGGGACGGACGTCGTCGGCGCCGGCGGCCGTCGCGATATCGGGTGGGGCGTGGCGGAGGAGCGCGCGGCGGCGCGTCGCGAGCGCCAGGGCCACCAGCGCGAGGCCGGCGGTGAGGCCGGTGGCGAGACGGACGTCCCGCATCGCGCCGCGCGGGGGCCCCCCCCCGAACCACAATCTCGCCGCCCCGGCCCACCCCTGCCACATCATTCCGTCCCGCCTCGGCGCACCACCCCGCGTCCGTGCCGGCGTACCGACCCGTGCCGGCGCCGACGCACCCTCATGCCGCCCCGGCGCCACCGCGCCGCGCCGAGGCCGCCGACTCGCTGCGCTCCACGCGCTCAGTACCTCGGCACGCCCGCGTCCACCTCGCGGCTCCACCGGTCGATCCCTCCCGCCAGGTTGCGCACCCGCCGGAACCCCTGCTGACGCAGGAACTCGACGGCCCGCGCGCTCCGCCCACCATGATGGCAGAAGACCACCAGCTCTCGGTCCGGGTCCAGCGTCGCCACCGCCTGCGGCAGCGTGGCCAGCGGCACCAGGCGGGCCTCCGGCAGTCGCGCGATCTGGTGCTCGTACGGCTCGCGCACGTCGAGCAGCGCCGGCGCGTCGGGATGCCCCAGCCGCGCGGCCAGCTCCTCCGGCGTCAGCTCCCGCAGCGGATCCTCCTCCCCGGCAGTGCCGTCGGTCGTGGCCACGCCGACCGCCGCATCGGTCGCCGCACCGGCGGCCGCACCGTCGCCGGCCGACGCCACGCCGCAGAAGGCGTCGTAGTCCTGCAACTCGCGGATCTCGCGCGTGCCGCACATCGGGCACTCCGGGTCCGGGCGCACGGCGATCGTGCGGAAGCGCATGCGCAGCGCGTCCATCAGCAGCAGCCGCCCGGCCAGCGTCTCTCCCACTCCGAGAATCAGCTTGATCGTCTCCGTGGCCTGGATCAGCCCCACCAGCCCGGGGAGCACCCCGAGGATCCCTCCCTCCGCGCAGGTCGGCACGGCGCCCGGAGGCGGCGGCTCGCGGAAGAGGCAGCGGTAGCACGGGCCCCCCGGCACGGCGAACACCGACGCCTGCCCCTCGAAGCGGAAGACGCTGCCGTAGACGTTCGGCTTGCCGAGCAGCACGCAGGCGTCGTTCGTCAGGTACCGCGTCTGGAAGTTGTCCGTCCCGTCGACAACGATGTCGTACTCGCGCAACAATTCGAGCGCGTTCGCCGAGGTCACGCGGAAGGGGTAGGTGGCCACCTTCACGTGCGGATTGACGTCGGCCAGCCGGTCGGCGGCGGAGTCCACCTTCGGGCGTCCGAGGTCGCCGGTGCCGTGCAGCAACTGGCGGTGGAGGTTCGACAGCTCCACCGTATCCGGGTCCACGATGCCGAGGTGGCCGACACCCGCGGCAGCGAGGTAAAGTGCGGCGGGACTGCCGAGTCCGCCTGCGCCGACCAGCAGGACGCGCGCCGCTTTCAGCCGTCGCTGCCCGTCCAATCCGATGTCCGACAGGATGACGTGGCGGCTGTAGCGCTGGAGCTCGGAGGGGAGGAGTTCGGGGGGCACGGGCGGACGGATTCAGGGACGACGGCGGCGCGCCGATACTCGCGAATAATAGTGGGCGGACCGCTGCGGACGCGGCGGTACGACGAATGCCCAAGGAGGGAGCCGGGGCACGGCCCGACGACGGGCCGCGTGCCGGTGTGCGCGTGTCCGCGCACCAGTCACAGGAGGCCGGGAGAGCGGTGCGGCGAGAGCGACGGATGGCGGAGGGCCAGGCCGAGGCCGAGCGGTCGCACGGCCGGGGGGCGCCTGCAGGCGCCCCCCGGCCGTGGCGTGCGGCCGCCGGTGCGTGCGGCCGCCGGCGAAGGCCGGGCTCAGGACGCCATCGAGCGACCGGCAGGGAGCCCGGGTTCCGCGCCCGACCGGGCGAGCAGGAGGTCGGCGGGGGCGCTCTCGTCCTCGGGGCGCGCCGGCGGCCGGATGCGCACGTTGCTCCCGTCCCGCTCGGCCAGCCCCTCGGACACCAGGCGGTTGACGACGAGCGACACCGACTCGCGGGTCGCCCCCACCATCTCGCAGAGGAGGCGATAGCCGGCCGCGTCGAAGGTCACCGGATCGCTCGGCGCCACGTCGGCGCGGGCGTCGCGCACGCGGGTGACGGCGGCGAGGAGCCGCTGCTCCACGCTGAGGGCGGCCAGCTCGCGCAGCCGGTCGAGCAGGTGGGCGTGCGCGGCGCCCACCTGTGCGAGCAGCGCCTGCGCCTCCACCGGGCGCTCGCGCAGGAGCACGCGCAGCCGCGCGCCGTCCAGATGCAGCGTCTGGGTCTCGACGGCGGCGCGGGCATCGGTCCGGTAGACGGCGGCCGGCGCCAGCCCCTCCACACCGAAGACGTGCCCCGCCGTCGCGATGCGGGGCACGAACGCGCGCCCCCCCTTGAGCCGGGTGCGCAGCACCACGCTCCCGCTCAGCACGACGAACACGCCGTCCGCCGGCGCATGGCGCTCGTACACGGTGAACCCCGCCGGCCAGCGGGCCGACGCGGCATAGGCCGCCAGGCCCTGACGCTCGTCCGGACTCAATCGCAGCTCGTGTTTCACGACCACGTCCTCCGCACTACACCCGATCGCTCCCATTCCCGCCAGCGCAGCCGCAATGTCCGGGCCGTCCCTCTGACGGCGTGATCGACGCCGGCACGCTCCCGCCGCCAGGCGGGCCCGGCGCCCGTGGCCTGCCGCCCCTGCCTCGCTCCCACTCGCGTCCCGCTCCCCACCGCGCCTCGCCCGACGAGTGCGTGCCACCTCCCGATGCCGGCTCCCGCTGATCCGTCCGCCCTCGCTGCCCCGAGCACGACCCCGGCCATGCCGGTGGTCGTGCTCGGGGCGGACGCCGTGCTCGCGGCGCTTCCGGCGACGGCCGTGCAGCTGGTGCACGCCTGCCTGGCGGCCGGCTACCAGAGTGCGGTGCCGGGGAGCTGGGGCGACGAGCTGGTCGCCGAGTCGTGCCTCGAGGCGCTGGCGGCACGGCCGGCCGGCCCGGCGATCTGCGGCACCTGCCCGATGGCGCTCGAGCGGCTGCACGCGCCAGGCGCGGATCTGTCGCGCTTCGTCGTCCCGCTGGCCTCGCCGCCGGTGGCGGCGGCGCGCTACCTGCGGCGGCTGGCCGGCGCCACGCCGCTGCACGTGACGTACGTCGGCGCCTGTCCGGGCGCGGAGGATCCGGTGATCGACGCGCGCTTCACGCCGCAAGCCTTCCTCGCCGCGCTGGAGGAGCGCGGCATCGTGCCGCGCGAGCAGCCGACGGTCTTCGAGTCGGTGCTCCCGGCGGACCGTCGCCGCCACTTCTCCCTGCCCGGCGGCGTGCCCGCCCCCGACGCGCTGTGGGCGGACGGCGGCGGGCGGCGCCTGGTCGAGATCACCGCCGACGACTACTCCACCGAGCTGGCCGAGCAGCTGCTGGAGGGCGAGCCGGTGCTGCTCGACATCGCCCCGCGGCTGGGCTGTGCGTGCAGCGGGGTGACGGCGGGCGTGGCGCCGCGGAACGCCCGGCTCGTCGTCACCTCGCTCGAGCCGCCGCGCGCCGCCAGCCCGGTGGTGCCGCCGGTGAGTGCCGCCCCCGCCGCGCCGACGGCGCCCGCCCTGCCCATCCCCCCCGTC
>DASTRO010000198.1:0-28493 GCA_035761165.1 Gemmatimonadaceae bacterium | reverse complement strand
CGACGGCCGCGGCTCGGCTCCTCGGTACGCCCTGGCTCCTCGCGCCGGCGCCTGGCAGCAACGCTCATGGGGGACGCGGATGTGACGGAGGCTCCGGAGGCGTCGGATCGCTCCGCTCCTCCCCACGCCCCCTCGCGCCAGGACCGGAGAGGCTGGGGGTGGGGTGCTACCCAGCCCACGCCGCCTCGCGGCAGGCCAGGACCCGTCTCGGCGAGATACGACCGGCCCCGCACTCCCCCACACCCCTCATGGCGTCTCGCGTCCATCCTGTTCATCCTGGCCATCCTGTCTGCGCGAGCGCAGCGAGCGGCGGTGCGCTGAACGGCACGGCGACCGGATGTACAGGAGGAACAGGATGAAAGACGGAGCAGGAATGAGAAAGGGGGAACCCCGCCCGGCGTCCGAGCTCCATCGCGCGTCTCCGCGTCCTCCGCGGCTCCGCGTGAGGCTCGGTCGTGGTCGTGGGCCCGGGCGCGAGGAGGGGTGAGCCGATCCGGAGCCCACCCCCAATCAGTTCCGGCCCCGGCGCACGGAGCCGTGATCGCCACGGGGAACGATCCGAAGGATCGGACAGGTTCCGCAGCATCCGCTCCCCCGCCGTTCCCACCCCCAACACCGGCGCCCCGGAGCCCGGCCCCGCGCCGCGATCGATCCGCGTGCGCCAGCAGCGCGCGGCGCAGATTCGCGGTAGGCAGTTCGCCGTTCCCTCCCTGCACCGCGACGGAGGCTCGGGACGCCCCGCGAGGCGTGCCGCGTCGCGTCAGGCCGGCGCGAACGTCCCCCGGCGCGCCCGCTCGATGAGCCAGCGCACGCCGCGGTTGCTCATGACCAGCAGCGCCCCACTCACCAGCAGGCGCTTCACCTCGCGGCGCGAGATCTTCGGGCTGCCCGCTGGGGTGAGCATCGCCGTCGTCCCGGTGAGGTCGCGCAGCGTGGCGTAGGCGAAGAGCAGCGGGTAGACGCAGAAGAGGCGGATCGACACCGCGCGCCGCGGGAGCTGCAGCAGATACGTGCGCGCCTCGTCCAGGTCGCGCCAGGCGAGCTCGATCAGCTCCGCCACCGCCGCGTGGTTCTGGCGCGCGAACTCCGGGGCGAGGATGGTCGCGTGGCTGCTGCCGTGCCGGCGCAGCGCCTGCTCGGGGAGGTAGATCGAGTTCTCGACCGCCGCGTCCTGCGCCACGTCCTTGAGGATGTTCACCGTCTGCAGCGCCTGGCCGAAGGCGCGGCAGTGCCGGCGCAGCGCCTCGTAGCGCCGGCGGCCGATGCTCGGCGAGTGCTCGTGCCACAGGTCCGTGAGCATGTAGCCCACCGTGCCGGCGACGTAGTAGCAGTACTCGCGGAACTCGTCCAGCGTCTGGATGCGGATGCCGTGCGGATAGCGCCGCACGAAGCGCTGCATCCCGACCACCATCTCCGTCACCCAGCGGCGCACGTGGACCCGCGTGCGCGGCGGCAGCGCGCGGTAGAGCGTGAAGACGTGTGGCGTGTGCCGCACCAGGCGGGCGTGCTGGGCGTCGCCGCCCAGCGCCGGTACGAGCGTCGGGAAGGCCGCCGCCGGCTCCGGCCCGTCGAAGCAGCGCAGCAGCTCGCCCAGCAGCCCCGTCTTGGCCTCGGGCGTCAGCGCGTGCTCGTCCTCCACCGTGTCGGCGATGCGGCAGACGAGGTACGCCGCGAGCACCGCGCGGCCGAGCGTCCCGGGCAGCACGCGGATGCTGAGCGCGAAGGTGCGCGACGCCGCCGGCAGGATCTCGCGGCAGAAGCGCTCGGCCGCCGCCAGCTCCGCGGCAGTGGGCGCCGGCGCGGCATCGGCCGCCGGCGGCGGTGCCTCGCCGGCCACGAGCACACTCGTGGCCGGCTCCGGGTGCCGCGTCGCGGCTGGCTGCTCCATACTGTTCGTCATGCCTCGTCGTGACTCCACGTCGCTGTCCGTCGGACGGCGAAATATGTACCCGCCGCCGCGGCGGCGCCTCGGCCGCGGGCCGCGGGCGCGCTCCGGAGTGCGCCGTGGCTGAGGCACCGTCGCCGCCGGCCGGCTTCCGCGGCACCTTCCGCACCGACGGGCCGGCGCGGGCGGTCTACGCCGAGGCGGCGGGGATCGCGCACGAGCTGCCGCTGGCCGTGGCCGTGCCGGCCGACGCCGACGACGTCGTCGCCCTGGTGCGCTGGGCGGCCGCCACGCGCACGCCGCTCGTGCCGCGCGGCTCCGGCACGAGCATGGCCGGCGGCGCCGTGGGGCCCGGCGTCGTCGTGGACCTCGGCCGCCTCGACACGCTGGGCGCGGTGGACGTCGAGCGCCGGCGCGTCGTCGTCGGGCCCGGGGTGACCCGAGCCGCAGTGGAGCGCGCGGCCTCGGCGGCGGGCCTGCGCTTCCCCGTGGACCCGTCGAGCGGCGCCTACTGCACGGTGGGCGGCATGGCCGGCACCAACGCGGCCGGCGCGCACACGCTGCGGTATGGCGCCACGCGCCCATGGGTGCAGGCGCTGGAGTGCGTCTTCGCCGACGGCACGCGGGCCTGGCTCCGCCGCGGCGAGCCGCCGCCGGCGCGGCTGCCCGTGGTGACGCGGGTGCTCGACGTCACCCCGCGCTGGCGCGACGCTGCCGCGCGAGGGCTGCCGCGGCACCCCGTGGTGCGCAAGGACACGTCCGGCTACGCGCTGGCCGAATACCTGGCGAGTGGCGAGCTGGTGGACCTCCTGGTCGGCAGCGAGGGGACGCTGGCGCTCTTCGTGGGGCTGGAGCTGCGCCTCGCCCCACGTCCCGCCGCGACGAGCAGCCTGCTGGCCGCCTTCCCCACGCTCGAGCAGGCCACCGACGCGGCCGCCCGCGCGCGCGAGCTCGGCGCCTCGGCGTGCGAGCTGCTCGACCGCACCTTTCTCGACGTCGCCGCGTCGGGCGGTGCCGCCGACGTGCCCGCGGGCAGCGAGGCGGTGCTGCTGGCCGAGGTGGAGGGCGACGCGCCCGACGGTGCGGCCGCACTGGCCGGCCGCGTGTCCGACGCCTTCCGCGCCGCCGGCGCCACGGAGGTGCGGCTCGCCCTCGACGCGCGCACGGAGACGGTGCTCTGGGAGCTGCGGCACCGCGCCAGCCCGACGATCGCCCGGCTGCACCCCGAGCTCCGCTCCATGCAGTTCATCGAGGACGGCGCGGTGCCGCCCGCGCAGCTCCCCGCCTACGTGCGCGGCGTGCGCGAGGCGCTGGCGCGCCACGGTGTGCGCGGCGTGATCTTCGGCCACGCCGGCGACGCGCACGTCCACGTCAACCCACTGGTGGACGTGCAGGGCCCGGCGTGGCGACGCCAGGTGGCCGGCATCCTCGACGACGTCACGGCGCTCACCGAACGCCTGGGCGGCACGATGGCCGGCGAGCACGGCGACGGGCGCCTGCGCACGCCGCTGCTGCCGCGCCTACGCGGCCGCGAGACGATGGCGCTCTACGCCGAGGTGAAGGCGGCCTTCGACCCGGCGGGGATCCTCAACCCGGGCGTGAAGGTGCCACTGCCCGATCAGACGCCGCTCGGCGCGATCAAGTATGATCCCGCACTGCCGCCCCTGCCGACGTCGGCGCGGCGCGTGCTCGACCACGTGACACGGGAGCGGGCGTACGCCACGCACCGGCTCGACCTGCTGGCGCGCGCCGACGCGCTGGACGCACCGGCGCCGGTGGCGGCGGCGTCGGACGTCGAGGGGGAGACGGAGGGCTGAGGGCGCGAGGACGGCGCGCGGGCAGCGAGGGCGCGGAGCGACGCGCCGGCTCGCGATGGGATGATGATGCGCGCCAGGGACGGCGGGGCGATCGTGTGGTTCGGGGGGGCCCCCCGCGTCGCAGCTCGCCACGCTCCCGCGAAGCGCCCGGCGCTCGGCGTCAAGGGTTGAAGTCGTCGGGCCGGCCGGACGATCTTCCTCCGCGCATCCGCCCTTCCGTCCCCACCGCCCGTCGCTCCGATGCTCTACACCGAGCCTGTCGTCTCCGTGCTCTCGCGCCCCAGCTTCGCCGAGCCGGCGCACCTGCCCGTCACCTGGATCGGCGAGAGCACCGACGGCGAGCGGCTCGCCGAGTTCGCCGGCCGGCTCTGCTACATGAGCCAGCGCAATCCGGCCAGCCGGAGCACGCGCGAGTACCTGGAGAACATCAAGCGGCAGGGGCACGGCAGCGTGCTGGAGCACGCCAACTACTCGCTGCTGCTCGAGGGGATCAGCCGCTCGCTGACGCACGAGCTGGTGCGACACAGGGCCGGCTTCGCGTACTCCCAGCTGAGTCAGCGGTACGTCGACGAATCGCAGGCCAACTTCGTCGTGCCCCCGGCCATGCTCGGCGACGACGCGCTCGTCGCCGCGTGGCGGGCGCAGGTCGAGGCGGCGCAGGCGGCGTACGTCCAGCTCGTGAGCGAGCTGATGGAGCGCTATCAGTGGGTGGCGGACAGGGTGCACCGGCGCAAGATGGCGCGCGAGGCGGCGCGCGCCGTGCTCCCCAACTCCACCGAGACCAAGATCGTCGTCACCGGCAACGCCCGCGCCTGGCGCACGATGCTCGAGCTCCGCTCCAGCGAGGGCGCCGAGCTCGAGATCCGCCGCCTCGCGGTGGCGGTCCTCCGCGTGCTCCAGCGCGAGGCCCCGGCGTTCTTCTGCGATTTCGAGATCTACGAGGCCGAGGACCGGCGCGAGGCCGCCCGCATCGGCTACCACAAGGTCTGACCGGCCGCCGCGGTGCGGCGCGGCGGTGTGCCATTGCCCGCCCTCGCGCCGTTCCACAGCTTGGACGCGAGCTCTCGCCCATGTCCACGCTGACGCCCCCCACCGTCCCCGGCGCGCCCGGCACCACGCCGTACGTCGCACCGGCCACCGCCGAGGCCTCCGGCGCGGGAGGCGTCGACGACGCCCGGCGCTGCCCGAACTGCGGCGCGCCGGCGCCCGGCCCGTACTGCGGCCAGTGTGGTCAGGCACAGCGGGACCACCTCCGCACGTCGCTCCGCGAGCTGGCGCACGAGGGGCTGGAGGAGCTCGCCGCCTGGGATGCGAAGATCTTCACCTCCCTCCGGCGGCTGCTCTTCGCACCCGGCTTCCTCACCGCGGAGTATCTCGCCGGCCGACGCGTGCGCTACCTGCGGCCGCTCCGCCTCTACCTGACGACGAGCGTCGTCTTCTTCCTCCTCTTCTCCTTCCTGCCCGGCGGCGGCGTGCAGGTGGGCGGCGGCTCGCTGAGCGCCGGTGGCGGCATGGTGCGGATCGGCGCCACCGAGCTCCCGCGGGCCACCGGCGACTCCGCCGGGACGCTCGGGGCCACGGGGTTGCAGGGGGCGCGCCCGGTGGATTCCACCGGCGTGTCGTTCGAGCGCGACCTCGAGCGCCGGTTCGCGCGTCTCGACTCCCTCTCCAGCGGGGAGCGGCGTCGCATCGCCGAGGGGGCGCAGCGCACCCTGCCGAAGGCGGTGTTCGCCATGGTGCCGCTGTTCGCGCTCCTCCTCCACGCCCTCCACGCGCGGCGCGGCTGGCATTACGCCGAGCACCTCATCTTCGCGCTCCACATCCACGCGTTCGGCTTCCTGCTCTTCACCCTCGTCGAGCTGTTCTCGCGCGTCACGCGCGGCGGCGTGGACGTGTTGGCGCTGGCCTGGCTGCTCGGCTACCTCTTCGTCGCGCTCCGGCGGGTCTACGGACGGTCGCGGCGCGGCACGGCGCTGACGATGCTGCTCCTCGTCCCGGCCTACAGCATCGTGCTCAGCGCGGCGATGGTCGGCGCGCTGGCGCTGGTGATCTTCGTGCCCTGACCGCGTCGGTCGCGCGGAGCACGACGAGCGCGGCCGCGGCGAGAGGACGGTACGCCGTGCGCGCGTTCGATGCCGCACGGCTGGTCGCCCGGCGCGATCGTGTGAGTCGGGGGGGGCCCGCGATGCGTGCCCCGCCCCCCCACCCCACGCCCTACGCGCTGGCCTCCTGTTGCTCCCTCGAGGCCTCCTCGATCACCCGGTTCGCCACGTCCGGCGGCACCTGCTCGTAGCTGGCGAAGCGACGCACGAAGCGCCCGCGTCCGTGCGTCAGCGACTGCAGCGTGCTGGCGTAGACGTGCAGCTCGGCCTCGGGCACCACGGCGCGCACCGTGGTCAGCCCGTCACCATCGCCGGCGCCCGTCCCGAGGATCTGCCCGCGCCGCGCGGCCAGGTCCCCCATCACGTCGCCCAGGTACTCGTCGGGGATCGTGATCTCCACCTCGTCGAGCGGCTCGAGGATCACCGGCCGGCACTTCTGCGCCACCGTCCGGAAGGCGAGGATGCCGGCCATCTTGAACGACATCTCGTTGGAGTCCACCGAGTGGTACGAGCCGTCGTACAGCTCGCACTCGAAGTCGACGAGCGGGAAGCCGGCCAGCACGCCGCGCGCCGAGGCCTCCTGGATCCCCTTGTCCACCGCCGGGATGTACTTCGACGGGATGACGCCACCGACGATGTGGTCGTTGAAGTGGTAGCCGGCGCCGCGCTCGCGGGGGCGCAGTCGCACCCAGCAGTCGCCAAACTGGCCGCGTCCCCCCGTCTGCTTCTTGTGCCGGCCCTGCCCCGACGCCTCGGTGGTGATCGTCTCGCGATAGGCGATCCGCGGCTTCCGCAGCTCGGCGGCCACGCCGTACTTCCGCTTCAGCCGCCCGAGCATGACCTCCAGGTGCCGCTCGCCCATCCCCGAGACCACCGTCTCGTGCGTCTCGGCCACGTAACCCACCTGGAACGTCGGGTCCTCGTCGTGCAGCCGGTGCAGCCCCTGCAGCAGCTTCTCCTCCTCGCCCCGCGCCGTGGCGTAGACGGCGAAGGTGACGAGCGGCTCGGGGAAGGCGATCTGCGGCAGGCGCACCGGATGCTCGCGCGTCGACAGCGTGTCGTTGGTGTGCGTGTTGCGCAGCTTCGCCACGCAGCCGATGTCGCCGGGGTGCAGCAGCTGCACCTCCGTGCGGTCCTTCCCCTGCGGGACGGAGAGGTGGTTCACCTTCTCGACCACGTCGCGCGTGGCGTTGTACACCTCCTGCCCGTTGCTCAGCGACCCGGAGAGGATGCGGAAGTAGGAGACGTCGCCGACGTGCGGCTCGGCGATCGTCTTGAAGACGAGCGCGGCGAACGGCCCGTCGTCCTTCGCGTGGATCTCCACCGTCTCCTCGCCCTCGGCGCCGGTGAAGGCGTGCAGCTCCTCCATCTCGTAGGCGGAGGGCATGAGCTGCACCAGCTCCGTGAGCAGGGCGCGCACGCCGACGAGGTTCTGGGCCGAGACGCAGAACAGCGGGAAGAGGTCCTCCCGCTTCATCGCCTCCTTCATCCCGGCGATCGCCTCGTCGCGGCCGATCTCGACGCCCTCCAGGTAGCGCTCGAGGAGCGCGTCGTCGGTGGCCGAGATGGCCTCGATGAGCTCCTCCCGGTAGCGGTCGAAGGCGGCCCGCTCGGCGTCGGGGATCTCGCACTCCTCGTACTCGCCGGCCCGCGCCCCGTCGCGGTAGCAGTAGGCCTTGCGGGTGAAGAGGTTCATCACGCCGCGGAAGTCCGGGCCGGTGCCGAGCGGGATCTCGACGGGGACGACCTTGGACGTCAGCCGCTGCTTGATGTCCGTGTAGGCGCGGTCGAAGTTGGCGTGCTCCTTGTCCATCATCGTGACGACGAAGAGCACCGGGTCGCGCCGGGCCACCGCCTCGCGGAACATCGCCTCGGTGCCCACCTCCACGCCGCTGGTGGCGCCGACGCAGACGAGGGCGCCGTCGGCCGCGGCCAGGCCGGCCACCGCGTCGCCGACGAAGTCCTGGAAGCCGGGCGTGTCGATGAAGTTCAGCTTCGTGTCCAGCCACTCCGCGTGCGCGCACCCCAGGTTGATCGAGAAGCCCCGCTCGATCTCCTCGTCGGCGGTGTCGGTGAGCGTCGTGCCGTCGCGCACCGACCCGTGCCGTCCGCTGCCGCCGGCGGCGTAGACGAGGGCGTCGACCAGGGTGGTCTTGCCGCTCGTGCCGTGACCGACGAGCGCGATGTTGCGGATCTCCTCGCTGCGATACTCCCGCATAGTGCTCTCTCCTCCCAGGGTGTCGGGGTGAGGCGCGGGGCGCCCGGCGCACGGAGAGGGCGCGACGGGCGCCCGGAGTCAGGTGCCCGTCATGGCAGGAACGCGACGCGCGGCGCGACGGCGAGCCGGGCGCGCAGCGACTCCTCGCTGGCGGTGGCGAGGTCGTCGGGAGGCTCGACCACCACCGCGCGCCGCTCCCGTGGATCGGAGCGGCAGGTGAAGGTCACGATCCCGTCGCGGCCCGTCCACGCGGCGCTCCACCGGCGTCCGAGGGCGTCGGCGAAGAGCCGCACCCCCGGCGCAGACGGCGGAGCGTCGCGGGACGGAGTGGCAACAGGATCCATCGTAGCCTCCGGAATGCGTCCCCGAGCGCGTCACCAACCGGCGGCGACGCGCACGGGCTGCTCGTAACAGCCTGCTCTCGACGTCGGACCCCGTCAAGGGCGGGTCCCGGCACGCCCCCCCGCCGATCGGCGCCGCCGGGCGGCCGGACCGCGGGAGCGACGGTCGGCGCGCCGAGCCCGAGACGCGCCGGAGCCGCACCGCGGCCGTCCCCACCCGATTCCTGCCCGCAGCTCCGCCGCGGCCCGGGAGCGGCGTCGGACGCCGCGGTTCGGACGGACGAGTGTTCGATCAGTCTCCCTCGATGTCGGCGGTGATGCCGTCCGCCTCGCGGAAGGCGGCGAGCAGCGAGTCGACGCCGGCATCGCCGGCGGCCGGCAGGGCGAGCGCGGGATGGAGCGAGACGAGCAGCGCGCGGCGCGTCCCCTCGGGCCACTCCGGCATGCGCAGCCCGGCGAGGAGGCGGCGCATCGCCTGCCCGCACTCGACGAGCAGCGCCTGCGCCGTGGCGAGCAGCGTGGCGAGCGGGATGTCGAGGTCGCGCGTGACCAGCGCACCGCTCGCATCGCGCCAGGCCTCGTCGCCCAGAGCGCCGCGCTCGGGCCACACCCCGAGGTGTCGGATGGTCTGGGCACCACCGGCGTGGTCGCCGGCGCGGCGGGACTCCACCGCGGCGGCCAGGGCGAGCGCCAGCGACTCGGCGCTGGGATCGCCATACAGCGTCACCATGTCCCGCGCCGGCTGCCCCGTGCCCGCTCCAGCGGGGACGGAGTTGACGTGCGCGAGCACGGGTGACGGGGCGGCATGCTCCGCCAGCATCACCAGGACATCCATGCGTACCCCCCTGGGCGAGAGAGAGCGAGGCCCGGCGCGACAGCGGTGCGCGGGCACGGGCGCGGCGTCACTGGTACGACTCCGCGCGGTGGCGATGAGTCACCTCGCCACCCCACTGCACCCCAGAGTATCGGCATCTGTTCCCACCTCGCACACCGTGAGCCTCGTCGTGACGAATCCGCGACCGGCCGGCCGCCTGCCGGCGGCTCGTCCGGCGGCTCGTCCGGCGGCTCCTCAGGCCTCGCCCGGGCGCGCACCGCGACGCCCGCGCGCGCCGTGCCTCACGCCGCCGGCCCGCTATCGGGCAAGTCGCATTCCGAGGGCGAGGGCGAGCGCGAAGAGCACATAGAGGAAGACGAGGGGAGCGCCGTGCACCGGGAAGACGCCGACGCCGAAGCCCAGGCGGAAGGCGGGCAGGAGGACGGAGTGCACGGCGTAGGCGACGGCGGCGACGGCGGCCGCGGCAAGCAGCAGCAGCGCGCCGCGCGCCCGGTAGGCGACCAGCGCCAGCACCAGCCCCCACCCGACGGCCACACCGAGCTGCAGGCCGAAGCCCAGCACGCCGGCGGCCGCGGCATCGGCGCTCCCGAGCACCGCGCGCCCCGTCTCGACGAACGGACGCCAGGCGCTCCCCGCCCGCCAGGCCAGCGCGAGCACGCCGCCCATCGTCGCTGCGGCGGCCAGCACGCCGGCCAGCACGCCGGCGCGCACACGTTCGTTGGGCATCATGGCCGGTAATGATGACGCACGCCCCACGACCCGACAACGCCCACCGTCGAGCACTCGCGCATCGCCGCGGCGCTCTTGTTCACTCGCGCGTGCGCGGTAGGTTGTGGGAACATATGACGCCATCCGTTCCGCGTCCCACCATCCTGGTCGTCGAGGACAAGCGGGAGCTGCGCGAGGTGCTGCGCCGCACGCTCACCGAGAACAACTACCTCGTCCTCACCGCCGACGACGGCGAGACCGGCCTCGAGGCCGCGCTCGGCCAGCATCCCGACCTCGTCATCCTCGACGTCGGGCTGCCGGGGCGCGATGGGCTCGAGGTCGCGCGCGAGCTGCGTGCCCGCGGCTTCCGGGCACCCGTGCTGATGCTCACCGCGCACAACGCGATCCCCGATCGCGTCGCCGGCTTCGACGCGGGGGCCGACGACTACCTCGGCAAGCCGTTCAACTACGACGAGCTGCTGGCGCGCGTGCGCGCGCTGCTGCGCCGCTCGCGCGCCGAGGCGAACGTCATCCGCTTCGCCGACCTCGCGCTCGACCCGATCACCCGCCAGGTCTCACGCGCCGGGCGGCCGGTGCCCCTCACCCAGCGCGAGTACGCGCTGCTCGAGTACTTCCTGCGCAAGGCCGGCCGCATCGTCACCCGCGAGCAGATCTCCCAGGACGTCTGGCAGGTGCCGTTCGATCCGGAGAACAACATCATCGACGTCTACGTGAGCTACCTGCGCGGCAAGCTCGAGGCGAACGGCGAGCGTCCGCTGCTCCACACGGTGCGGCGCGTGGGCTACGTGCTCCGCGACGGGGACGAGCCGATCGGCAAGTAGGGGTCGGCACGGGCAGGCCGGCGCGACGCCTTAACACCCCCGCGCGGCCGCCGTCCACCGGGACGGTCCCTGCCCCGAGGATCCCGATGGCCCGCCCGCTCCCCATCGCCGCGCTGCTCGCGACGCTGGCCGCCGCCGCGCTCCCCGCCCAGCCGCGCCTGGCGACCCCGGCGCCGCCGACGGTGGCCGCCGCCGGGCGGGAGCAGACGCGCGACCAGCAGGTGCGGCACGTGCTCGATCGACTGGCCTTCGGGCCGCGGCCAGGGGACATCGAGCGCGTGCGGGCGATGGGCGTGGACGCGTGGATCGCGCGGCAGCTCACGCCGGAGCGGATCCCCGACCCGACGGGCGACGCGCTGATGGCCGGCTTTCCCTCGCTGGCCCTGTCGCTGGACGACCGCTTCCGCCACACCCCGCCGCCGCCGCGGCTGCGCGAGACACGGCGGCGCGGCGGTGCGGCGCTCACCGCGGCCGACAGCGCCGAGCGGCGCCGCGATCGCCAGCAGGCACGGCGTGCCGGCCGGCAGTTGCTGGGCGAGCTCGCGTCGATGCGGGTGGCCCGCGCCGTGGCCACCGAGCGGCAACTCGAGGAGGTGATGGTCGACGTCTGGGAGAACCACTTCAACGTCTTCGCCGGCAAGGGGCCGTACGCGGGCCAGTATCTGGTCGGCTTCGACCGCGACGTGATCCGCCCGCACGCCCTCGGCCGCTTCCGCGACCTGCTCGGCGCGGTGGCCAGGAGCCCGGCCATGCTCGTCTACCTGGACAACGCCCAGAGCCAGGCCACGCCCGACGCCCCGACGCTCGCGCCCCGGCCGCGCCGCGCCGCGCGGCAGCGGCGTGGGCTCAACGAGAACTACGCGCGCGAGCTGCTCGAGCTGCACACCCTCGGCGTCGACGGCGGCTACACGCAGCATGACGTGATCGAGGTCGCGCGCGCCCTCACCGGCTGGACGATCGCGCCGCCGGCGCAGGGGGGCGGCTTCGTCTTCCGGCCGGCGCTGCACGACGCCGGCGCGAAGACGGTGCTCGGCGCCAGCCTGCCAGCGGGGCGCGGCATCGAGGACGGCGAGCAGGTGCTGGACCTCCTCGCCCGGCATCCGGCCACCGCACGGTTCATCGCCACCAAGCTCGCCCGCCGCTTCGTCAGCGACACGCCGCCCCCTGCCCTGGTCGCACGGGCGGCGGAGACCTTCCGTCGCACCGACGGCGACATCCGCGAGGTGGTCCGCACCATCGTCACCTCGCCCGAGTTCTTCTCGGCAGCCACCTACCGCAGCAAGGTGAAGTCGCCCCTCGAGCTGGTCGTCAGCGCGCTCCGCGCGCTCTGCGCCGAGCCCGACACGACGCCGCGGACCGCGCAGGTGGTGGCCCGCCTCGGCCAGCCGCTGTTCGGCCACCAGGCACCCGACGGCTACCCGGAGACGGGCGAGGCGTGGATCAACGGCGGTGCGATCCTGAAGCGCATCGACTTCGGGCTGGCCGTCGCCGCCGGCGCGCTGCCCGGCGTGTCGGTGCGGCGCTGGGCGCCGGCGCGCGAGCTGGCGGGCGCCCCGCGCGAGCAGCAGGTGGACGGTATCCTGCACGCCCTGCTCGGCGGTGCCGCGTCGCCGGACACGCGACAGGTGCTGCTGCGCGGCGAGAACCCGCTCCTCGCCCGCGCCGACGGCCCCACGCGTCGTGCGCCCGCCACCGATCCACTCGCCGCGCTCGTCGGCCTCGCCCTCGGCTCCCCCGAGTTCCAGCGCCGTTAGGCTCTGCTCCCTGCTCCCTGCTCCCTGCTCCCTGCTCCCATGCACCGCCGCGTCTTCGTGAAGTCGGGCGCTCTCGCGCTCGTGACGATGGGGCTCGATCCCAGCTTCCTGCGCCGTACGGCGTTCGCCGCCGGCCTGCGCGCCGCGCCGCGCGGCAGGGTGCTCGTCTGCCTCTTCCAGCGCGGTGCCGCGGATGCGCTCAACGTCGTGGTGCCGCACGGCGAGGCCGAGTACTACCGCCTGCGTCCGACCATCGGCATCCCCCGCCCATCGGCGCGCGAGGGCGGCGCCGTCGACCTCGATGGCTTCTTCGCGCTGCACCCCGCGTTGGCGCCGTTCAAGCCGCTGTACGACCGGGGCATGCTCGCCCCCATCCACGCCGTGGGTAGCCCGAGCGCCACGCGATCGCACTTCGACGCGCAGGACTACATGGAGACGGGCACGCCGGACCGGAAGGGGACGGCTGATGGCTGGCTCAATCGCTATCTCGCCACCGCGGGCACGTGCGAGGCGTGTGCGACGCCGCCCTCCCCCTTCCGCGCGGTGGCGATGACCGAGCAGACGCCGCGCATCCTGGAGGGCCCGGCACCGGCGGTGGCCATGACATCCCTCGATGCCTTCACGATCCGCCGCGCCGGCGGCGATGCGGCCGCGCGGCTCGAGGCGCTCTACCGCACCGGCTCGGCGGACCTCATCCACGCCGCCGGCCAGGAGACGTTCGACGCGATGCGCATGCTGCGTGATGCCGACCCGCAGCGCTACCGGCCCGCCAACGGCGCCGACTATCCGCGCTCACCCTTCGGGCAGCGGCTGCGCCAGATCGCGCAGCTCGTGAAGGCCGACGTCGGCCTGGAGATCGCCTTCGCCGACGTGGGCGGATGGGACACCCACGTCAACCAGGGTGGCGCCACGGGACAGCTGGCCGCCCGGCTCGCGGACTTCGCGCGCGGCATCGCCGCCTTCGTCACCGATCTCGGCGACCGCATGGACGACGTGCTGGTGCTGACGATGAGCGAGTTCGGGCGGATGGCGCGGGAGAACGGCACGCGCGGCACGGACCACGGCCACGCCGGCGCGATGTTCGCCATCGGAGGCGGCGTGCGCGGCGGGCGGGTGCTCGGCCGCTGGCCGGGGCTGGCGCGTGAGCAGCTCTACGAGGACCGCGACCTCGCGCTCACCACCGACTTCCGCGCCGTCTTCGACGAGGCCGTCGGACGCCATCTGGGTGCCACACAGCCGGAGCGGATCTTCCCGGGCTACGCCGGCACGCCCGGCGACTGGCTCGACTTCGTGCAGGGCTGAGCGGCACGCGCGCGGCGCTCGAGACTTCGAGCGCCGCGCGCGTCGAGCGGCCGTGGCAGCCGGGTGCGGTCGGTCAGAAGTGGATGATCCGCCGCAGCGAGCGTGCGATGCGGCGGCGCACCTCGTTCAGCCAGTCCTCGTCGTTCACGCTGCGGTAGTAGGTCGGCTCGCAGGCGGCGTAGGCGGTGGGGGCAGTGCCCGGCTTGAACCACTCCTGTCGCGCCTCGCCGCACCATTCGTCGGCCAGCAGCCCCGTCTCCGCGTCCACCAGCACCGGCACCAGCCCGTCGGGCACCGGCCAGCCGCGCTCGTCCTCCGGGGCATTCCAGCCGTTCAGGTAGAAGTCCGCCCAGGCCGGGGCGGCGAAGCGCCCACCGCTGGAGCCGGCGCCGAGCGAACGGGGCGTATCGTAGCCGAACCAGAAGCCGGCGACGATGGTCGGCGAGTAGCCGACGAACCAGACGTCGGCGCCGTTGTTGGTCGTGCCCGTCTTCCCCGCCACCGGCGCGTCGACGCCGCGGTCGCGCAACGTGCGCGCCGTCCCCTCGTCCACCACCGACTGCAGCATGGACGTGAGCTGGAAGGCGTCGCGCGGGTCCATCACCGGCGCCGTCTCCGCCGGCGCGCTCCACAGCACCGTGCCGTCGGCCGTCTCGATGCGTCGCACGAGGTGCGGCGTCACGCGATAGCCGCCGTTGGCGAACGGCGCGTAGGCGGCCACCAGCTCGAGCGGCGTCACCTCGAGCGCCCCCAGCGCGATGGCCGGGACGGCATCGAGCTCGCTCTCGATGCCGTTGGCGTGCGCGACCTCCACCACGTGCTGCTCCCCGACGGCGCGGGCGATGCGCACCGTGGCCGCGTTGGCCGAGCGCATGAGCGCGCGCCGCATCGTGATGCGGCCCAGGTACTCGTCACCGTAGTTGGCCGGCCGCCAGATGCGCCCGTCCTGCTCCACCTCCACGGGGGTGTCGTCCACCGGCGAGGCGGGCGTGTACCCGGCCCGGAGCGCGGCCGCGTAGACGAACGGCTTGAAGGCGGAGCCCGGCTGGCGGTGCGCGGCCAGCGCGCGGTTGAAGCCCTTGGGCCGGTACTCGCGCCCCCCGACGAGCGCGCGGATGGCGCCGGTGCGCGGATCGAGCGCCACCATCGCCCCCTCCACCCCCTTACCGTCGCTCCGCGAGTGGCGCTGGATCAGCTCGGCGTGCCGGGCGACCGCGCGCTGGGCGGCGCGCTGGGCGCGGGCGTCGAGCGTCGTGTAGACCACCAGGTCGCCGTGCTTCAGCGTGCTCTCGCCGAGCACGGAGTCCACCACCAGGCGCACGGCGTCCAGGGCATAGGAGTTCGCGCCGTGCGGATCCCGGGGCGCCGGCGCGGCGAGCCGGATGCGGCTCTTCCGCGCCTGCGCCGCCCGCTCGTCGGTGATGTAGCCCTCGCGCGCCATCAGGCCGAGCACCAGGTTGCGGCGCGCGCGCGCACGCTCCACGTCGCGCCGCGGCGTGTACGCGCTCGGGCCCTTGGGCAGGGCGGCCAGCATCGCCGCCTCGGCGAGCGTCACGTGCTCCACGCTGCGGCCGAAGAGGTCGCGGCTGGCCGCCTCCACGCCGTAGGTGCCGTTGCCGAGATAGATGACGTTGAGGTAGAGCTCGAGGATCTCGTCCTTGGTGAGCGCGTGCTCCATCAGCCCGGCGACGCGGATCTCGATCAGCTTGCGCCGGAGCGACCGGTCGGTGTAGGGAAAGCGGTGCGCGAGGAAAGTATTGCGCGCCGCCTGCATGGTGATGGTGCTGAACCCCTCGCGCACGCTGAGCGAGGCGACGTTGCGGACGAGCGCCCGCAGCGCGCCGCGCAGGTCCACGCCGTGATGCTGGTAGAAGCGGCGGTCCTCCGTGGCGATGAACGCCTGCCGTACCGCTTCCGGTACCGCGCTGAGCGGGACGTTGATGCGCTGGATGGGATCGAGCTTGGCGATCTCGCGGCCGTTGCGATCGAGGACGCGTCCCCCCTCGGCGGGGATGAAGGCCTGGATCTCGGCGGTGGTGGGGCAGCGGTCGAAGCCGCAGGTGGCGAGCCAGCTGTCGAAGAGGGCGACGGCGGCGGCGAGGAGGGCGACGAGCGTGAGCGGCTTCCACTGCGCCCGCAGCCAGCCGGGCTGCGGCCGGAGCGAGGCCCGCCAGCGCTGCCCGGCGGTGCGACCGGGATCCGCGAGCGGTGCGGCGGTCGGCTGAAGGGTATCCGTATCCACGTCCATACTACCGTTGCCTGGAAAGCGATGTTTCGTCCTCACCCGCAGCGCGCGCCACATGCTCGCCCTCCCGCGTGCCGCCGTCGTCGATTACGCTTCGCCACCTCTTCACAGCGCGCGCCACCCCGGCGTCGGACGGCCCCGACCGGACCTTTTGGGCCCCGCCGCGTGGCCGTGCCGTGCCGCCGCGCGCCGGGCGCCGCGTCCACCCGCCACTGCCGCTCGCCGTATGCCGTCCCGCTCGTCGCTCGCCGCGCTCGCCGCTCTCCCCACGCTCGCTGCCCTGCTCGTCCTGCCGGTCCTGGCCTGCTCGCCCGGCGACCACCGCTCGCAGGCCGCCGCCGTCGTCCCGCCGGCCGCCGCGGCCGAGCCCGAGGACCGCGCGCCGGCCGAACCGGCCGAGCCGGCCGAGCCGACCGCCGAGGTGCCCGCCGCGGTGCCCGCCAACCATGCCCCGGCCGTGACGGGCGCGCCCGACTCGGCCGCGGCGGCACGCGAGCCGAACGAGCTCGGCCGCGTGATGATCCTCGAATATCACCTCATCGGCGACCGGAACGCGCGCTGGGAGCGCGAGCGGACGCAGTTCCGGCACGACCTCCAGCTCCTCTACGACCGCGGCTACCGCCCGGTGACCATGCGGGAGCTCCTCGACCGCAAGCTGGATCTGCCCCGCGGCCTCTCGCCGGTGGTCGTCACCTTCGACGACGCCTCGCCGTCGCAGTTCCGCTACGTCGAGCGCGACGGGAAGCTGGAGATCGACCCGACGAGCGCCGTGGGCATCTGGCTGGACTTCGCCAGGACGCACCCGGGCTGGGGGAACAAGGCCGTCTTCTGCCTGCTGCCGGGAGCCGAGGCGGGCCGGTCCTTCTTCGGCAACAAGGGGATCGAGGGGCAGAAGACGGAGTGGCGCTTCCAGAAGGTGCGCTTCCTGGCCGAGCAGGGCTTCGAGCTGTGCAACCACACGCTCTGGCACGCCAACCTGGGCCAGTACGGCGACGCCATGGTGCAGGAGCAGATCGCCCGCGGGGTGATGGCGATCGACTCGGCCGTACCGGGGTACAAGGTGCGGACCTTCGCGCTTCCCCTCGGGGTCTGGCCGAAGAACCGGCAACTGGCGTATCGTGGGAGCTGGCGCGAACCCAAGACCGGCCGGGTGGTGTCGTACGCCTTCGACGCCGTGCTCGAGGTGTCGGGCGGCCCGACGCGCGGTCCGTACGATCCGGCGGTCACGGTGCCAGGCTCGTTCCGACGCGTGCAGGTGACGGGGAACGAGCTCCAGCGGACGCTCGACTGGCTTGATCGCTCGGGCGAGCGCTACGTCTCCGACGGCGACCCACGCACGGTGGCCCGGCCGACGAAGGCGACCACCGCCGCCGGCGGCAGCTGACCGCCGGCGGCAGCCGGGTGGCGAATCAAGTGGCGTCGCGCGGCTGCCGATACCTCTTCCATCCGGTCTCGATCGAGCCGGCTGGCCGCCCTGCTGTCCACTCCGGAGCCATGCTGCGTCACCTCCCGTTTTTCGAAGCGCTGGCCAACACGGCCGAGGACACGCCCGACTGGGCGGCCGTGACCGCCGGGCTCGGCGTGCTCCGACTGGTGGACGAGTGGATGGCCGGGGGTGCGGTGACCCGCCTCCGGGTCAGGCCGGCCGCCCTCGCCGTGGAGCAGGTGGAGCTGGGGAAGCCGGCGCGTGCCGTGCTGCAGGGGATCGTCGGCGTGCTCGCCGGCTCGGAGGCACCGAGCCTGGACCAGCTCCTCCCGCGGCTGTTCGCCTACGGACGTGCCCTCGAGCTGGACGGCCGCTACGCGCTGGCCGCCGACGTCTACGAGTCCGTCGTGGGAGCCGCGACCCCGGTCGAGGATCATGCCGACCTGGTGATCGACACGCACATGCGCCTCGGCTACTGCCTGCGCGTGCTCGGCCGCTTCGACGAGGCCGCCGCGACCTACGCCACGGCCAAGGAGCTCTCGGGGCTCACCGGCAACACGGTGAAGGCGCTCCGGGGGCGCGTGGCGGACGCCAACCTCGCCCTGGCGCGCGGCAACCTGCCGGCGGCGGCGGCGATCCTGGAGGAGACGATCCGGGCGGCCGAGGGCGACGCGCTGCACGACGTGCGGATGATCGCGCTGCACGACCGGGCCGCGGTGGCCTTCCATGCCGGCGCCTACGAGGAAGCGGTGCGACTCGCCTTCCAGGCGCTGGAGGGGACGCGGGCGCCGATGGCGCGCGACCGTCTGCTCTCCGACATCGCCGCCATGTGGGTACAGCTCGGCGTGCGCGACGCGGCGCGCGACGCGCTCCTCACGCTGCTGGCGACGGCGCAGGAACAGTACACGCGCTGGCTGGCGACGGTGAACCTCATGGACCTCGCGGCGCTGGACGGCATCGAGGTCGTGTTCGAGCAGTACCGCCGCGAGCTGGCGGCCGCTGCGCTGCCCGTGGACCTGGCGGCCAGCTCGCAGCTCGTGGCTGGCCAAGGCTACCGCCTGCTGGGTCGCACGACGGCGGCGCGTCGGGCGCTGACCCGCGCGACGGAGCTGGCCCGGCAGCACGGGCTGCATCAGATCGGCTTCGAGGCCGAAGCGGCGCTCGAGGCGCTGGAACGGGGTGAGGGGCGCACGGCGGCGGCCAGCCTGGCGGCGCCGGAGTCGCTGCGCGAGATCGCGTCGGCGATGAGCGCGATGCGGGAGGTGGCCACGGTCGGCTAGGCCGGAACGACCCGCGGGTCGGGCGCCGGTGGCAGCCGGCGCCCGACCCGCGAGGCGGAACGGAGACGGGATGCGCTCAGCTCTGGCAGGTGCCGGAGCCACCGACCACACCGCCGCAGTCGTCGCTGCTGGGGGCGGTGGGCGAGGCGCAGGCGGCGAGGGCGGCGGTGGCGAGGAGGAGGGTCAGGTAGGACAGCTTGCGGCGCATGGGATGGCCTCGTGGGTGATGTGGAGGGGGTGACACCACGAAGCTACGGGCGGCCAGGAACGGGAGAATGTGCATTTTGTGCCACAGACGTGCACATTTGTGCCAACCCTGCCCGGCTGGTCTTGGACGTCCTCTCCTATCTTCCGCCGCTCCTCCTCGCCCGCCTGCGTGTGGCGCTCGGTCAGGAGCATCGCCTCCTCGCCGCCGACGGCTGGGCGGGGCTGGACCTGCTGGCCAGACGGAACGTGGTCACCGTCGCGGTGCTCGATCCGCTCTGTGACGGTGGCGACGGGGTGGAGTCGGTGTGTGACTTCATGGCGCGCCACCCGTCGGTGCCAGTAGTGCTGTACGTCGTGCTCTCGCCGGCCAGCCTGCGGGCGGTGGTGCGGCTGGCGCGGCATGGCGTGCAGACGGTGGTGCTGCATCAGTTCGACGACGATCCGCGCCGGCTGCGCGAGCTGCTCGAGCGGCAACCGGGCGACGCGCTGACGGAGCTGCTGCTGCACGAGCTGGCGGAGCCGTTGCGGCGGCTCTCGCCGGGGCTGGCCGAGGCGGTGCGGGAGATGTTCCGGCAGCCGCATCGGGTGTGGACGGCGCAGGATCTGGCGACGGCGGCGGGGCTGCCCCGCCGGACGATGTACCGCCAGCTGGAGACGGCGGGGTTCGCCTCCCCGCGCCTGCTGGTGCAGGGAGCACGGCTGCTGCGGGCGTACCTGTACCTGCGCAACCCGGGCAACCTGATCGAGGACGTGGTGGCCAAGCTGCGCTATGGCTCACCGCACGTCTTCATCCGTCACACGCGGGAGGCGTGCGGGTTGACGCCCTCCGCGCTGCGGCGGGGAGTGGACGAGCCGGATTTCGTGGCGCTGCTCACGCAGCGCCTGCTGGCCGGGTGACGGGCGCCGACGTCGGCGCCGGCGACGAACGGAGCGAACTGTGAAAGTGGAGCACGGGAACGCCAGAGCGGGCAGGCACGCGGGAACGGGCGAGCGCCTCCGGGTGCTCGTCGTGGACGACGAGCCGGCCATCTGCCAGGCACTGTCGATCGCCTTCCGGCGCATCGGCTGCGAGGTCGCGACCGCCGAGAGCGGCGACGCGGCGCTGGCCCTGCTCCGCGTCCAGCCGGTGGACGCGATGATCCTCGACCTGCGCATCCCGGACATGCGCGGCGACGCGGTCTTCCACCTCGCCACGGCGCTCCAGCCACACCTGCGCCGCCGGACGATGTTCATCACCGGCGACATCACCGATCGCGCCGACCAGCTCATTCGCGCCTGCGGCGTCCCCTACGTCCACAAGCCGTTCACGCTCGCCGACGTCACCGACACCATCCGCGCGCTGGCGCCGGCGGCGCGACGCGAGCTGGCGTAGAGCCAGGGAGCAGGGAGCAGGGAGTGGGATGCAACGGCCTGCTCCCTGCTCCCTGCTCCCTGCTCCCTGCTCTACATCGCCTCCAGCTCGCTCCAGCGGGCGACGGCGCGGCGCAGGTGGGGGATGACGATCGAGCCGCCGACGATGAGGCCGACCGAGAGCGCCTCGAAGATCTCGGCCCGGGTCACCGACTCCTCGCGGCAGCGCGTGAGATGATACGTGACGCAGTCGTCGCAGCGCAGGACGAGCGAGGCCACGAGGCCGAGCAGCTCCTTCGTGCGCACGTCCAGCGCACCGGCCTCGTAGGCGCGGCCGTCCAGGTTGAAGAAGCGGTTCACGACGAGGTTGCCCTCGGCGAGGATCTCCGCGTTCATGCGCTCGCGAAAGGCGCGAAACTCCTCGAGCGAGGTGGACGCGCGGCCCGCTGGCCCGGGGGGTGCAGCATCCACGGCGGCGGCATCCACGTCGTGATGGTCGTGCGGCGGGGGCGTCACAGCTTCCAGGCGCGGAGGGTGAGGAGCGCGTGCTCGAGCGCGTCGCGCTGGTCGGGGTGCTCGGTACGCTCGAGCAGCCATTCGTAGGTGGTGATGGCGAGCAGCAGCGCGTCGGTGTCGTGCTCCGCTCCGGCGAGGCTGGCGGCGTTGTCGGCCAGGTTCGCGTGCGCGAGATGGTCCTCGGGGAAGCGCGTCGTCACCTGGCGCCAGCGCGCCACGCGCTGCCGCGGATCGGACTCCGACAGCGCCCAGAGATGCCAGGCGCCACGGTTGGTCGGATCGGCGGCGATGGCCCGGTTGGCCAGCCCTTCCACCACTTCGGGGCCGCGGCCGCCGAGCCAGTAGGCGTTGGCGAGGATGACGAGTGCCCGCGCATTGGTGGGCTGGGCGGCGACGATCTTCTCGTAGATGGGGCCGGCCACTTCCGGGATGTCGCGGAACGGCTCGACGGCCACGACGAGCGCGTCGGGCGTGGCGCCGGCGGCGAGCTCGTCGAGGCGGCGGAGGAGGAGCGCGATGTTGGCGTGCTCCTGATACTCGGCGACGGCGCGCGCGAGGTCGCCGGCGAGATCCACGGTGGGAGTCATCATGCGAGCAAATGTAGTGGGTGCCGGATCGCCGGCGGCAGCGGCGGTGTACGGCCAGAGGTCCGATTCGGGGGCGGCCGATGGCTGACGAGGCCGCGGCGCAGGATCGCCCCACGCCCAGCGACTCGGCACGCGTCGACGCCACCCTCCGCATCCGGGTGCGCTGCGAGACCACCCCGACCGTGGCCGCGCTCGTCCGCGATGCGGTGGCCGTCTGGCTGGCGGGCATGGGCCTCGAGGTCGAGCTGGCGGACGCCGACGTGCGCGGCGCAGCCGAGGCAGCGTGCGTGGTGCTCGCACCCGCGGAGGATGGCGGGCCGGCGCTGGCACGGCTGCGCGACCTCCGCGCGGGCGGCTTCCACGGTGGCGTGGTGCTGCTGGACGACGGGGCCGGTCCGGCTGCTGAAGCCGCCGACTCGTGGTCCGACGAGGTCGCCGGGCTGGGGGGCGTGCGCTGCAGGGTCGCCGAGGAGGGCGATCGCGCGGTGGCCGAGGCGGTGGCGCGCGCACTGCGGACCGCGTCGGCGGACGATGCGCTCTCGCGCCGGCTGGCCAGCGCGCTGGCCGCGACGCATCAACGTGTGGCGGGCGCCGAGGTGGCCGTGCGACTGCAGCACGCGCTGAACAATCCCCTGGCGGCGCTGATGGCCGAAGCGCAACTGCTCGAGCTGGAGGAGCTGGCGCCGGCGCACCGGGCGGCCGTGGCGCGGATGGTGGAGCTGTGCCGGCGGATGGCCGCCGTGGTCCGGCAGCTCGACGTCATCCGGCCGGTGCCGCCGCCGGCGCCATGACGGGGAGCGGCGGGGAGGCATCCTCGACGGCACGATCCTCGCGCCATGGGGAGGGTCGGGGCCGCCCGGGTTGTGCGGACGCGGCGAAGGAGCGATACTACAGCGTTGCTGCGCCGCGGCGGGAGTCCGCCGCGCCGCCCGCGGTCGGCGCGATCCGAGGTGGCCCATCGAGGCCCTCCGTTCCCCGCCGACGGGCCTGGCTCCCCGAGCCGGGCATCGTCCAGTGCCGCGTGAGTCAGCGCCCGCCGGCCGGCTGTCGCCTTCGCGTCGTCCACGACCCGGCACGCGCTCTCCCAGACCCGTCGTCTCGCACCGCCGGTGGTCTCGCGCCAGCCACATTGGAGCTGGCGCGCCGCCCACGACCCTGAACGGGCTCCCATCGCGGGAGCTGCCGTCGCTCGGGACCCGTCGTGCGGCCCCCGTTCGTCGCCGATCGCACAGCGCCTCACCGACAGCCAGTCGATCCGAATCGCGCCGACGCGCACCCGCAGCCGGACTCGCTGCCCTCCCGGGCGGCGCGCCGTCCCGCTGACGTTCCCTTCCCCTATCCGTATCACTGCATGAACGAACGCCGCCGCCCCCACCGCCGTGGCCGGGGTCCCCGGCCCCACGGACGCCGCGGGGCCGATCCGAGCCTCGAGGAACCGAATCCGTATCGCGACGCCGACGAGACGCCCAACGGCGCGACCGCCGTGGACGTGGCCCCCGAGGCCGGCAGCGCGCCCGCCCGCGAGGATGGCACCGCGGGCGCCGGGGGCCCGGCCGGCCCGTCCAACAACCATCAGGGGGGCGAGGCGGCGGGCCAGCAGGGCCGGCGCCGGCGTGGACAGGGACGCCGCGGCCGCGGTCGTGGCCCACGCCGCGAGCAGCACGAGCGCCAGCCGAGCGGCCCCGTCACGGTCGAGGAGGACGCCTCCGGCTGGTTCGACACCGGGCGCGACGGCGGCTACCTCCGCCAGGCGGAGAACAGCTACCTCCCCGAGCACGGCGACCCGTTCGTCCCCTCGCACCTGATGCGGCAGCTCGGCCTGCGGCCGGGGGACCTCGTGGAGGCCGGCGTCGGCCGCGATCATCGTGGGCGGCTGGTGGTCGCGGAGGTGCGCACCATCAACGGCATCGCGCCCGCGGAGCTCGGCCGGCGCCCCGACTTCCAGTCGCTGACGGCGTCGTATCCCGAGCGGAAGCTCTTCCTCGAGACCGGCCGGCCGGCCAAGGGCGGCCCGGAGCTGACCCGCCGCGCCGTGGATCTCATCGCGCCGATCGGCTACGGCCAGCGCGCCCTCATCGTCGCCCCGGCCCGCGCCGGCAAGACGACGCTCCTCCAGGCCATCGTCGAGGGCGTCGCGGTGAACCACCCCGAGACGGTGCTCCTCGTCCTCCTCGTCGACGAGCGGCCGGAGGAGGTGAGCGAGATGGTCACCTGGGGCTACGGCGAGGTCGTCGCCTCCAGCTTCGACCAGCCGGCCGAGCGCCACACGAAGGTGGCCGAGATGGTGCTCGAGCGGTCGCGCCGACTGGTGGAGATGGGGAAGGACGTCGTCATCGTCCTCGACTCGATCACCCGCCTCGCCCGCGCCCACAACACGGTGGACCGCGGCACCGGCCGCACGCTCTCCGGCGGCCTCGATGCGCAGGCGATGGCCAAGCCGAAGGCGTTCTTCGGCTCGGCCCGCTCGGTGATGGACGGCGGCTCGCTGACGATCATCGCCACCGCGCTCGTCGAGACCGGCTCGCGCATGGACGACGTGATCTTCGAGGAGTTCAAGGGCACCGGCAACTGCGAGATCAAGCTGGACCGCTCGCTGGCCGACAAGCGCATCTTCCCGGCGATCGACATCGGCACGAGCGGCACGCGGCGCGAGGAGAAGCTCTTCCGGCCGGACCAGCTCGACGCCGTCTACACCCTGCGCCGCGGCCTCCAGCAGATGCCCCCGCAGGCGGCGATGGAGTGGCTCATCAAGCGCATCGCCGCGACGCCGAACAACGACGCGTTGCTGGACGGGCTGTGACGAGCGACGAGCGATGAGCGAGGAGTGACCCGCGGGGACCTCGGGCCGGCCAGTCGTGGCCGGCCCGAGCTCGTCACGGTCAACGCTCAGCGCTGCACGCTCTCCTCCCCCGGGCCCATCCCTTGCGTTGGACCCGGGCATGCACCCGCCCCGGTTGGCCGGCGCGGCGGCGCTGTGTGCCGCGGCGCTCCTGTCGGCCGCTCCCCCCCTCGTCGCGCAGGCCGGATCGCAGGGCGCTCGCCGCGATCCGGAGATGGAGGCGCCGGAGGTCCACGACCTCCGGATCCGCGGCGTGCGCGCCGTGGACGAGGACGAGCTCCGCAACAGCATCGTGACCGACGAGTCGGGCTGCAACAGCCTGCTCTACAGCGTCATCTGCCTGTTCACCAAGTCCAGCGCGGTCTATACGCGGCGCTACCTGGACCGCGAGGAGCTGGCGCGCGACGTGTTGCGCATGCGCGTCTTCTACTTCCTGCGCGGCTACCGCGACGCGCAGGTGGACACGCTGGTCCAGCGCCACGGCGACGACGCGGTGGACGTCACGTTCGCGGTGCAGGAAGGCCCGCCGACCACCGTCACCGACGTCGCCGTGACCGGCGTGGACACCCTCTTCCGGCCGGCGCAGCTCGATCGCCTGGTCCTGGTGGACTCCGGCGAGCCGCTCTCCCTGGTCGCGCTGGACTCGACGGTGCTCGGGCTGCGCGCCGCGCTCGGCAACCTCGGCTACGCCGACGCCGAGGTGGACACTGCCACCGCGGTGGACACGAGCGCCCATCGGGCCCGCGTGCAGCTCGTCGTCGAGCCGCACGCCCGCACCACCGTCGGCGCGGTCCGCATCCAGGGGCTGGAGCGGCTGGAGGCGAGCACGGTGCGCAACTCGCTCACGCTGCACGAAGGCGACGTCTTCCGGCGCGAGGAGCTCTTCCGCAGCCAGCGCAACCTGTACGAGTCGCAGCTCTTCCGCCGCTCCGTGATCGACGCGGAGGGCGCGGACAGCGTGAAGACGCTCGTCGTGACGGTGACCGAGGCGGACCTGCAGCGCGTGCGCGCCAGCGCCGGCTTCAACACGATCGACTTCGTGCAGGTCGAGGGGCGCTACACGCACTTCAATTTCCTCGGCAACGCGCGGCGCCTCACGCTCAACGCGACGCTGGGCAACCTGCTGGCCCCGCAGCTGGAGGACGAGTTCATCTTCCAGCGCGTGGCGCCCGACGGGATCGAGGGCGACCGGACCCCCTTCCTGCGCCCCACCTGGCTGCTCAGCGCCGAGCTCCGGCAGCCCTGGTTCCGCTCGCCGAACAACACGATCTCGACGAGCGTCTTCGCGCACCGGCGCGCCACGCCGGGGGTGGTGGTGGACCGCGGCCAGGGGGCCACGGCGTCCTTCACGCGCGAGGTGACGGCGCGCGCCACGGCCAGTCTCACCTACCGCTTCGAGGTCACGCGCATCGAGGCGGGCGACGTCTATTTCTGCGTCAACTTCGGCGTCTGCGACATCTCCACGATCAACACGCTCACCGGCGCGCAGCGCCTCTCGCCGGTGATGCTGCTCGGCAACGTGGACCGCTCGGACGACCCGCTCGAGCCCACCCACGGCTACATCGCGCGCCTGGAGCTGGAGCACGCCTCGGCCGCCACGGCGTCGGACTACCGCTACAACCGTGTCATGGTGGAGGGGAGCGTCTACCGGCCCTTCTGGCGCGGCACGCTGGCGGGGCACCTGCGCCTGGGGCGTACGTGGCCGCTCGCCAGCACGGTCACCCCTCCGGAGGCCGGGCCGCTCTTCGACGACGCGGTCATCCACCCACGGAAGCGCTTCTACGCCGGCGGCTCGCGCTCGGTGCGCGGCTTCGGGGAGAGCCAGCTGGGCCCGCGCGTGCTGACCATCGCGCCGAGCAAGCTGCGCGGCGAGCGGGTGGTGGACGGCGGGACGGAGTACGACCGGTGCCCGCCGTCGATCCCGATCGCCAGCTGTCCGCTGGTCGCCGAGGTCGACTCGCTGCAGCTGCAGGCGCGCGACTTCACTCCGCGCCCGCTCGGCAGCCCGGCGGTGGCCGAGGCGAGCGTGGAGTACCGCATGCGCGTGTGGGGCCCGCTCTCCGGGGCGGTGTTCCTCGACGGCGCCATCCTGCCCGCCGGCGACGACGCCTTCTTCACGCTGGACGACAACTTCATGGCGCTCACGCCCGGCATCGGCGTGCGCTACCAGTCGCCCGTGGGCCCCATCCGCGTCGACGTCGGCTACAACCCCAGCCCCGCCGAGGCGCTGCCCGTCTTCACGCAGGTGGAGCAGGACGGCGTGCTGCGGATCGTGCAGCTCGGCGAGGGGCTGCCACCGGCGGAGCGCCCGCGGTTCGTCTACGAACCCAACAAGTCGTTCCTGTCGCGGCTCGTCCTCCACCTCTCCATCGGGGAGGCCTTCTGATGGAGCGGCGCGCGGTGGTGCGCGGCGTGGCGTGGACGCTGGCCGGCCTCCTCGGCCTGGTGCTGCTGGCCGTGCTCGCGGTACTCGTCCTCACCAACACGGACTGGGGGCGTGAGCGCGTGCGCCGCTTCGCCGTGAGCACGCTCAACGACATCGCCCACGGCACGGTGCGCATCGGTCGGCTGGACGGGAACCTGCTGCGGGGCCTCACCGCCTCGGGCATCAGCATCACCGACAGCACGGGCGCGCCACTCGTCACCGCCGACACGGTGCGGACGAAGTTCGACCTGCTGGCGCTGCTCGACCAGCGCATCGTGCTGCGCGACGTGCTCCTCGTGGAGCCGCTCGTCGTGCTGGACAAGCCGCCCGGAGGCGAGTGGAACTTCGCCCGCATCTTCCCCGGGGACACGACGGCGCGGGACAGCCTGGCGGGGCCCGGATGGGGGAGCTGGCTGCGGCTCGAGGACGTGGTGATCCGTGACGGGCACGTGATCGTGCGGCTGCCCTGGGAGCCGGACACCGCGCTCGCCGGTGCGGCACGCGACAGCGCGGTGGCGCTGGCGCTGAGCACCGCGTCGCGCGCCAACGTGGTGGAGGCGCCCGGGGGCTACCAGCAGATCTACGAATTCCGCGACCTCTCGGCGCGGCTGCCGCTGATGCGGGTGGCGGACCCGGAGGAGCCGGCGAGCCGCTTCGAGGTGGCCACGCTGCAGACCATCGCCCTCCCCTTCCGCCCGCCGGCGGCCGAGGTGCGCGACCTGCGCGGCGCCTTCCTGGTGGCGCCGGACTCCGTCTGGTTCGACAGCGTGCAGGCCCGGCTGCCCGGCTCGCAGCTCGCGGCCAGCGCGAAGATCCTCTTCGGGCAGACGCGCATGGCGCTGCTGGTGCAGGGGCGCCCGATCGCGACGGGGGACCTGCGCTGGCTCTACCCGGCCCTCCCGGCGGACGGCGGCGGCCGGGTGGACTTCGCGCTGCGCACGAACGGCGACACGGCGCGCTACGACGCCCGCAACACGGACCTCCGCCTGGAGGGCGCCACGCTGAGCGGCGACCTCGGGCTCGTCTTCGTGGCCGACACGCTGGGCTTCGACGACACGAGCCTGCGCTTCGCCGACGTCGACACGCGGCTCATCGAGCGGCTCGCGCCGGGGGTGGAGCTGCCGCGCAGCGGCGTGCTGAGCGGCCGCGCGGCGCTGGACGGCACGATCGCCGGCCTGCGCGTGGACGGCGACGTGACCTTCCTGGACCGCGTCGCGGGGCGCAACCGCGCCACCGCGCGCGGCACGCTCGCCGTCCTCGACGGCGCGTTCAGCGCGAACGACCTGCGCGTGACGATCGACCCGCTGCAGGTGGCGCTGGTGGAGGCGTTCGCCCCCGACCTGCCGGTGGGGGGCACGCTCACCGGCGGCGCGACGCTGAACGGCTCCACCGCCGGCCGCATGCTGCTGGCCAGCGTGGACGTGACGCATCGCGACACCGGGGGCGAACGCTCGCGCGTCACCGGCAGCGCGGCGATTCGCCGCTCGCCCAACCTGTACCTCGACATCGACGCCGACCTGCGCCCGCTCTCGCTGCTCACCGTCGGCCGCTTCGCGCCGGGCGTCGGCCTGCGCGGCGCGGCGCGTGGCCCGGTGCGGGTGCGCGGCACGCTGGGCGACCTGGCGGTGAACGCCGACCTCGGCGTGACGGGCGGCGGGGAGATCGAGGCGCGCGGCCGCCTGGACCTCACCGGCACGCTCGGCTACGACGTGCAGGTCGCCACGCGGCTGTTCAACACGAACGCGGTGGTGGCCCGCGCGCCGCGCACCTCGCTCACCCTCACCGCATCGGCGCGCGGGTCGGGCACCGACCCG
>DASTRO010000197.1:0-28141 GCA_035761165.1 Gemmatimonadaceae bacterium | reverse complement strand
GCCCCCACCCCCATTCTGTTCAGCTCCTGGCGCGAGGAGCCGTGGAACGAAGAGGAGCGATCCAAGGCATCCGGATCCTCCGAAGCATCCCCTTCCCCCATGAGCGTTGATGCCCGCCCAGAGCGCGAGGAGCCCCGGCGTACCACGGAGCCGATCCGCGGAATCCGCCGCGCCGTTCCCGGCGTAGTCGCTCCGCGTCGATCCGCGGTACGCAGTCCCGCAGTTCCCGCCGCGCCGTCGCCGCCTCGCCGGACCGGCGGCCGGCGCAGTACCGTATCCGGCGCGCGCCGTGTTATTCCTTCACGGCGGCGATCGCCGCCCCGCCTCACCGCCTCACCCCGCCTCACATGCCGAAGTCCTCGTCCGCGGCCGCGGCCGCGTCGTCCGCCCCGTCCACGCCCGCCGCGACGCCGTCCGACGACGCACCGACCTTCCCACTCGACGTGCTGCGGGCGCGCGCCGACTGGCTGGCCCGGGCGGCCAAGGAGGCCTGCCGGCAGCACCTGCGCTGCAGCGACCTGTGCGGCCGGCCCGACGTGGACGTGCAGGAGCTCAACGGCATCCTCGAGCTGGCGGCGGTGGCCGACCGCCTGTTAGGCGAGGCGGCCGAGGCGTACGCCAAGGCGGGGGCGAAGCTCCACCCCGAGGGCGACGAGGTGGGGTGGTGGAAACAGGCCAATGCGCTCTGGCTCGCGGCGCGCGAGCACGTGCGGCGCCACATCCTGGGCGACCGCCTGTCGAAGCGCGTCGGCTCGGCACCGTCGCGCGAGCGGCTGGCCGAGCTGCACGTGGAGTACGAGCTGGAGGCGTCGGCCATCCTCTCGCTGCAGCAGGTGGCGGACGCGTACTGCCGGGCACGGCCGCAGGCGGTGTAGGGCGCGAGCGCCCTACGCGCGGCGGCCGCCGGTGGCGCGCGCGTAGGCGCGCAGGCTCAGCTCCCGCGCCTGGTCCAGGAAGCGCGCCGCGACGGCCAGCGCCTCGCCGATGGCCGCGGCGCCGAGCGCGTGCTCGTGCTGGCGGACCGCCCGCTCGACCTCCTCCCGCAGGATCCGGTACTCGCAGCGGATCGCCTCCTCCGTCCACCCCAGCCGCGCCCGCTGCGCCCCGTGCCGCGCCGCCACCACGCGGTGGATCTCGGTCGCGTCCACCACCACGCTCGACGGCTGCCCGCCCGCCTCCTCCAGCGCGATCAGTGCGCCCGCGAGGTCCGCGAGGTAGCTCGCCAGGTGGTCCACGAGCTGCGAGAACTTGAGCCCCGCCGCGCTCGGCGCCGGGCACTCGGCGCGCAGTCGGGCGACGAAGACCTCGAGCAGCGGCTGCAGGTGGCGCATGAGGATCTCCCCCACCTCGGCCAGGCCGTGGGGCGGCCCGCTCGGCGCCACCGGCAGCACATCCTCGGCGGCGGGCACGCGCGCCGCCGGCGCCGCCGACGGCAACCAGAGGGTGAAGGTCGAGCCCTCGCCGGGGCGGCTCCGCACGGTGATGTCGCCGTGCATCAGCCGGGCGAGCCGCCGGCTGATGGCGAGCCCCAGCCCCGATCCGTCGTTCGGTCGCGTGTGGCCGGTGGTCACCTGCACGAACGGCTCGAAGATGCGCGCCAGCTGGTCGGCCGGGATGCCGACGCCGGTGTCGCGCACCGTGAAGTGGACCCAGGCCCGTCCGGCGGCGAGCCGTGCGTTCGGGTCGGGGCGCGTGGTCTGGCCGTACTCCAGCACGACGCTTCCCCCCGCGTCGGTGAACTTGACGGCGTTGGTCAGGAGGTTCACCAGGATCTGCCGCACGCGGTCCTCGTCCCCATCGTACTGGGCGCCCCCCGCGCCCCCAGCGGCCTCGGCACCCCGAGCGCCCTCGCCCACCGCTCGCACCGCGAACGTGATCCCGCGCGCCTCGGCCGCCGGCTGGACGAGCGCCGCCGCCGCGTCGGCGGTGCTGTCGGCGGGGGCGGCGGCGAGCTGCACGCGCAGCTGCCCCACGTCGGCCTTCGCCAGGTCGAGCACCTCGTTCACCAGGCCGAGCAGGTGGCGACTGCTCGCGTAGATGCGCCCCACCTGGTGCTGCTGCTCGGGCGACAGCGGCCCCCCGATTCCCAGGTCGAGCAGCTGCGCGTAGCCGATCACCGCGTTGAGGGGCGTGCGGAGCTCGTGGCTCATCGTCGCCAGGAACTCGCTCTTCGCCCGGTTCGCCGCCTCGGCCTGCGCTCGCGCGGCACGCTCCTGCTCCACCTGCCGGGCGCGCTCCTCGGCGCGCCGGCGGTCCGTGATGTCGCGGATCGAGACGAGCCGCGCCGCCTCCCCGTGCCAGGCGACGTCGGCGACGCGGAGCTCCGCCGTCACCGGCTTCCCGTCCGGCCGGACCAGCTCGATCTCCGCCGGGCCGCCGGTGGCGATGGCGAAGCCGAAGTCGGTACCCACCAGATGCCGGGCGCTGCGGGCGAAGAGCTGCTCCGCCGCCGGATTGGCGAAGCGGATGACGCCATCGGTGCCGACGATGATGATGCCGTCGGCCAGCTGCTCGATGATGGCGCGCAGCGGCCGCTCGTCCTCACCGCTCCCCCGCTGTCGCTCCAGTCTCACCGGCCGCTCGGCCATCGCCCGTCCACCTTCCCTCGAGAGCTCCGTCATCGTCCCACCCGCCCTGCGCTGCGTCTCCGCGCGCCCCGTACTTTCAAGCTCCATGCCCCACGCGCCCGCTCGTCGGCCGGCGATGTCGGCCGCTGTCGGCTCCGGTGCGGTCGTCGTCCCGGCGGACGGTCCCGGACGTCGCGTGAGGGGTCGGCCGTGCGCGCGGCGGGCAGCGCTCTATCGGGCCGTGGGGGCGGGACGTACGTTTCCGCCCAGGCGCGACCCGGCGCGCCGCGATCCGTTCGGCCGGACGCTCGAGGGAGGACCTCTGTCGCACTACACACTGAAGCTCTACGTCACCGGCCGGAGCCCGAAGGCCGGCGCGGCCATCGCCAACCTGCGCCGGATCTGCGACGAGGAGCTGGGCGGGCGGTACGAGCTCGAGATCATCGACGTCCTGGAGCACCCGCAGCGCGCGGAGGACGACCGCATCCTGGCGACGCCGACGCTCATCAAGCGCCTGCCGCCACCGTTGCGGCGCGTCATCGGCGACCTCTCCGACAAGCACAAGGTGCTGCTCGGCCTCGAGCTCCAGCCGGAGCCCGCGTCCCGGCCGGCGGAGCCGGAGCGCCCGTGACCTCCGACGCGACGCCCGTGCAGAAGCTGCCGACCGGCATCCCCAGCTTCGACGTCATCGCCCGGGGCGGCCTTCCCCGGAACCGCACGACCCTCCTCTCCGGCACCGCCGGCAGCGGGAAGACGGTGTTCGCCCTGCAGTTCCTGGCCGCCGGGATCCGCGACGCCGGGGAGGCGGGGGTGTTCGTCACCTTCGAGGAGTCGGCCGCCGACATCCGCACCAACATGCGGAGCTTCGGCTGGGATCTGGCGGCGTGGGAGCGCGAGGGACGCTTCGCCTTCGTGGACGCGTCCCCCGATCCCGGCGTCGAGGTCATCGAGAGCGGGAGCTTCGACCTGGGTGCACTGCTCGCCCGCGTGGAGCACGCCGTGCGGAAGGTGGGTGCCACGCGGGTCTCGGTGGACTCGCTCGGCGCGATGTTCTCCCAGTTCTCCGACCAGTCGGTGGTGCGGCGGGAGCTCTTCCGCATCGCGTCGGCGCTCAAGGAGATGGGCGTGACGGCGGTGCTGACGGCGGAGCGCGTCGACGACTACGGGCCGGTGGCGCGCTTCGGGGTCGAGGAGTTCATCGCCGACAACGTGATGATCCTGCGCAACGTGCTGGACGACGAGAAGCGCCGGCGCACGATCGAGATCCTCAAGTTCCGCGGCACCGACCACCAGAAGGGGGAGTTCCCGCTCACCATCGTCCCCGACGGCGGGATCGTCGTGGTTCCGCTGTCGGCCATCGAGCTGCGGCAGAAGTCGTCCGACGTGCGCATCACGTCGGGGAACGCCGAGCTGGACGCGATGTGCGGCGGCGGCTTCTTCCGCGACTCGGTCATCCTCGTCTCCGGCGCCACGGGCACGGGCAAGACGCTCACCGTGACGGAGTTCCTGAAGGGAGGCGCGGAGCAGGGGGAGCGCTGCCTGCTGCTCGCCTTCGAGGAGAGCCGCGAGCAGCTCTTCCGCAACGCCATCGGCTGGGGGATCGACTTCGACGCGATGGAGCGCGAGGGGATGCTGCGCGTCGTCTGCGACTACCCGGAGGTGATGGGGCTGGAGGACTGGCTGATCACCATCCAGCGCATCGTGCGGGAGTTCGGGCCCAACCGGGTGGCGATCGACAGCCTCTCGGCGCTGGAGCGGGTGGGGACGCCGAAGGCGTTCCGCGAGCTCGTCATCGGGATCACCTCGTTCATCAAGCACGAGGAGATCACGGGGCTGTTCACGTCGACCACGCCGGCGCTGATGGGCGGCGACTCGATCACCGAGACGCACATCTCGACGCTCACCGACTCGATCCTGCTCCTGCGCTACGTGGAGATGTTCGGCGAGATGAAGCGCGGCATCACGGTGCTGAAGATGCGCGGGTCGATGCACGAGAAGGACATCCGCGAGTTCACGATCGACGGCCAGGGGATGCACCTGGGGCGGCCGTTCCGGCACGTGACGGGGATCCTGGCGGGGACGCCGGTGCACCTGTCCCCGGGGGACATCGAGCGGATCTGGAGCCAGTTCGACGCCGAGGTGGGGGAGGGGCGGCGGAGCACGGACCGGCGAGCGACGAGCGATGAGCGACGAGCGATGAGCGACGAGCGATGAGCGCTCGGCGATGAGGGATCCAGGGGCTCCGACCGGCATCGGAGCCCCTCGTGCATCGGAAGCGGGAGGAGGGGCTTCGGCGCGTCGGCCGGAGCCCCTCGTCGCTGGCCCCTCGCCGCTCCCTCTTGACAGCCCCCTGCCCGAGTGTAACCGTTTCCACAATCACGGAAACCGGTTACATCGCCGGCTCCAGCGCCACCGTGCAGGACCGCTCACGGGAGGCTGTCGGTGCGGGTCACCATCAGGGATGTCGCCACCAGGGCCGGCGTGTCGGTCGCCACCGTCTCCCGTGTCTTCAACGACAGCGGCCCGGTGCACGAGGAGACGCGCCGCCGCATCCGCGAGGCGGCCCGCGAGCTCCGCTACGCGCCCAACAGCGCCGCCCGCAGCCTCTCCACCCGCCGCACCAGCACCCTCGGCGTCCTCCTCCCCGATCTCCACGGCGAGTTCTTCTCCGAGATCATCCGCGGCATCGACCTCACCGCGCAGCGGCGGCACCACCACCTCATCGTCTCCAGCTCGCACAACCACCGCAGCGAGGTCGCCGCCGCCCTCCGCGCCATGCGCGGCCGCGTCGACGGCCTCATCCTCATGTCTCCCGCCGTCGACGCCGAGACGCTCGTCGCCGAGCTTCCCGTCCCCGACACGCTGCGCGTCGTGCTCCTCAACTGCGCCGTCCGCGACCCCCGCTTCGACGGCCTGGAGATCGACAACATCGGCGGCGCCCGGGCGGTCGTCGAGCACCTCACGGGCTGCGGCCACCGCCGCGTCGCCATGATCCTCGGCCCGGCGCGCAACCACGATGCCGACGAGCGCCGGCGCGGCTACCGTGCCGCGCTCCGCGCCGCCGGCCTCGAGCCGCGGCCGGAGTGGGAGCACTCCGGCGACTTCACCGACGCCGCCGGCTACCAGGCCGCCGCCGCGCTCCTTCGCCTGGTGCCGCGTCCCACCGCCATCGTCGCCGCCAACGACGCCATGGCCATCGGCGCGCTCAGTGCCGTCCGCGAGGCCGGGCTGCGCGTGCCGGAGGACATGGCCGTCGTCGGCTTCGACGACGTGCCGATCGCGCGCTACGTCCATCCGCCGCTCACCACCGTGCGGGTGGGCATTGGCGAGCTCGGCGCTCGGGCGGCCGAGACCTTGCTGGAAGCGCTGGCGGAGGGGGAGGCGCACCGGCCGCGGCACGTCGTGGTGCCCACCACCCTGGTCGTCCGCGACTCCTGCGGCTGTCGCGACCGCTCCCCTCCCGCCTCGCTCGCCTAGCGGCGGCGCTCCCCGCGCTCCCCGCCGTCCCGTCCCGAGTCCCGATCTGCACGGTCGCCCGCACTTCGCCGATTCCCCCACCGGAGGCCCGACCCGATGCGACATCTCCTCGTCGGCTGGCGCATGGCTCATGCGCTTCGAACGTCCGGCCGCGTGCTCACCCCCCTCGGGCTCCTCGCGGCGCTCGCCGTGCTGCCGGCGAGCGCCGAGGCCCAGACGAGCACCGGCAACCTGCGCGGCTACGTCACCGGCGCCGGCCAGGCGCCGCTGGACGGCGTCACGGTGATCGCCCGCAACGTCGCCAACAACCAGCAGCGCGGCACGCTCACCAACGCGAGCGGCTTCTACTACATCGGCGGGCTGCGCCCCGGCACCTACGAGATCACGGCGCGCCGCATCGGGCTCACCCCCGGCACGCGCACCGTCGACATCCCGATCGGGCAGACGCTGGACGTCAACTTCACGCTCACCCAGACGGCGGTCACCCTCGAGGCGGTGACGGTGAGCGCCGCCGCGCCGCAGGAGCGCACGCGGACGTCGGAGGTGGGCACCAACATCTCGCGCGAGCAGATCGAGAACCTGCCGAACTTCGAGCGCAACTTCCTCGACATCGCGCGGCTCGCTCCAGGCATCACGTCGCAGAACGTCAACAGCACGGACAAGAAGATCGCCGCCGCCGGCCAGCCCGCCGAGGCGGTGAACGTCTTCGTGGACGGCGCGACGTACAAGAGCGACGTGCTCTCGGGCGGCGTCGTCGGCCAGGACGCCAGCAAGGGGAACCCCTTCCCACAGGGCGCCGTGCAGGAGTTCCGCGTCGTCACGCAGAACTACAAGGCGGAGTACCAGAAGGCGGGGAGCGCCATCATCACCGCCACCACGCGCAGCGGCACGAACGACTTCGAGGCCGAGGCGTTCGCCTACAACGTCAACAACCAGTACGTCAGCCCGGACGCCATCACCGCGGCGCAGAACGGCCCGCGCCCGCAGTACAAGCGCTGGCAGGCGGGCGCCAGCATCGGCGGCCCGATCCAGCAGGACCGGCTCTTCTACTTCGGGACGTACGAGCTGAACCGGCGCACCGAGCCGGCGAACGTCATCTTCGGCCCGGACAGCTCCAAGGTGCCGGCGTCGCTCCTCAGCACGCTGCGCCCCTTCACCGGCGGCTTCGCGCAGGAGTTCGAGGAGCACCTGGGCTTCGGCAAGCTCACCTGGACGCCGAGCGGCCGCCACACCGTGGATGCCAGCGTCAGCATCCGTGCCGACAAGGACTTCCGCGGCTTCGGCGGGCAGACCTCCTACCAGGCGCGCGAGAACCTCGACATCGACGTGCAGACGGGCGTCGTCAACTGGAAGTGGGCCGGAGACCGCTGGCTCAACGAGGCGCAGGCCACCGCGCAGCACTTCAGCTGGACCCCCACCTGGATCAACGGTGACCTGATCGGCAAGCGGTACAACGAGGTCATCCGCATCGGCGGCAAGGACACGCAGCAGGACTTCGACCAGAACCGCCTCTCGCTGCGCGACGACATCACCCGCGGTGGCGTGCAGCTCCTCGGCGACCACGTCTTCAAGATCGGTGGCAACGTCGACTTCCTGACGTACCGCGCCGAGAAGGCGTTCAACCTCAACCCGGTGTTCGGCTTCCGTGCCGACGAGAACTACGCCGTCCCGTACGAGGCGAGCTTCGGCTTCGGCGACCCGGACGTGGACGCCGACAACACGCAGTTCGGCGTCTACGTGCAGGACGACTGGACGATCGGCCGCCGCCTCGTGCTGAACCTCGGCCTCCGCTGGGACGGCGAGACGAACATGCTCAACAGCGACTACGTGACGCCGGCGCCCCTCGCCGACTCGCTGCGTGGGCCGCTCAACGGCGATCTGTTCGTCAACCAGCCCCTCCCTGAAGGGGGCACGCGGCAGGTGCGGGTGATCGACGAGCTCGGCGGCATCGACCGCTACATCTCGACCGGCGACAGCCGGCCGATGTACAAGAAGGCGTTCCAGCCCCGCGTCGGCGCGTCGTACGACCTGTTCGGCAACCAGCGCACGGTGCTCTTCGGGGGCTACGGCGTCTACTACGACCGCAACTACTGGAACACGCTGCTCGACGAGCAGTTCCGGCGGCAGTACGGCGTCTACAACGTGCAATTCCGCAGCTCCGAGGCGGAGTGCGCCACCACGAGCAGCCCGGCCACGTGCACGGTGTGGGACGAGCGGTACTTCGACCCCGCGCAGCTCCGGCAGCTCGCCGGCTCGATCGGCCTCCCCGAGGTCTTCATGGTCGCCAACGACCTGAAGCCTCCGCACACCGAGCAGTTCAGCGCCGGCATCCGCCAGACCGTCGGCCCGACGCTGATCACGCTCTCGTACAACGGCGTGCGCGGCCACAACTACATGAACTTCGTGCGCGGCGCGTACGCCATCGGCGGCAACTACGCCGCGGTCTTCGTCACCGACGACCGCGTGAAGACATGGTACGACGCCCTCCAGTTCCAGATCGAGAAGCCGTTCGTCGGCGACACGCGCTGGGGCGGCGCCATCGCCTACACGCTCGGCCGCGCCGAGGAGCAGGGGCAGAGCACCGACCTGTTCTGGGGCTTCGACGAGCGCTACCCGACCGTCGCCGACCGGCCGCGCCTCCGCGCCCCCGGCGACCAGCGCCACAAGATCGTCGCCAACGGCGTCTTCCGGCTCCCCGCCGGCCTGATCGTCAGCACGATCATCAATCTGGGCTCGGGCATCACCGTCAACGCCACCGACGAGACGCTCGGGACGGAGCCGTACCAGCGGCGCACGTACACCTTCACGCCGCCCTCGCGCCCCTTCCTCGGCATCGGGCACGTCTTCGCCACGCAGGAGGTGGATCTCCGCGTGGAGAAGCCGCTCCGCCTGGGCAACGGCCAGGACCTGAGTCTCGTGGCGGACATCTTCAACCTCTTCAACAACGCCAACTACGGCTGCTTCAACACCACCATCCCGGTCGGTGGGAACCCCGGCCCGAACTACGGCACGCCCGGTTGCGCCGGCCTCGGCTGGCGTCTGCAGCTCGGCGCGCGCTACAACTATCAGTCCCGCCCGATCCTGAACGGCGACGACGACCGCTGAGCGCGGCCGCGTCCACCGGTAGCTCGTGGGCGCGGGAGGTGCAGGCCAGGAATTCCTGCACCTCCCGCGTCCGTCTTTCACCCCCGCCGCCGATGACGAAGCGAGCCCCGACGCCTGCCGTCAGCGCCATGTTGTGCGCGGCCGCCCTCCTCGCGGCCGCCTGCGCGCAGCCCCGGTCCGCTCCCGCCCGCGACAGCACGGCGGCGCCGAGCGACGCCGCGGCGCGAGCCGCCGTGGGCGACAGCGCGGCCGCCACCTCCCCCGCCGCCGTCGCCTTCCTCGACACCCTGCAGCGCCGCACCTTCGACTGGTTCTGGGAGACCACCAACCCGCGCAACGGCCTCACGCCGGACCGCTGGCCCACGAAGACCTTCTCCAGCGTCGCCGCCGTCGGCTTCGCCCTCACCGGCTACCCGATCGGCGTCGAGCACGGCTGGGTGACGCGCGAGCAGGCGGCCGAGCGCGTGCTCACCACGCTGCGCTTCTTCTGGCAGCTGCCGCAGGGGCCGCAGGCCACCGGCGTCGCCGGCAAGGACGGTTTCTTCTACCACTTCCTGGACATGGAGAGCGGGCTGCGCTTCCAGACCGTGGAGCTCTCCACCATCGACACCACGCTCCTGCTGGGCGGCGTGCTCGCCTGCCAGCAGTACTTCGACGGCCCGTCGGCCACCGAGCAGGCCATCCGCGCCTACGCCGACTCGCTCTATCGCCGGGTGGACTGGACGACGATGCTGCGCGACCCGCCGCTCGTCGCCATGGGCTCCAAGCCGGAGCAGGGCTTCGAGCCGGCCGACTGGCACGGCCTCAACGAGGCGATGCTCCTCTACGTGCTCGCCCTCGGCTCCCCCACGCACCCCATCCCCGCCGAGGCGTGGGCCGCGTGGACGAGCACCTACGAGTGGCGCGACTTCTACGGCTACGAGCACGTCAACTTCGACCCGCTCTTCGGCCACCAGTACTCGCACGTCTGGATCGACTTCCGCGGCATCCAGGACGCCTACATGCGCGAGCGGGGGATCGACTACTTCGAGAACTCGCGCCGCGCCGCGCTCTCGCAGCGCGCCTACGCCATCGACAACCCGAACGGGTGGACGGGCTACGACGCCGACACCTGGGGGCTCACCGCCTCCGACGGGCCGAAGGACACGACGATGATGGCCAACGGCCGCATGCGGCAGTTCCACACCTACTGGGCGCGCGGCGCGGCGGCCACCGCCGTCAACGACGACGGCACCATCGCTCCCACGGCCGCCGGCGGCTCCATCGCCTTCGCCCCCGAGGTGGTGATCCCGACGCTGATGGCGATGCGCGCCGAGTACGGCGACGACCTCTTCCGCCGCTACGGCTTCGTGGACGCCTTCAACCCCACCTTCGACTTCCCGGACGTCGCCGTGCCGCAGGGGCACGTGGTGGCGGGGAAGGGGTGGTTCGACGACGACTACCTGGGCATCGACCAGGGGCCGATCCTGGCGATGATCGAGAACCATCGCACGGGGCTCGTCTGGGAGCTGATGAAGCAGAACCCGCACGTCGTGCGCGGCCTCTGCCGGGCGGGCTTCACCGGCGGCTGGCTGGCGGGGCGCTGCCAGTGAGCGGGCGGCAGCGCGCCACGACGGCCGCGCTGCTGCTGGCCGCGGCCTGCGCGACGGCGCCGCCGCCCGCGCCGGCGACGGTCCCGTTCGGCGCGCCGGCGTCGGATGTCGTCACCGCCGTCATCCCCGGCCAGCCGCCCATCCCGGGCACTCCCGGCGGCGGCGTCCCCTCCGCCGCGCGCCCGCGCGATCCACGCATGGAGCGCTTCGTGGACTCCGTGCTCGCCAGGCTGACGCTCGAGGAGAAGCTCGGCCAGCTCACGCAGTACAGCGGCCGCATCGCGGCCACCGGCCCGCAGACGCTCGAAGCCGGCGACGCCGACCTCCGCGCCGGCCGCGTGGGCTCCTTCCTCGGCATCCACGGCGCCGAGCTCACGCGGCAGCTCCAGCGAGTGGCCGTGGAGGAGAGCCGCGCCCACATCCCCGTGCTCTTCGCCCACGACGTCATCCACGGCTTCCGCACCATCTTCCCGGTGCCGCTGGCCGAGGCGGCGAGCTGGAATCCGGCGGCGGTGGAGCGCGCGGCGCGCATCGCCGCCACCGAGGCGGCCGCGCACGGGCTGCACTGGACCTTCGCGCCGATGGTGGACATCGCCCGCGACCCGCGCTGGGGGCGCATCGTCGAGGGCTCGGGGGAGGACCCGTACCTCGGCGCGGTGATGGCCGCGGCGCGCGTGCGCGGCTTCCAGGGCACCGACCTGCGCGACACGCTCACCGTGCTGGCCACCGCCAAGCACTTCGCCGCCTACGGCGCGGCCGAGGGCGGGCGCGACTACGACGTGGCCAGCGTGCCGGCGCGCGAGCTGTGGGAGGTCTACCTGCCCCCCTTCCACGCCGCCGTGAACGCCGGCGCGCGCTCGGTGATGGCCGCCTTCAACGAGATCGACGGCGTGCCGATGCACGCCAACGAGGCCATGATCGACGGCGTGCTGCGCGACCGCTGGGGGTGGGACGGCGTGCTCGTCAGCGACTACACCGGCATCATGGAGCTCATCCCCCACGGCGTGGCCGCCGACAGCGCCGAGGCGGCGCGCCTCGCCCTCGACGCGGGCGTGGACGTGGACATGGTGAGCAACTTCTACTTCCGCTTCCTCCCCGCCGAGCTGCGTGCCGGCCGCGTGCCGATGGCGGTGGTGGACAGCGCCGTGCGCCGCGTGCTGCGCGCCAAGTACGAGCTCGGGCTGTTCGACGACCCGTACCGCTACAGCAGCCCGGCGCGCGAGCGCGCGCTCACCATGACGCCGGGCTTCCTGCAGGCGGCGCGGGAGCTGGCGCGCGAGTCCATCGTGCTGCTGAAGAACGACGGCGGCGCACTGCCGCTGCGCAGGGAGCTGGGCACCCTGGCCGTCATCGGCCCGCTGGCCGACGACTCGGCCTCCGCGCTGGGCTCGTGGGCCGCGGCCGGGCGCCCGGCCGACGCGGTGACGCCGCTCGCCGGCATCCGCGCCGCGGTGTCGCCGCGCACGCGCGTGCTGTACGCGCGCGGCGCGCCGGTGGACAGCGCGGACACGACCGGCATCGCCGAGGCGGTGCGGCTGGCGCGCCAGGCCGACGCGGTGGTGCTGGTGCTGGGCGAGCACCGCGACATGAGCGCCGAGGCGCGCAACCGCACCTCGCTCGACCTGCCCGGCGTGCAGCGCCGGCTCGCCGAGGCGGTGGTGGCCACCGGCACGCCGACCGTGGCGGTGCTGATGAACGGCCGCCCGCTCTCCACCCCCTGGCTGGCCGAGCACGTGCCGGCGCTGGTGGAGGCGTGGTACCTGGGCGTGCAGACCGGCCCCGCGCTGGCCGACGTCCTCTTCGGCGACGTGAGCCCGAGCGGCAAGCTGCCGGTGACGGTGCCGCGCACGGTGGGGCAGGTGCCCATCTACTACGCCCACAAGAACACCGGCCGGCCGCCCACCGAGCAGGAGCGCTACTCGTCCAAGTACATCGACGTGCCGTGGACGCCGCTCTACCCCTTCGGCCACGGCCTGAGCTACACGACCTTCACCTACGGCGAGCCGCGGCTCGGCGCGACGACGATCGCCCCCACCGACTCGCTCCGCGTCAGCGTGGAGGTCACGAATAGCGGCCCGCGCGAGGGCACCGAGGTGGTGCAGCTCTACGTGCGCGACGACGTGGGAAGCGTGACGCGCCCCGTGAAGATGCTGCGCGGCTTCGAGCGCGTGCCGCTGCGCGCCGGTGAGCGGCGCACGGTGACGTTCACGCTGCGGCCCGCGGACCTCGCCTTCTACGACCGCGACATGCGCCACGTGGTGGAGCCGGGCACCTTCACGCTCTGGGTGGGCGGCAGCTCGGAGGGCGGGCGCGAGGCGCGCTTCCGCGTCGTCGGCGACACGACGGCGGTGCCGGACCGCGGCCCGCTGCCGCCGGGAGGCGGGCCATGACGCGCGACGTCATCATCGCCGCGGCCGCGGTGCTCGCCGGCTTCGGCGGCGCCGCCGGCGTCACGACGGTGCTCGAGGCGCGCGGCACCCACCATCCGGTGCCCGCCGGCACCGCATCGGCCGGACGGCGCGTCGCCGCATCCGCGTCGTCCGCGCGATCCGCGGCCGGCAGGTCGCCGTCGAAGCCGACCGCGACGCGCGCCACGCCGCGCAACGTCGTCCTCATCCTCAGCGACGACCACCGCTACGACTTCATGGGCTTCATGCCCGGCGCGCCGGCGTGGCTCGAGACGCCCAGCCTGGACCGCATGCGCCGCGAGGGCGCGTGGGTGCGCAACGCCTTCGTCACGACGTCGCTCTGCTCGCCGAGCCGCGCCTCCATCCTCACCGGGCAGTACGCCCACCGGCACGGCGTGGTGGACAACACGTCGCCCATCCCGCGCGGCACGGTCTTCTTCCCGCAGTACCTGCAGCAGGCCGGTTACGCCACGGCCTACATCGGCAAGTGGCACATGGGGGAGGACGAGGGGAGCGACCGGCCGCGCCCCGGCTTCGACCACTGGATCAGCTTCCGGGGCCAGGGCGTCTACGAGAACCCCACGCTCAACGTGAACGGCCGCAGCAGCACGGTGCAGGGCTACACCACCGACATCCTCACCGACTCGGCCGTGGCCTGGCTGCGCCGCCGGCCGACCGGCGCCGGCGCCAAGCCCTTCTTCCTGCAGCTGGCGCACAAGGCGGTGCACGCCGAGTTCGTGCCGGCACCGCGCCACGCCGGCCGCTACGCCGACGCGCCCATCCCCTACCCGCCGACGATGGCGAACACGGAGTCCAACTACCGCGGCAAGCCGCGCTGGGTGCAGGCGCAGCGCTACGGCTGGCACGGCGTGGACTTCGCCTACCACGGTGCCCTCGACTTCGACGAGTTCTACCGCCGCTACGCCGAGACGCTGCTCGCCGTGGACGAGAGCGTGGGGCGCGTGCTCGACGAGCTGCACCGCTCCGGCCTGGACAGCACGACGCTGGTGCTCTACACGAGCGACAACGGCTTCGTGCTCGGCGAGCACGGGTTGATCGACAAGCGCCATGCCTACGAGGAATCGATCCGCATCCCGATGCTGGCCTGGGCGCCGGGGTGGATCACGCCGGGGAGCACGGTCGCCGCCAACGTGCGCAACATCGACCTCGCGCCGACGGTGATGCAGCTGGCCGGCGCCTCGTGGCCCGACAGCGCGGTGGTGGACGGCCGCTCGGTGCTCGGCAACCTGCATGGCGACGCGCCCGCCGACTCCGCGCGCGGCGGCGAGTTCCTCTACGAGTACTACTGGGAGTACGCCTTCCCGCACACGCCCACCACCTTCGCGCTCCGCGGCGATCGCTTCAAGTACATCTCCTACCACGGCGTGTGGGACACGAACGAGCTGTACGACCTGCGCACCGACTCGCTCGAGCAGCACAACCTGATCCACGTACCGTTCTACCAGGACACGGTGAACGCGATGCGCGACCGCCTCTTCGACCGGCTGGAGGCGACGGGCGGCATGTTCGTCCCGGTGCGACGCGGCAACTGGCAGGCGGCGGAGCGGAAGAACCCGTGAGCGCGGCGCGCAGCACGCTCGTGGCCACGGCGGGGCTCGTGGCCGGCGCCGGCGCCTTCGTCGCGCTGCGCACCGGCGCGGTCGATCTGCTGCCTGGCGCGGGCACCATCGCCGCGGCCGGCGCGGCCCCCGTCCGCGTCCCGCCGCCCGGCGTCGTCGTCCCGCCCGGCATGGTCTACGTCCCCGGCGGCACGGTGCACGTGGGGGCCTCGGACGGCCCGGCGGGCGAGCGGCCGGTGTTCGTCGCGCGCGTGCGGCCCTTCTTCATGGACGTGCACCCCGTCACGGTGGCCGAGTTCCGCAGCTTCGTGCAGGCCACACGGTACGTGACCGACGCCGAGCGCTCCGGTGACGGTGGCGTGTACGTCCCCGACAGCGACCGCTGGCAGCTCGTGGCCGGCGCGACGTGGCACCACCCGCTCGGCGCCGATGGCCCGGCCGCACCGGACGACCACCCGGTGACGCAGGTGAGCTGGCGCGACGCGCAGGCGTACGCCCGCTGGGCGGGGAAGCGCCTGCCCACCGAGGTGGAGTGGGAGCACGCCGCCCGCGGCGCACGCGACAGCCGCGATCCCTACGCCTGGGGCGCCCGGCTCGTCGGCGCCGACGGGCGCGCGCACGCCAACACCTGGCAGCACGACCCGGGTGCCGACGGCTACGTCCTCACCTCTCCCGTGGGCGCGTACGGCGCGACGCCGCTCGGCCTCACCGACATGGGGGGCAACGTGTGGGAGTGGACGGCCGACTGGTACCGGCCCTACGACCAGCGCGGTCGGCCCTTCACCGCCGACGCGACGAGCGAGAGGGCGCAGCGCGGCGGCAGCTTCCTCTGCACCGAGGAATACTGCCACGGCTACCGCGTGAGCGCTCGCAGCCACGCCACGCCCGAGACGTCGCTCTTCCACGTCGGCTTCCGGCTCGTGCGGGACGTGCCGGACGCGGACTCCTGACGCACCGTAGCGCCTCGTTCTCCTGACGCGATCGTCGCTGGCCCACCCCTCACCCCGCGACCCGTGAACCAGCTCGCGAGCCTCGACTGGATCGTCATCGTCGGCTACTTCCTGCTCGTCTTCGGGGTCGCCATCTGGGCCACGCGCCGCCAGAAGACCACGCAGGAGACCTCCACCGGCTACTTCCTGGCCGGCCGGCACGCCGGCTGGCTCATCGTCGGCGCGTCGCTCTTCGCGTCCAACATCGGCGCCGAGCACCTGGTGGGGCTCGCCGGCACGGGGGCGGCGAGCGGCGTCGCCGTCGGCCAGTTCGAGGTGCTGGCCTCGCTCATCCTGCTCGTCCTCGGCTGGGTGTTCGTGCCGTTCTACCTGAAGAGCGGCGTCTTCACCATGCCCGAGTTCCTGGAGCGGCGCTTCTCCAAGGGCGCGCGCTGGTACCTGGCGATCGTCAGCATCATCGCCTACGTGCTGACCAAGATCTCCGTCACCATCGCCGCCGGCGGCATCGTCTTCGAGGCGCTGATGGGGGTGAACTTCTGGACCGGCGCGATCGTCGTCGTCATCGCCACCGGCATCTACACCATCTTCGGCGGGCTGACGGCGGTGCTCTACACCGACCTGCTGCAGCTCTTCGTCCTCATCGGCGGCGCGGTGACGGTGACCGTCGCCGGGCTGGCCGCGCTGGGCGGGTGGGACGTGATGGTGCAGACGGTGGGGCCGAGCTTCCTCGACATGTGGCAGCCGGCGAGCGACCCCAACTTCCCGTGGACCGGCATCCTCTTCGGCGCGCCGATCCTCGGCGTCTGGTACTGGTGCACCGACCAGTTCATCGTGCAGCGCGTGCTCTCGGCGCGCGACCTGACGCAGGCGCGGCGCGGCACGATCTTCGGCGGCTTCCTCAAGCTCCTGCCGCTCTTCCTCTTCGTCATCCCCGGCGTGGTGGCCTACGCGCTGGTGCAGCAGGGGCGCCTGCAGCTCGCCCGGCCCGACGAGGCGCTGCCGACGCTCGTCGCCGCGCTGCTGCCCACCGGGCTGCGCGGGCTGGTCGTGGCCGGGCTGCTCGCCGCCCTCATGAGCTCGCTGTCGGGCGTCTTCAACTCCTGCGCGACGCTCATCACCTGGGACGTCTACCGCGAGCTGCGGCCGCGGGCCTCGGAACGGCAGCTGGTGCTCGTGGGCCAGGCCACGACGGCCGTGCTCGTCGGCTTCGGGCTGCTCTGGATCCCGCTCATGCGCCTCATCTCGGGGCAGCTCTACCAGTACATCCAGAGCGTGCAGTCGTACATCTCGCCCCCCATCGCCGCCGTCTTCCTGCTCGGCCTCTTCTGGCGGCGCGTGAACGCGACGGGGGCGATGGCGACGCTCCTCCTCGGCCTCGTGCTCGGCGCCGCGCGGCTGATCGCAGAGCTGAACAAGGGCTCGCTCAGCGGCGTGCTCTACACCTTCGCCGACATCAACTTCCTGCACTTCGCGGTCTTCCTCTTCCTCGTCTCCATCCTCGTGCTGGTGGTGGTGAGCCTGGCCACGCCGGCGCCGCCCTACCGCAAGGTGGCGGGCCTCACCTACGCCCTGGCCGACGCGGCACCGGAGCCGGCAGCGGAGGAGCATCCGCCGCGCGGCGAGGCGGTGGCGGCCGCGGCCGCGGGGGACGAGGAGGAGCCCGGCAGCCGGCGGCTGGACGTCGGGCTCAGCATCCTGCTGGTGGCGCTCGTCGGTGCCATCTGGGTCTACTTCTCGCATTGACCACCGGATGGACGGCCGTGACAGGATGCACCGGATGAACAGGATGGATCGGACGAACGGGACTGCACTGCCGGGATGCTCAGGCGGAACCGGAGGAGCCATGGTGCTGGCATCGCGGCGCGACGTCCGCACCGTGGTCCCCCCATCCCGTTCATCCTGTTCATCCTGTCGCCAGGGTTCCTCCTGCTCATCCCGTCGGCAGCTCGGGTCGCTGGCGCTGCTCGCCGGTGCGCTCGCGCTCGCCGGCTGCCACGACGCGTCGGCCACCGAGACGGTCGAGCTCCGCTTCTGGGGGATGGGGCGCGAAGGGGAGGTGGTCGCCCAGCTCATGCCGGAGTTCGAGCGGCGGAACCCCGGCATCCGCGTGCGCGTGCAGCAGATCCCGTGGACCGCGGCGCACGAGAAGCTGCTCACCGCCTTCGTCGGCGAGGCCACGCCCGACGTCGCGCAGCTCGGCAACACCTGGGTGCCGGAGTTCGTCGCCCTCGACGCGCTGCAGCCGCTGGACCGGCTCGTGGCCGCCTCCGACGTCGTCGACCGTGCCGACTACTTCCAGGGGATCTGGGAGACCAACGTCCTCGACCGCACGACGTACGGCATCCCCTGGTACGTGGACACGCGCGTCCTCTTCTACCGGCAGGACCTGCTCGCCGCCGCGGGCTACGAGCGCGTGCCCACCACCTGGGAGGGGTGGCGTCAGGCGATGATCGCCATGAAGGCGCGCATGGAGCCCCGGCAGTATCCGATCCTCCTCCCCACCAACGAGTGGCCGCAGCCGGTCATCTTCGGCCTGCAGACCGGGGCCACGCTGCTCGACTCGACGGGGACGCGCGGCAACTTCGAGGGCCCGCGCTTCCGCCGGGCGTTCGAGTTCTACGTCGATCTCTTCCGCAGCGGGCTCGCGCCGGTCGTCTCCGCCTCGGAGATCGCGAACCGCTACCAGGAGTTCGCGCGCGGCAACATCGCCATGATGATCACCGGGCCGTGGGAGATCGGCGAGTTCCGCAACCGCATGCCGCCGGAGGTGCAGGACGACTGGATGACCGCACCGCTCCCCGGCCCGGACGGGCCCGGCGTGTCGATGGCGGGGGGCTCCAGCCTCGTCCTCTTCCGGGGCTCCCAGCACCCCGAGGCGGCGTGGAGGCTGATCGAGTTCCTCTCGCGGCCGGAGCAGCAGCAGCGCTTCTACGCGCTCACCGGCAACCTGCCGCCGCGCCGCAGCGCCTGGCGCGACACGGCGCTCGCGAACAGCCCCTACCTGCCCGCCTTCCGCGAGCAGCTGGAGCGCGTGCAGCCGCTCCCCAAGGTGCCGGAGTGGGAGCAGATCGCCACCAAGGTGTTCGAGTACGGGGAGCAGGCGGTGCGCGGCGGCCGCCCGATCGACGAGGTGCTGGCGGCGCTCGACCGCGACGTGGACCAGATCCTCGAGAAGCGGCGCTGGATGCTCGCCCAGCGCGAGCAGCGCGGACGGGGCGACGTGCCGGAGACGCGCGCCGTCACGCCCGCGCCGGGGCCCGGGGGTGGAGGCTGATGGGCACCGTCGCCAGCGCCGAGCCCACCACCAACGCCGGCCTCCCGCCGGTGCCCCCCGCGCCCGTGCGGCGCGGCCGCGGCCGCCTGCGCGAGACGACCGCGGCGGGCTACCTCTTTCTCGCGCCGGCGCTCGTCCTGATCGGCGTCTTCTTCTTCCTACCGGTGGCGGCGGCGCTCGTCCTCAGCTTCACCGACTACGACATCTACGCCCTGGGCGACCCCGCCAACGCGCGCTGGGTGGCGCTCGACAACTACGCGCGGCTGCTGCGGACGCCGCTCTTCTGGGCGGCGCTCAAGAACACCTTCTACTTCGCCCTCGTCGGCGGGCCGCTGTCGATCGCCGCCTCGCTCGCCGCGGCGCTCCTCGTCAACGCGAAGCTGACGCGCTTCAAGGGGCTCTTCCGCACCATCTACTTCCTCCCCTTCGTCACCACGCTCGTCGCGGTGGCCATCGTCTGGCGCTACCTGTACCACCCGCGCTACGGGCTGCTGAACTACGCCCTGGGGCTCGTCGGCCTCGGTCCGATCGACTGGCTGGGCGATCCGCGCTGGGCGATGCCGGCCATCATCCTGCTCGCCGTCTGGAAGAACTTCGGCTACAACATGCTGATCTTCATCGCCGGCCTGCAGAGCATCCCCGAGGAGCTGTACGAGGCCGCCCACCTGGACGGCGCCTCGGCGGTGCAGCGCTTCCGCCACGTCACCCTGCCGATGCTCGGGCCGACGATGCTCTTCGTCGGCGTCATCACGATGATCGGCTACTTCCAGCTCTTCGCCGAGCCGTACGTGATGACCGCCGGCGGGCCGCTGCGGGCGACGACGAGCGTCGTGCTGCTGATGTACGAGGAGGGCTTCCGCTGGTGGCGGATGGGCTATGCCGCGGCCATCGCCTTCGTGCTCTTCCTCGTCATCCTCGTCGCCACGCTCGTCCAGTTCCGCCTGCAACGGGAGCGGGAGCCGTGAGCCGCCGCCTCTCGCTCGTCCTCCTCTACACGGCGCTCGTCCTCGGCGCGCTGCTCTCGCTGCTGCCGCTCCTCTGGATGCTGTCGGCGTCGTTCATGCCGACGGGGGACGCCAACAGCTTCCCGCCCCCGCTGCTGCCGCGCCGCGTCACCTTCGAGCACTACCGCGATATCTTCACGCGGCTCGAGATGGGGCGCTACCTGGTGAACAGCGCCATCATCGCGATCACCGTGACGGTCGTCTCGCTCGCCATCAACTCGATGGCCGGCTACGCCTTCGCCAAGCTGCGCTTCCGCGGCCGCGACCGGATCTTCCGCCTGCTGGCCACCGGGCTGGTGGTGCCGGTGCAGGTGGCGATGCTGCCGCTCTTCCTCGTCATGAAGCAGCTCGGGCTGATCAACACCTACTGGGGCGTCATCATCCCGAGCCTGGCGAGCATCTTCGGCATCTTCCTCATCCGGCAGTACACGCTCGCCTTCCCCGACGACCTGCTCGACGCGGCGCGCATCGACGGCGCGAGCGAGCTGCGCATCTACGTCTCGGTGGTGGTCCCAGCCATCGCCCCGGTGCTGGCCACGCTCGCCATCTGGACCTTCCTGACGACGTGGAACGACTTCATGTGGCCGCTCATCGTCCTCAGCGACGACTCGCGCTACACGCTCCCCGTGGCGCTGGCCAACCTGGTGGGCGAGCACGTGCAGGACACGGAGCTGATGATGGCCGGCTCGGTGCTCACCACGCTCCCGGTGCTGCTCGTCTTCCTCTTCCTGCAGCGGTACTACATCCAGGGCGTGATGGCGGGGAGCGTGAAGGGGTGATGCGCGGCTGCCGTTCGCTGCTCCTCCTCGCCCTGGCCCCGATGCCGGCCGCCGCGCAGACGCGCGTGCTCGACGCCTTCGAGGACGTCGCGGCGTGGACGGCGGCGCCGTCGGACGGCGTGAGCGCCGCGATCGCGAGCGACAGCGGCTACCGCGGCCGCGGCATGCGGGTGGACGTGGACTTCCACGGCGGGGGCGGCTACGCCGTGGTGCGGCGGGCGCTGCCGATCACGTACCCGGAGAACTTCGAGTTCACCTTCTGGATCCGCGGCGACATCCCGCCCAACAACCTCGAGTTCAAGCTCATCGACTCCACCGGTGACAACGTCTGGTGGGTGAACCGGCGCGATTTCCACTTCCCCGCGCAGTGGACGCAGGTGACGCTGAAGCGCCGCCACGTCAGCTTCGCGTGGGGGCCCACGCGCGACAGCACGCTGCGCCGCACCGCGGCGCTCGAGATCGCCATCACCGCGGGGCAGGGCGGGAAGGGGAGCGTCTGGCTGGACGAGCTGGCCTTCACGCCGCGCGAGCCGATCCGCCCCTACGCGGGCACGCCGCGGCTCACCGCGTCGGCGGCACTGCCCGATGCGCCGGCGCGCCTCGCGCTCGACGGTGACAGCAGCACCGCCTGGCGCACCGCCGCGGCCGGCGCGGCCACGCTCACCGTGGACTTCGGCCAGGTGCGCGAGCTGGGCGGCGTCGTGCTGCGCTGGGCGCCGGGGCGGCAGGCGTCGCGCTACGCCGTGCTCAGCTCCCCGGACACGGTGCAGTGGGACACGGCGTACGTCATGCGCGGCAGCGACGGCGGGCGCGACTACGTGCAGATGCCCGAGACCGAGGCGCGCTACCTGCGCCTCGCGCTGGCGACCGGCCCTGGGGACGGCTACGCGCTGCGCGAGATCGACGTGCGGCCGCTCGCCTTCGGCGCCTCGCTCAACGCGCTCTGGTTCGCCGTGGCGCGCGACGCGCCGCGCGGCAGCTATCCGCAGGCGTTCACCGACAGCGTGCAGTCGTACTGGACCATCACCGGCGCGCCGGCGGCCGACCGCGAGGCGATGATCGACGAGCAAGGCGCCGTGGAGGTGGGGAAGGCCCGCTTCGCCCTCACCCCCTACCTGGCTGCCGACGGGCGCCTGCTGACCTGGGCCGACGCGCGCCGCACGCCGGGCCTGGTGGACGGCTACCTCCCCATCCCGGAGCTGCGCTGGGACGTGGACTCGCTCGCGCTGACGACGACCGCCTTCGTCGCCGGCGCGGCCGACAGCGCCGTGCTCTTCGTCCGCTACCGCGTGCGCAACCCGACCGACCATCCACGGCGCGTCACGCTCCATCCGGCCGTCCGCCCCTTCCAGGTGAACCCGCCCTGGCAGTTCCTGAACACCACCGGCGGCGCGGCCGAGGTGCGCACGGTCGAATACGCCAACGGCGTCGTGCGCGTGAACGGCGGACGCGACTCGACGATGGGCGACGTGGTCGTGCCGGTGACGCGCCCCGCGGGCTTCGGCGCGGCGAGCTTCGACGCCGGCGGCATCATGCCCGCGCTGCGCGCCGACTCGCTCCCGCCGTCCACCAGCGCCAGCGACGCGCTCGGCCGCGCCGGCGGCGCCCTCGCCTACCCCCTCGCGCTCGCCGCGCACGACTCGGCCGACGTCGTGCTCGCCGTGCCCTTCGCGCACGCCCCGATGCCCCCGGTCGCCCTCGCCGCCGATTCGGCCGCGCGGCTGGCCGCGGACCGCCTGGCGGCGACGCGGGCCGAGTGGGTGGCGAAGCTGGACCGCGTGCAGCTCGACCTCCCGCCCGCGGCTGGTGAGCTGGCCGGCACGGTGAAGACGACGCTCGGCTACATCCTCGTCAACCAGGACGGCCCGCGCATCCAGCCGGGCTCACGGTCGTACGAGCGGAGCTGGATCCGTGACGGCGCACTGACGTCGTACGCGCTGCTCCGCCTCGGGCTGACGGAGCCGGTGCGCGCGTTCCTCGAATGGTACGCGCCCTTCCAGTACCCGAACGGCAAGGTGCCCTGCTGCGTCGACCACCGCGGTGCCGACCCGGTGCCGGAGAACGACAGCCACGGGGAGCTGATCTTCGCCATCGCCGAGTACGTGCGCAGCACCGGCGACACGGCGTTCGCGCGGCGCATGTGGCCGCACGTGGTGAAGGCCGTCGGCTACATGGACTCGCTGCGCGCCTCGCGCATGACGCCCGTCTACCGCACGGACTCGGTGGCATTCTACGGTCTGCTGCCGCAGTCCATCAGCCACGAGGGCTACTCGGCCAAGCCGATGCACTCGTTCTGGGACCAGTTCCTGGCCGTGCGCGGCTACAAGGACGCGGCGTGGCTGGCGCGGGTGGTGGGCGACGGCGCGCAGGCCGAGAGCTTCGCGCGCGAGCGCGATGCGTTCATCGGCGACGTGGTGGCCTCGCTGCGCCGCGCGATGGCGATGCACGACATCGGGTACCTGCCAGGCTCAGTGGAGCTGGGCGACTTCGACCCCACGAGCACCACGGTGGGGGTGTCGCCGGGCGGGCTCCTCGGTACGCTGCCGGACAGTGCGCTGCGCCGCACCTTCGCGATGTACGTGGACAGCGCGCGGGCCAGGGCCGCCGGCACGCGGGCGTGGGACGCGTACGTCCCCTACGAGTGGCGCAACGTCGGCGTGCTGGTACGCCTGGGCCGGGTGGACGATGCGCTGGCGCTGGCCGACTTCCTGATGGACGACCGCCGCCCCGAGGCGTGGCACGAGTGGGCGGAGGTGGTCTGGCGCGACTCCACCGCGCCGAAGTTCATCGGCGACATGCCGCACACCTGGGCCGGCTCCGACTTCATCCGCTCGGTGCTGGACCTCTTCGCCTACGAGCGGGAGGCGGACAGCAGCCTGGTGGTGACCGCTGGCATCCCCGACCGTTGGCTCGAGGGCGGCCACGAAGTTGCGGTGCGCGGCCTGCGGACCTGGTACGGACCGCTGGACGTGTCGGTGCGGCGCGGGGCGAACGGGGCGACGCGCGTGACGCTCGGCGGGCTGACGCGGCTGCCGCCCGGGGGGATCGTGGTGCGGCGGCCGGACGGGCGGGAGGTGGTGGTGCGACGACTGGGGGAGGTGGTGGTGGGGCCGCCGTGAGGCGGAGCGGCGAGCGGCGAGCGGTGAGGGCGCGGCGGACGGATCGCGGCGCGGGGGGCCCCCCCGAACCACATGATCGTGCTGGCTGCCCGCGCGGCCAGGATCGAACGATCGCCACCATGCGCCTTCCCACGCAGGTCCCGGTTCCAGCTTCCAGCCACTTCCCACCCATCGGTGAGAGACCGCCCTGTCGCGAGGAGCCCCAGCCACGGCGCTACCCGTCCCATGCTCCGCTCGCTGCTCCCCGTCGCCCGACCGCCTGCGTGCCGGCTCCGTGGTCCGCCCGTCTCCGAGCCATCGATTCACACCGGAGCGCTCTTCTCCCTTCCCTCGTCCCTGGCCTCTCCCCCGCCCGACCCCTCACCGCTCGTCGCTGATCGCTCATCGCCCGCCCCTACCCCATGCCGCATCTCCTCTCCAACGGCCGCTTCACCACGCTGGTCACCGACGCCGGTGCCGGCGGCGCGAGCTTCGAGGGCCTGGCGGTCACCCGCTACGTGCCCGACCGGACCCGTGACGGCGACGGCATCTGGCTCTACGTGCGCGACCTGGAGAGCGGCGAGTACTGGAGCGCCGGGCTCCAGCCGGTGGCACGCCCACCCGATGCCTACCGCGTGCGCGTCGGCCCGGGGCTGGTGGAGATCGTGCGCGAGGACGGGGCGCTCGCGCTGACGACCGAGATCTGCGTCGCCGCGGTGGACGCGGAGCTGCGCCGCTACACGCTCGCCAACCGCGGCGACCGCCCGCGACGGCTGGAGCTCACCACCTACGCCGAGGTCGTGCTGAACCGCGCGGCGGCGGACGCGGCGCATCCGGCCTTCTCCAAGCTCTTCGTGCAGACCGCGCACGCGCCCATCGACGAGCTGCTGCTCGCCTGGCGGCGGCTGCGCAGCCCCGGCGACGAGCCGCTCTGGCTCGTGCACCGCCTCGTGACCGACGACCCGGGTGCCGGCGCGCTGGAGCACGCGACCGACCGCATGCGCTTCCTCGGTCGTGGGCGCACCACGGCGCGACCGTGGGCGCTGCACCGCGGCGTGCGGCTGGGCAGCATCACCGGCAACGTGCTCGACCCCATCCTCAGCCTGCGCCGCTTCGTCACCGTCGCGCCGGGCGAGCGGGTGCAGCTCCTCGCCGTGCTCGGGGCCGGCCGCACGCGGCAGGACGTCGAGGCCATCGGCGCGCGCTTCGAGAGCGTGAGCGCGGCCGACCAGGCGTTCGCCCGCGCGGCCGCGCAGGGCGAGCCGGCGCCCGTGACCATCGACACGAGCTGGCAGGCGCGGTCCGCCGAGTCGCGCTACCGACCCGCCGCGGCGCGCGACATCGAGCCGCCGGCGCCGCCCGGGCCTGGCGGGGCGCTGCGTCTCTTCAACGGCCACGGCGGCTTCAGCGAGGACGGCCGCGAGTACGTCGTCCGCATCGGCGCCGGCGCGCGCGACGAGGCGCTGCCGCCGCTGCCGTGGGTGAACGTCGTCGCCAACGAGCTGACCGGCTTCATCGCCAGCGAGCGCGGCGGCGGGTACACCTGGTCCGTGAACAGCCGCGAGAACCGCCTCACCCCCTGGTCCAACGACCCCGTCGCCGACCCGTGCGGCGAGGCGCTCTACCTGCGCGACGAGGAGTCCGGCGTCTTCTGGTCGCCGCTGCCCGGCCCCGTGCCCGGCGCCGGACCGTACGAGGTGCGCCACGGCTTCGGCTACACTCTCTGGCGGCACGAGGGGATGGGGCTCGCGCACGAGGTCGTGCAGTTCGTGCCGCGCCACGACCCCGTGAAGCTCACGCGCCTCCGCCTGACCAACACCGGCGGCCGACCGCGTCGGCTCACCCTCTGGAGCTACGCGCAGCTCGTCCTGGGCGTTTTCCCCCACGAGAGCGGACGCACCGTCGTCACCGAGCGTGACGACGCGACCGGTGCGTTGCTCGCCATGAACCCCGAGCGCGGCGAGTTCGCCTCGCGCGTCGCCTTCGCCGCCGTCGCCCCACCCAGCGCGGAGCTCACCGCGACCGCCGACCGCACCGCCTTCCTCGGCGCCCAGGGGAGCGTCGCCGATCCGGCCGCACTGCGCCACGACGCACCGCTCGACGGCGCCACCGGGGCCGACCTGGACCCGTGCGTCGCCTTCCGCCTGCCGCTCGAGCTGGCGCCCGGGGAGACCGTGGAGCGCGTCGTGCTGCTGGGCGAGGCGGAGGGGAGCGACCGCGCGCGCGAGCTGGTGACCGCATACCAGGACCTCGGCGTCGTGAACGAAGCGCTGACCGAGGTGCGCGACTTCTGGCGCGAGCTCGTGGGCGGCGTGCAGGTGGAGACGCCATCGCCCGCGCTGGACCTGATGGTGAACGGCTGGCTCACCTACCAGAACCTGAGCTGCCGCGTGTGGGGGCGCTCCGCCTTCTACCAGAGCGGCGGCGCCTTCGGCTTCCGCGACCAGCTGCAGGATGCGTCGGCCCTCGTCTACCTGCTGCCGGCGCTGACGCGCGACCAGATCGTGCTCCACGCCAGCCACCAGTTCGTGGAGGGCGACGTGCTGCACTGGTGGCACCCGCCGCTCGGCAAGGGGATGCGCACGCGCTTCTCCGACGACCTGCTGTGGCTCCCGTACGTCACCGCCTTCTACGTGCGCACGACGGGCGACGCGGGCGTGCTCGAGGAGCCCGCGCGCTTCGTCACCGCGCGCCAGCTGGAGCCGGGGGAGGACGAGGCCTTCCTGGTGCCGACGGACGCGGGCACGAGCGCCACGGTCTACGAGCACTGCTGCCGCGCCCTGGACCGCTCGCTGACGCGCGGCGCGCACGGCCTCCCGCTGATGGGCGTCGGCGACTGGAACGACGGGATGAACCGCGTCGGCCGCGAGGGGCGCGGCGAGAGCGTCTGGCTCGGCTTCTTCCTCTACGACATCCTGCACGACTTCATCCCCATCTGCGAGCGGCGGGGGGACGCCGAGCGTGCCGCGCGCTACCGCGACTACCGTCGCGCGCTGGCCGCGGCGCTGAACGACGGCGGCTGGGACGGCGCGTGGTACCGCCGCGCCTACTACGACGACGGCACGCCGCTGGGCTCCGCGCAGAGCGACGAGTGCCGCATCGACACCATCGCACAGGCGTGGGCGGTGCTCTCCGGCGCCGCCCCGCGCGACCGCGCCGAGCAGGCGCTGGACGCGATGGAGGAGCACCTCGTCTCGGAGGCGGAGGGGCTCATCCGCCTCCTCACGCCGGCCTTCGACCGCACGCCGCACGACCCCGGCTACATCAAGGGATACCTGCCCGGCGTGCGCGAGAACGGCGGGCAGTACACGCACGGGGCCCTGTGGGGCGTGCGCGCGCTGGCCGCGCTCGGCCGCTGCGAGCGCGCCGCGCCGCTGCTCGAGATGCTGAGCCCGGTGAGCCACGGCCGCACGCCGGAGGAGGTGGCGGTCTACCGCACGGAGCCGTACGTCGTCGCGGCCGACGTCTACGGCGTGGCGCCGCACGTGGGGCGTGGGGGGTGGACGTGGTACACGGGGAGCGCGGGGTGGCTCTACCGCGTGGCGCTCGAGTCGGTGCTCGGCTTCACGCTGGACGCTGGCGAGCGGATCGTGCTGCGGCCGTGCATCCCGGCGGCGTGGCCGGGGTTCACGCTGCGCTACCGCGTACCGGGCGGCGCGACGACGTACGAGATCGTCGTCACGCGGGCGGCAAACAACGGGGCGGCGACGTCGGTGCGGGTGGACGGCGCGGAGAGCGGTGCGGGGGAGAGCGCGGCGGTGCGCGACGGCGCGGTCGTCATCCCGATCGTGCGCGACGGCGCGGCGCACCGCGTGGCGGTGGTGCTGGGGCCGGACGTGGGGCCACGCTACGAGCCACAAGCCTGACAGCCCGAAGCCAGGGAGCCGAGAGCATCGGTGTGCCGCGGGGCGGCGGAACGGCGGTCCGGGTAGGGTGGGGAGTCTCCTGGATCTGTGCTGGCCAGCGGGCACGGGAGCGCCGATCGCGGGCGGCCGAGGCGCCTTGGCGTCACCTGGAAGGGCATCGGCGCCCTGCCGTCGCGTGCGCATCTGGCTCGAGGCGTGTAGAATAGGCTGCCACGGCAGTCGTGTAGGCTGCGGACGCGCGAGTTAGCTGGCGGCGGGGATGTAGGCTGCTGGGTGGCAGCCTACTTTGACCACCTAATTGGCGTTAGCCGGCACCGGTGCTATCCAGGGTACGCACACATGTGGTCGTTCATTCTGCTCGCGCATCCAACGCCAGAGTCGCCAGCCCATGGAGAGATCGGCGGAGCGTTCGCGACGGTCTTCGTCTCGGATCCCTATGCG
>DASTRO010000196.1:0-6714 GCA_035761165.1 Gemmatimonadaceae bacterium | reverse complement strand
GGCGGCGACGCATGCGTCGCCGCCCCCCGTCGCATCCGGCCGGCCCGCCGGCCCGGGCCGCGCCCGCCGTCAGGCCGCGCGCAGCAGCAGCGAGACGGCCGAGGCCTCCACCGGGCGGAAGAAGTGGTAGCCCTGGGCGCGCGTGCAGCCCAGGGCGACGAGCGCCGCCTGCTGCTCCGCCGTCTCCACCCCCTCGGCGATCGTGCTCAGGCCGAGCGCCTCGCCGAGCGAGACGATGAGGCGCGCCAGGGCCGCGTCGCTGCCGCGTGATGCCACGCCGTCGACGAACGCCTTGTCGATCTTCAGCACGTCGATCGGGAAGCGCTGCAGGTAGGCGAGCGACGAGTAGCCGGTGCCGAAGTCGTCGATCGCCAGCCGCAGGCCGAGCGCCCGCAGCGCGCGCAGGATGGTGAGCGTGGTCTCCGTGTCGCGCATGATCACGCTCTCGGTGATCTCGAGCACCACGCTCTCCGGCGGGACGCCGCTCTCGTCGAGGGCCGCGGCCACGTCCTCGAGCAGCCGCGGGTCCTGCAGCTGCCGTCCCGAGAGGTTGATGCCCATCGAGATGGGGGGCGCGCCGGTGCCGGCGGCGCGCTGCCACTCGGCCAGCTGCGCGCAGGCCTGGCGCAGCACCCAGCGCCCGAGCGGCACGATCAGCCCGGTCGCCTCGGCCACCGGGATGAAGGTGGCCGGGGAGACGACGCCGCGGACGGGGTGGTGCCACCGCACCAGCGCCTCCACCGACTGGATGGCGCCGGTCGCGAGGTGGACCACCGGCTGGAAGACGAGCCGGAACTCGTCGCGCTGGAGCGCCAGCCGCATGTCGGCCTCGATCGCCAGGCGCTCCCGCGCCGCCTGGTACATCCCCGGCTCGAACCAGGCCGCGCGGCTCTTGCCCCGGTGCTTGGCGACGTACATCGCCAGGTCCGCATTGCGCAGCAGCGAGTCCACACTGTCGCCGTCGGCGCCGAGCACGATGCCGACGCTGGCGTGGACGACCATCTCCCGCTCCTCGAAGCGGAGCGGCTCGCGGAAGACGCCGAGGACCCGGTCGGCGATCTCCTGCACCGCCGCCCGTCCGGCCACCTGCTCCAGGAGCACGGCGAACTCGTCGCCGCCCAGTCGCGCGACGACGCCATGCGGGGCGACCAGCTCCCGCAGCCGCTGGGCCGCGGCCACGAGGAGGAGGTCACCCGCCGCGTGACCCAGGCCGTCGTTCACCGCCTTGAAGTCGTCCAGGTCGAGGAGCAGCACGGCCACGGCGCCGCGCTCCGTGCGCCGCGCGAGCACCTCGGCCACGCATTCGCGGAAGCGGGCCCGGTTCACCAGCCCCGTGAGCCCGTCGTGATAGGCGCGGCGCGTCAGCTCGGCCTCCAGCCGCAGGCGCTCCCCGATGTCGCGCAGCACCGTCTGCGTGGCGCGCTCCCCCTCGTGCATCACCGGCGCCGAGCGCGCCTCGACGTGGACGACCTGTCCGTCGCCACGCAGCAGCCGGTACGTCTCCGGCGCCGAGCGGGCCAGCGTCTGGGGGTTCCGCTGCAGCTCGGCCAGGCGGGCGGCGACGCGCGGCTGGTCCTCGGGATGCACGAAGGAGAGCAGCGGTCGGCCGGAGATGCGGCGCGGCTCGCGCATGCCCATCAGCGTCGCGGCCGCCGGATTGACGAAGCGCAGCGTCCCCCCGGCGTGGATCGCGATGGCGTCCGGCGAGCTCTCCACCAGCGCGCGGTAGCGCCGCTCGCTCTGCCGCAGCGCCTCCACGGCGTGCGTGCTCTCCTCGAGCGCCGCCTCGCGCTCGCGCAGCGCCCGCTGTAGCTCGTCGTTGACCATCTCGACCTCCGCCGTCTGCTGCTCCAGCTCCGCGGCCTGATGCTCGAGCTGATCCTGCTGGTCGTAGAGCTGGTCGGCCTGTGTGCGCAGGCGTCTGGCGACGTGCCGGCCGGCGGCGAGGAGCAGCGCCAGCTCGAGCAGCACGCCGATCGTCAGCAGCAGATCGAGCCGTTGCTCGGCGCGCAGCCGGGCGCCGTAGCGCGCGTCCTCGGTGGCGAGCAGCGCGGCGATGCGGTGCCGCACCTCGTCGAAGCGGCGCTTCCCCTCGAGCTCGAAGCGGCGGCGCGCCTCGTCGGGCGGTGCGTTCGGCGCCGGAGTGGCGAGCGCCGGGCGGCGGTAGACCGAGTCCCATGCCGCCAGGGCGGCCACGATCGCGCGCGCGCGCTCGTCCTGCCGCTGCCGGCCGGTGGTGAGGGTGACGAGCGAGTCCAGCTTGGCGGGCAGCGCGCGCCGGGCCGCATCGTGCGGCTCGAGCCAGCGCCGGTCGCCCGTCAGCCGGTAGCCGCGCACGCCCGTCTCCTGGTCCACGGCGAGCGCCAGGATGTCGCGGCCCAGGCGGGCCACCTGGCGCGCCTCCATCGTCCAGGCGCGGCTGCGCTGGCGCACGAGGGAGAGCGTGAGAAAGGTGCCGGCGATGCCGACGATCGCCAGGCCGGCCACCAGGAAGGCCCGCGAGATCCTGCGTCGTGCTGCGTGGGCCGCGGCGCCCGTGCCCGCTGCCGTTGCACTGTCGAGCATGACGATGTCGGAGCGAAGGTGACGGGCGGCGATGGACCTCCGCGCGCCGGCCCACGGCTGGCCGACATCGTCGCCAGCCAGCGTGACGGTCCGGGGACGTCGCACCCGTGTCCCCGCCTTGCGGCCGGTGCCCCGCCGTGCGGCGCCGGCGAACGAAGAGTAGTCTGCAGCCCAGCCCGGCACCAGCCGACGGCAACGGCGGTCCGATCCGTGCGACGCCGGAACCGGTGGCCCACCGCCGGGCGATCCGCGTCTTGCGCTCCCGCGGCATGCGGCCCATTGGTGCAGTGCAGTCGGGTATCCGATCCCATCAGAGCGGAGGTCCGCATGACCGGCTCGTTCACGAAGATCGCCCCCGATGACCTGACCCGTTTCAAGCAGGGTGACGAGGCCGCCCTGGAGCGCGTCTTCCGCGAGGAGTACGATCCGCTGCTCGCCGTCGCGCGGACGGAGCTCACCGAGCCCGAGGCGGCGCCGCGCCTGGTGGAGGGCGCGCTCTACGACGCCTGGAAGCAGCGCGAGCGCTTCCTGTCCCCGGGCGACCTCGAGTTCTTCCTGCGCGACGCCATCCACAAGGAAGCCGTGCGCGAGAACGGGCGCCGGGCCGCACTGCACCGCTTCCACGAGCACGAGGGCGGGGCGACGCCGCACCGCGCCGTGCCCCGGCAGCCGGCGGACGTGGACGAGGCGTGGCGCGAGTTCGCCTCCGTGCTCCACGCGCCGCCGCCCGACAGCGAGCACGCCGCCCACCTGCGCCGCGACCTCTCGCGCCACGAGGCGGCCACCCACGTGGCGCACGTCGCCGACGAGCGCGGCGGGGTGAGCGCGGTGCTGATGGCGGCGATCGCCCTGGTGGTCGTCGCCGCCATCGTCTTCGGCGTCCGCACGCTCAGCGCGCGCGACGTCAACGGGCGCATCGACGCCGCACTGGCCTCGAGCGACACGCGCGACGTCGCCACGCCCCCGGGGCGCCGCGCCAACATCGATCTCGCCGACGGCAGCCGGGCGACGCTCGGGCCCGACTCGCACCTCCGCATCCCGCCCCGCTTCGGCGAGTCGCTGCGCGCCGTCGGGCTGGTGGGGACGGGGTCGTTCACGGTCGGCGAGGCCGACGACCGGCCGTTCCACGTGCGCACCGGGCCGGCCCGCATCACCGCCGCCGGTACCGTCTTCGACGTCAGCGCCTACACCGATTCGGTCATCCTCGTCCGCGTGCAGGACGGGCTGGTGACGCTCAGCGTCGGCGACTCCGTCCGGTCGCTCACCACCGGCGATGCCGTCGTCGTCGCGGCCGACGGCGGGCTGGCCGAGCCGACCGCCCAGCAGCTCGAGGAGATGCTCGGGTGGACGATGGGCGAGTTCGCGGCGGTGAACCGCCGGATGCGCGAGCTGCCGCCGCTGGTCCAGCGGTGGTACGGGCTGCAGGTGGTGCTGGCCGACTCGGCGCTGCTCGACCGGCGCGTGACGGTGCGCGCGCCGCTCGACTCGGCGTCCGTCCTCGTGGCCGCGCTGGAGGCGGCCGGCCGCGCACGGGCCACGTCGCGGGGGGCCGAGCGCGTGTTCCACGACGCGGCGAGCGGCACGCCGTAGCGCGACGGCCGCCGGCGCACCGCGCCGCCGGGTCGCGCCAGGCGCCGCGGGGCGTGGTCGCGGGGCTCCACGAGAGGCGAGCTCGTCATTACCGTTCGCGGCGGGTCGTCGTCCTACGATGGCCCGTCCGACGCGCCCCGCCGTCCCGCTCCATGCCCTCGCTCCTCCGTCAGACCGTCGCGCTCCTGCTGGCCGTCGCCGCCCCCCCGCCGCGCGCCCAGGCGCCGGCCGCGCCCGATGCCCCGCCTCCCGCGCTCAGCGACGCGGCGCGCGGCCGCGCGCTGGCCCGCCTGGTCGACGCCTACAAGGGCGACGAGCCGGCCCGCGCGCTCGCCTACGGGGCGGAGGCACTGCGCATCTTCGCCCGCATGCCGGACGACTCCGCGCACGTCGCCACGCTCGACGAGATGGCCTGGGCGTACATGACGCTCGCGCAGTACGACTCGGCCGTGGCCTACGCCGAGCGCGGCCGGCGGCTGGCCGAGCGCGCGGGACAGCGTCCCGGGCTGGCGCGCGCCATCAGCAATCTCGGCACCATCGCCCAGCGGCGTGGCGACCCGCTGCGCGCCGTGGAGCTGTTCGAGGAGGCGCTGGTCGTCCAGCGGGAGATCGGCGCGCCGCGCGAGATCGCCAACTCGCTCAACAATCTCGGCTTCGTCTACTCCACCGACCTGGCCGAGTACGGCGTCGCGCTCGACTACCACCTCGAGGCGCGCCGCCTGCGCGACCCACTGCGCGACACGGCGGCGATCGCCCTCTCGCTGAACAACATCGGCATCGTCTACGGCCGGCTGCGGCAGTACGACCTGGCGCTCGCCTACTTCGACAGCGCGCTGGTGCTACGCCGCGCCCAGGGCAGCACGGCGCGCGTGGCGGCGACGCTGAGCAACATCGGCGACATGTACCAGGAGCGCGGCGCGTACGCCCGGGCGCTCGCGCCGCACCGCGAGTCGCTGCGGCTGCGCCGTCAGGTGGGGGACCGCTCGGCCATCGCGCTCGCGCACCGCAACCTGGGCGTGGCCTACCTGGCGCTGGGGCAGCTCGACTCGGCGCACGCCGAGCTCACCGAGGCACTGCGCATCGGCGACGAGGTGGGAGACCGTGGGCTCGCCGTGCGGAACCTGCTCGGCCTGGCCGCGGTGGAGCGCGCGCGGGGTCGCCTGGCGACGGCCGAGGCGACGACGCGCCGCGCGCTCGCCGTCGCGGAGGCGATGCCGTCGCGCGAGCTGGCACGCCAGGCGTGGGAGGCGCTGGCCGCGGTGCAGGAGGCGCGCGGCGCGCCGGCCGCCGCGCTGGCGTCGTACAAGCGCTTCAAGGCGCTCAGCGACTCGATCTTCGACGACAACACGTCGCGCCGCGTGGCGGGGCTGGAGCGCCGCTTCAGCGAGGAGCGCCGCGAGCACGAGCTGGCGCACGCGCAGCGGCAGGAGGCGCTCGCCCTGCTGGCGGCGGAGCGCCGCGCCGTGCAGCGCAATGGCGTGATCGCCATCGGCCTGCTCGTCGGGCTGGTGGGGCTGGCACGCTATCGCCGCCGCGCCGAGCGCGCGCGGATGGCGGAGGAGCTGAGCATGACCGACGCGCTCACCGGCGCGCGGAACCGGCGCTTCCTGCAGCAGACGATCGCGATGGACGTGGCGGCCAGCGTGCGCCGCCACCGCGTCGCCGCCGAGCGCGGGCTGCCGGCCGACGACGCGGACCTCGTCTTCTACCTGGTGGACCTGGACCACTTCAAGCGGATCAACGACGAGCACGGCCACGCCGCCGGCGACCGGCTGCTGGTGGAGCTCACGCGGGTGCTGCAGGCGGCCAGTCGGGAGAGCGACGTGGTGGTCCGCTGGGGCGGCGAGGAGTTCCTGGTGCTGGGCCGCTTCACGGACCGCGAGCAGGCCGCGCAGCAGGCCGAGCGGCTGCGAGCCGCGGTGGAGGCGCACACCACGGTGCTGGAGGGTGGGCGCGTGCTGCGCGCCACCTGCTCCATCGGCTACGCGGTCTTCCCCTTCGTCTCGGGCGACCCGGACGCGCTGGCGTGGGAGGAGGTGGTGAGCCTGGCCGACCACGGGACCTACGCGGCGAAGCGGCTCGGGCGCAACGCGTGGGCGGGCTACGTGCCAGGCGATGGCGCGCCGCCGACGCACGTCCTTCACGCCACGCAACGCCAGATCGACGGCTGGGTGGCGGAGGGGCGCCTGCGCTGCGAGTCGTCCGACGAGCGGCTCACGGCGGTGGATGCGTGACCGGCGGGGCGGGGTGGGCAGCGCGAGGTTAGCTTACCGGCGGCTCCGTCGTTCCCGGGGCCCCTCCCGCCGGCGCGGCCGCGGCGCGCGTCCGCCCGCGCCCCCCGCCCTCACCGCACCCTCCGCGGCATGACGCTGCTCGCCTTCTCGCTGCTCGTCGCCCTCGGCTCCTTCGCCGGTGGGCTGCTCGGCGCGCTCACCGGGCTCGGGGGCGGCATCATCGTCGTGCCGATGCTGACGCTCCTCTTCGGCGTCAACCTGCGCTACGCCATCGGCGCGTCGCTCGTCGCCGTCATCGCGACGTCGTCCGGGGCCGCCGCGGCCT
>DASTRO010000195.1:0-29813 GCA_035761165.1 Gemmatimonadaceae bacterium | reverse complement strand
CCGGCGCCACGCGGCGCGTATGTTTGCCGGGTGAGCACCCCCACCGCGCCCCACGGCCCACGGCCCACGGCACGACCGATGACCGCGCAATGACGCCGGCCGGCGGCGTGGACGGCCCGCAGCCGGCCAGGGCCGTCATCGTGATCGGTGCCTCGGCCGGCGGCGTGGAGGCGCTGCAGGAGGTCATCTCCCGCCTGCCGGCCGACCTGCCGGCGGCCGTGCTCGTCGTGCTGCACGTCGCCAGTGGCGCGCCCAGCGTGCTGCCGCGCATCCTGGGCCGGCGTGCCGCGCTCGACGTCAGTCACGCGCGGGACGGTGAGCCGATCGTGCCGGGACACGTCTTCGTCGCACCTCCCGACTTCCATCTGCTCGTCAAGGACGGCCGGCTGAAGCTGCTACGCGGCCCGCGCGAGAACGGCATGCGGCCGGCGGTGGACCCGCTCTTCCGCTCGGCCGCGGACGCATACGGCCCGGCCGTCGTCGGCGTCGTGCTCTCGGGCTCGCTGGACGACGGCACCCTCGGTCTGGGGATGATCAAGCGCGCCGGCGGCCTCGCCGTCGTGCAGGATCCCGACGAGGCGCTGTTCGACGGCATGCCCCGCAACGCGGTGGAACGCGTGCGGGTGGATCACGTGGTCCCGCTGGCGGAGATCGCGCCGCTACTGGCGCGTCTGGTCCACGGGTGGGCCCTCCACCAGGAGCCGAGACCGATGGCCGACGAGCTCGAGACCCAGCGTGGGGCGGAGGAGATCGACGGTGGGGCGCGCCAGAACGAGGCGCTCGGCGGCCGCCTGTCCGGCTTCACCTGCCCGGAATGCCACGGCGCCCTGTGGGCGATCGCGAACGGCGAGATCGTGCGCTACCGCTGCCGCGTGGGCCATGCCTTCTCGGAGGAGGTGCTGCACGAGGCGAAGAGCGTCTCCATCGAGGCGGCGCTCTGGACGGCACTCACCGCGCTCGAGGAGCAGGCCGCGCTCACCCAGCGCATGGCCGACCGCGCCGGCGCCCAGCGTCACCTGGAGCGCCAGCGCCGCTACGCCGAGAAGGCCCGCCTGCTCGAGGAGCGCGCGCACCTCATCGCCCGCGTCCTGCACACCACGAACTTCGGCGCCACCAACCGCGAGCCCGCCGCCGAGGAGATCGCCGACACCGGCGCGCCGTGAGTGGGGCCGGCGGTGGGCTCGAGGCTCTAGGCTCGAGACACGAGACACGAGACGCCAGGCTCCTCATCGCTCGCCGCTCATCGCTGACCGCTGATCGCTGATCGCTCGCCCTCCCATGTCCTCCCAGCCCGAGCACACCCGGCACTTCGAGGAGCTCCTCGAATACATCAAGCGCACGCGTGGCTTCGACTTCACCGGCTACAAGCGCGCCAGCCTCGCGCGTCGCATCGACAAGCGGATGCAGGCGGTGGAGGTGGAGGATTACGAGCGCTACGTGGACTACCTGGAGGCCAACCCGGGCGAGTTCGCGCACCTGTTCAACACCGTCCTCATCAACGTCACCCGCTTCTTCCGCGACGACCTGCCGTGGGGCTTCCTGCGACAGGAGATCGTGCCGCACATCCTGGCGGGCAAGGGCGCGGGCGAGCCGATCCGCGTCTGGAGCGCCGGCTGCGCCACCGGCGAGGAGGCGTACTCGCTGGCCATGACGTTCGCCGAGGCGCTGCCCGACGCGGCGTCGCGCGAGCGGCTGAAGATCTACGCCACCGACGTGGACGAGGAGGCGCTCGTCGTCGCGCGGCACGGCACGTACGACGAGCGGGCGATGGGCGACGTGCCGCCCGAGCTGCGCGAGCGGTACTTCGAGCGCGTGGACAGCCGCTTCACCTTCCGCAAGGAGCTGCGGCGGCTGGTCATCTTCGGGCGCAACGACCTGATCCAGGACGCGCCGATCTCCCGCATCGACCTGCTGGTGTGCCGCAACACGCTGATGTACTTCGACGCGGAGACGCAGGCGCGGATCCTCACGCGCTTCCACTTCGCCCTGAACGACGAGGGGTACCTCTTCCTCGGCCGCGCGGAGACGTTGCTCAACCATACGGGGAGCTTCGTGCCGGCGGATCTCAAGCGGCGCGTCTTCCAGAAGGTGGCGCGCCCCACCTTCCGCGACCGGCTCCTGGCCGCCTCGCGGCTGGCCGCCGATGCCGTGGACCCGCACGGCGGGCGCCGCGATCCGCGGCCGCGCGAGCTGGCGTTCGAGGGGTCGCCGGTGGCGCAGCTCGTGGTGGACGCGGCGGGCACGCTGGCGGCGGCCAACGAGCGGGCGCGGGCGCTCTTCCATCTCGTGCCCAACGACGTCGGGCGCCCGCTGCAGGACCTCGAGCTCTCGTACCGTCCGGTGGAGCTGCGGTCGCGGCTGGAGCAGCTGCGGGCCGAGCGGCGCCCCATCCTCCTGAAGGAGGTGGAGTACCGCGTGGAGGGCGAGCTGCGCTGGTTCGACGTGCAGCTCCTGCCGCTGCTGGACGAGACCCATGCGTGGCTCGGCGTCAGCGTCACCTTCACCGACGTCACGACGACCCAGCGGCTCCAGCTCGAGCTGGAGCACTCGCACCAGGAGCTGGAGAGTGCCTACGAGGAGCTGCAGTCCACCAACGAGGAGCTGGAGACGACCAACGAGGAGCTGCAGTCCACGGTGGAGGAGCTGGAGACGACCAACGAGGAGCTGCAGAGTACGAACGAGGAGCTGGAGACGATGAACGAGGAGCTGCAGGCGACCAACGAGGAGCTCGAGACGATGAACGACGAGCTCCGGCGCCGCAGCGACGAGCTGAACGAGGTGAACGCCTTCCTGGAGTCGGTGTTCACGAGCGTGCGCGCGGGGCTGGTGGTGCTGGACCGCGACCTGGACGTGCTGGTCTGGAACGCACGGGCGGAGGACCTCTGGGGGCTCCGCCACGCGGAGGTGGAGGGCGCGAGCTTCCTGGCGCTCGACATCGGGCTCCCGGTGGAGCGGCTCAAGCCGGCGCTGCGCGCCTGCCTGGGCGGCGAGCCGCGGCCGTTCGAGGCGACGCTGCCGGCCATCAACCGGCGCGGACGTCCGGTGACGGTGCGGGTCACGGGGACGCCGCTCCTGACCGCGTCGAACGGCGCGGTGCACGGCGTCATCCTGTTCATGGACGAGCTGGGCGACCGTCCGGTTGCCGCGCTCGAGGAAGGGGGGGCCGGCCTCCAGGCGGGGTGAGGCGCGCGGGCGCGCGCCCGCGCGCCCGCTCAGTCGGCGCGGTAGTACTCCGAGACGGCGAACCAGGCGGCCGCCTCACGCAGCGCGGCGCGCGTCTCCGTGGGGAGCGGCGGCTCCACGTGCTCGCGGAGCAGGGTACGCAGGCTGGTCAGCACGTCGTCGAGCTCGCGCCCGGCGTTCCGCTCCGTGCGCACGAAGGCGCGCACGGCGGTGTCGACGGGCGCGCGCAGCGGCTCGCCGGTGGCCAGGGCGGCGACGAGGGCGCGGGCGTGGGGCGTGGCGGGGGCGGGAGCGACCGGCGTCGGCGGGACGGCACGGGAGCCGGCCGGCTCCGGATGGTGGGCTGCGGTCATGTCGCACGACTCCAGCGTGTCGGTGCGCGGCGCGGCCCGCCGGGCTGGGGGCCGCCGGGCCGCCTCACCGCGATTCGTAATAGCTGACGATGCAGGACGAGACGAGCCGGGCGAGCCGCTCCTGCGACGCCTGCGTGCGGCCGTCCTCCAGGTCGGCCGCCTCCTGCCAGAGCTGCTTGAACTGCACGAGCACGCGCTCCACCGGGATCCCCTCCCGCTGCGCCTCGCGACAGATGCGCACGAGCGCCACCCGCAGCTGCTCGTCACCCTCGGCGCCCGGCGGGCGTGCGGCACCCATGGCGGCGCGCAGCGCTCCCGACAGGTCGAACGGCGACGGCGAGAACCCGACGTCGCGATCGGCGGACGACGCCTGCGAGCCTTCCTCTCCCGGACTGATCATCCGCCGTCTCCACCGGTGAGCACGGCCCCGGTCCGCATGGCTGTCGTACGGTGCTCGCATCCCCGCTCCGCCGTCCACGGCGCCGGCACGACGCGGCGCCGACCCTGGACGATCGCGCATCGTGTCGGTGCCGACATGACCGTCGGTACCCCGGAGGTACCGGGTCGCTAACGCGTCGTGTCTGCCCCGACACGTCCCATTACTACGACCGCCCCGGACGCGGTGCAAGCGAACACGACGGCTGCGCCGCGGTCACGCCGTGATTGCCTGGCGCGGGGCCGGAACATATGCTGCGCGCACGGCACGACCGCCCGGTGCGCATCCTGCAGCCGCCCCCGGCGGGACCGACCACGCCATGCCTGCCGCCCGACCCTGTCGACGTCGGCAGCGACCGCCCCAGGAGCTCCGATGCACCTGATGACGACCGTCACGACCGGCGGGGAGGGAACGCTGCACGACGTACGTGCGCGGACCATCGAGTGGATCGCCCGGGTGCACGAGCATCTCGCCGGGCCGCCGGCGGCGCCCTCGGGCACGGCCGCCACCGCTCCCGCCCGCGACGCGGCCGAGGAGCTGCGCGCCGGCCTCGAGCTGGCCGCCGAGGAGATGCGCGCGGAGGACGAGGCGCTGCACGAGATGGCCGCCGCGCTGGAGCGCACGCTGGCCCGCTACCGGCATCTGTTCGACGCGGCGCCGGTGGCGCTGCTCGTCACCGACCTGCACGGCCGCGTGCGCGAGGCCAACCAGCATGCCCTGCGGCTGCTCGGCGGCGCCGGCCACGCACCGCTGGCCGGGCAGTTGCTGGTCCGCTTCGTCGCGGTGCGCGAGCGGCGCGCGTTCCGGCAGGCCCTCCTCGCCGCGGCGCACCAGGTGGGCCGCCGCACGCTGATGCTCCGGCTGCGCTCCAGCCAGGGCTTCGAGCACGAGGTGGAGGTCACGCTCAAGCCACGCTGCCACGGCCCCGGGACCGAGCGGTGCGTGCACTGGGCGCTCCACGACCTCGGCCACGGGGACGCGGCGGGGCTGCTGTAAAGGAGGCGGGTAGGATGGCGACACGACGGATGGCCGGAACGGGGGGCGCGGCGCGCGGCCTGATCGCGCGAGGGGTGGCGGGGCGCGGGACGGCCACGCGCGAGACCGCAGGAGACGCGACCGCCGCACGTGGCGGCGACGTGCGCGGGGGTGACGCCCGCCAGACGGAGGCCCGCACGGGCGACCCCAGCATCGGTCTCGCGCTCGACGCGCTGCGCCAGATCCAGCAGGAGCTCCGTGTGGCCAATCGCGCCGTGGAGCGCGAGCTCGGCCTCAGCGGCGCCCAGCTCTTCGTGCTCGAGGAGCTGGCGCGCGCACCGGCCGACTCGCTGAACGAGCTCGCCGCGCGCACCGTGACCCGGCACAACTCGGTGTCGGGCGTGGTCAGCCGCCTGGTGGCGGCCGAGCTCGTCGCCCGCCAGGTGGGGGCGGACGACGCCCGACGCACGCAGCTCGGCGTCACCGCCGCCGCGCGCCGCCTCCTCGCCAAGGCGCCCCCGTCGGCCCAGGCGCGGCTGCTCGCCGCGCTGCGCACCCTGCCGGCCGCCCAGCGCCGGCAGCTCGCCGACGCCCTCACCGCCTGGTGCGACGCCTTCGTCTGCTCGACCGCCCGCGACGGCGCGCCGGCCGCCCGCGCACCGGCGGCCGTGAGCGCACGCCCCGCCGCCGGTCGCGCCGCCCGCTCTACCGGCGCCATGCCGCGAGCGGCGCGCCACCGACACGGCGGCGACGGCCCACCGACCAGACCCCGTCGCTGACGCCCCGTCGCGGACGTCGCACGCGGACGCCGCACGCGGACGTCGTACGCGGACGTCGTACGCGGACGCCGCATCGCGATCCTGCTGGCAGGATTGCTGCACGCCGCAGCGGACACCGGCGCGTCCCGCGGCGCGCCGGCTGCGAGTGCGCCGCTCGCGCGCTCGCCACCCGCGCGGGCAGCAGCAGGGAGGGATCAGGGATGCCGGAGCCACGGCAGGTCGTCTGCGTCACCGGCGCCTCGGCGGGACTGGGGCGCGCCATCGTCCAGCGCTTCGCGCGCGAGGGCGCGCACGTCGCCCTCCTCGCGCGTGGCCGCGAGCGGCTGGAGGCCGCCGCGCGCGAGGTGGAGGCGGGCGGCGGCCGCGCCCTCGTCCTCCCCACCGATGTCGCCGACGCCGACGCGGTCGAGGCCGCCGCCGAGACCACCGAGCGCGAGCTCGGGCCGATCGACGTCTGGGTCAACAACGCCATGGTCTCCGTCTACTCCCCCATCAAGGAGATGACGGCGGCCGAGTTCCGGCGCGTGACCGAGGTGACGTACCTGGGCTACGTCCATGGCACGCTGGCCGCCCTGCACCGCATGCTGCCGCGCGACCGCGGCGTCATCGTGCAGGTGGGCTCCGCCCTCGCCTACCGCAGCATCCCGCTGCAGTCGGCCTACTGCGCGGCCAAGCACGCGATCGTCGGATTTACGGCGTCCCTGCGGTCCGAATTGATCCACGACGGCAGCAACGTGCGCGTGACGATGGTGCACATGCCGGCGCTCAACACGCCGCAGTTCGACTGGACGCGCAACCGGCTGCCCAACCGCCCGCAGCCGGTGCCCCCGATCTTCCAGCCCGAGGTGGGCGCCGAGGCGGTGTTCCACGCCGCGCAGCACGACGTGGGGCGCGAGCTGATGGTGGCCTGGCCCACGGTGAAGGCGGTGCTCGGCAACAAGGTGATCCCGGGCTACCTGGACCACTACCTGGCCGACGTGGCGTACGAGGGGGAGCAGACGAACGAGCCGGAGGACCCGGACCGCCCCGACAACCTCTTCCAGCCCGTGCCCGGCGACTGGGCGGCGCACGGCCGCTTCGACCGCCGGTCGAAGTGGGAGAGCTGGGAGCTGGCGCTGCGCCTCAACCGGCAGCTGCTCGCGGTCGCCGGCGCCGGCCTGGCCGGTCTCGCCATCGGCGCGCTGACGGGGCGGCGGCACCCCGACGTGGAGCGCCCCATCCGCGCTGACGGCGCCATCGGCGCGGGCGAGGGCGCCTACGCGGACGCGCTGGAGTACGCCCGCGCCGACGGCGCCGCCACCGAGCCACCGGCGCGTTCCGGCGCCGAGCCGCCCGACAGCGCCCTCGCCGCCCTCCACGTCCCCACCGCCGAGCCCCCACGCTGATGTCCCGGACCCCTGTCTTCCTGTTTCCTGCTTCCTGATCGATCATGCCCGACCCGATCGGCCGCACGCGCTGGGTCATCGCCGAGGGGTACATCCCCGCCTGGAGCAATGGCCCCGAGCCGCAGATGATCAGCCACGAGACGGCCTGCATCCTCAACACCGGCGACGTGGACGCGCAGGTGCGCATCACGCTCTACTTCTCCGACCGCGAGCCGGTGGGTCCGTACGCGCTCACGGTGCCGGCGCGCCGCACGCGCCACGTGCGCTTCAACGACCTCACCGACCCGGCGCCGGTGCCGCGCGACACCGACTACGCGAGCGTCATCGAGGCGGATGTGCCGGTGGTGGTGCAGCACACGCGGCTCGACTCGCGACAGGCGGAGCTCGCGCTGCTCTCGACGATCGCCTTCGCCGACGGGACGTGAGGGGCGGCGCGCGCCGCGCGCGGCGGACGACCCGGCCGCGTTCCCTCGGCGCGGCCGCGGGTGCAAGTTGATCGCGTGCCCGTGCCCGCCACCGAACCCGCGCCGCGCGACGCCGCCGCGCCGCTCCGCCGCATCCTGCTGGCCCTGGTGCTCCTGAGCACGCTCGGCCTGCTGCTGGAGCTGCTGCTGCTCGAGCACTTCGAGTCGGTGTCGCAGTGGCTGCCGCTGGTGCTCCTGGGCGGCGTGCTCGGCGTGAGTCTCGTCCTCGTCGTCCGTCCGGGCCGGCAGGTCATCCGGATCTTCCAGCTACTCATGCTGCTCTGCGTGGTCACGGGGCTCCTCGGCATCTGGCTGCACTACCGCGGCAACGTCGAGTTCGCCCGGGAGCTGGACCCGGGGCTGCGAGGGGTCGCGCTCGTCTGGGAGGCGATCCGGGGCGCCACGCCCACCCTCGCGGCGGGGGCACTCGCGCAACTCGGGCTGCTCGGACTGGCGTACACCTTCCGCCACCCCCTGTTGCGTCCCGTGGTGCCCCCCACGTTACGTGAGGCGGCACCACCGGCCGCACCATCCACCACCGGCTCGCGCACGACGCGTGAGCTCTCACTCGACGCCCAGAGGAACGGACCATGATCGGACGCATGCGCTCGGCAGCCCTCCACATCGCGCACGTCGCGGCGCCGCTGTGCATCGCCGCGCTCGTCGCGTGTCAGGGCGGCGCGGACGACGGCGCGGGGAGCGATACGGCGATGGCGCAGGACTCGGCCGCCATGGCGGCGGCGCCCGACACGGCGGCGCCCGGTGTCGCCGCGACCGACGGGGCGCTGCTCGACCCGAACGAGGCGACGCGTGAGCAGCTCGTCGCCATCCCCGGGATGACCGAAGCCGCCGCCGACTCGCTCATCGCCGGCCGGCCGTACGCGAACATGCTGGAGGTGAATCGCGCGCTGGCCGCGCTCGACTCGAGCACGCGGGCGACGATCTACACGCGCCTCTGGAAGCCGCTGGATCTCAATACGGCGTCCGGGGAGGAGATCCTCCTGATCCCGGGTGTCGGCCCGCGGATGCGGCACGAGTTCGAGGAGTACCGCCCCTACACCGCCATCGCGCAGTTCCGCCGCGAGATCGGCAAGTACGTGGACGACGAGGAGGTCGCCCGCCTCGAGCGCTACGTGACGATCCGCTAGCGCGGGTGGGGGCACGGAGGCGCCCGGCGTGTCGAGGCGCGTCGGCGCCGGTGCGACTCCGTAGGAGGGCCAGCGCGCTGTGTGCCGGACCGTGGCGGTGATCGCGAGGGGCGAGGCCGGTCGCGCGCTCTGCCGGCGGCCCGTGGCCCTGGAGCGGCGACTGACCGGCGCGCCGGTCGACGCCCCCACGACATGATTGCACCCGCACCCGGAGGCGCGATGAAGATCGTCTGGACGGTGCTGGCCACGCTCGCCGTGCTGGTCGCGGCCGGGCTGCTCTGGCTCTACTCCGGCGCCTACGACGTCGCCGCGAGCGAGCCGCACACGGGCGCCGTGCGCTGGGCGCTCGGCACGCTGCAGACGCGCTCCATCCGGCGCCGCGCGGCCGATGTCCCGCCACCGCCGCCGCTGGACGATCCGGCGCTGGTGCTCCAGGGCGCCGGCGAGTACGACGAGATGTGCGCCCTCTGCCACGGCGCGCCGGGCGTGGAGCGCTCGGCCATCGGCCAGGGGATCACCCCCGAGCCGCCCGACCTGACGCGCGAGGCACCGGACTGGTCGGACGCCGAGCTGCGCTGGATCGTCGAGCACGGCATCAAGCTGGCCGGCATGCCCGCCTTCGGCGAGACGCACGACGACCGCACGCTCTGGTCGATCGTCGCCTTCGTGCGCCGGCTGCCGCGCATGTCGCCGGCCGAGTACCAGCGGATGGCGACAGCAGCGGCCGCCGCGGAGCACGACGAACACGGGGAGCACGGGGAGCACGCCGAGCACGGCGAGCACGCCGGCCACACGCACTGACGCTCTCCCTCGCGTCCTCGCGTCCTCGCGTCCTCGCGCCTGAAGCCAGGTACCTGACGCCTGGTACCTGAAGCCAGGTACCAGGTAGCTGGTACCTGCCGTTCCTTTCGCCCCGGCGGAACGGAACATGCCGCGCCCGGTCGTCGTGACGAGAGTGACGGCGAGCGACGCGACCGGTGTCGCCGCGGGTCTGGCCGACGCCAGCCGCGGACCGGCCGTGGAGCAGGTCACGGCGCGCGCCTTCGCCATCCCCACCGACGCCCCCGAGTCCGACGGCACCATCGCCTGGGACTCGACGACGATCGTGCTCGTCGAGGCGCGGGCCGCCGGCGTGCGCGGGCTCGGCTACAGCTACGCCGACGCGGCGGCCCGCGAGGTCGTCGTGCATCTGCTGCGCGACGTGGTGGTGGGGCGCGACGCGCTGGCGGTGACGGCCTGCTGGAGCGCGATGGCGCGCGCCGTGCGCAACGCCGGCAAGCCGGGGATCGCCTCGCACGCCATCTCGGCGGTGGACGTGGCGCTGTGGGACCTGAAGGCGCGGCTGTTGGGCGTGCCGCTCGTCGCGCTGCTCGGCGCGGCGCGCGAGGCGATCCCGGCCTACGGCAGCGGCGGCTTCACGTCGTACGACGACGCGCGGCTGCGTGCGCAGCTCGCCGGCTGGGTGCGGCAGGGGATCGGCGCCGTGAAGATGAAGGTCGGACGCGAGCCGGCGCGGGACGTGCATCGTGTGCGTGAGGCACGCGACGCGATCGGCGACGCGGCCGAGCTGTACGTGGACGCCAACGGCGCCTACGCGCGCAAGCAGGCGCTGGCCTTCGCGGCGCGCTTCGCGGAGCTCGGCGTCACCTGGTTCGAGGAGCCGGTGACGTCGGACGACGTGGCCGGGCTGCGGCTGCTGCGCGACCGCGCGCCGGCCGGCATGCGCATCGCCGCCGGCGAGTACGCCTACAGCCTGTACGACGCGCGCCGGCTGCTCGAGGGCGGCGCGGTGGACGTCCTGCAGGTGGACGGCACGCGCTGCGGCGGCCTGAGCGGCGTCCTGCGCGCGAGCGCGCTGTGCGAGGCGCACGGGGTGCCCCTCTCGGCGCACACCGCACCGTCGCTGCACGCCCACGCGTGCTGCGCCGCGCTGGCGGCGTGCAACGTGGAGTACTTCCACGACCACGCGCGCATCGAGCGGCTGCTGTTCGACGGTGCCATCGAGCCGGTGCACGGGCTCCTGGCACCGGATCGGACGCGGCCGGGACTGGGACTGGAATTGAAGGAGGCGGAGGCGCGGAGATACGAAGTGTGAGGGAGCGACGAGCGACGAGCGACGAGCGACGAGCGACGAGCGACGAGCGACGAGCGGGTACGCGCGGCAAGGGAATGATGCGGCGATCGGCGCGACGCGGCGCCATCGTGTCGTTCGGGGGGGGCCCCCCGCGTCGGCCACACGCTTCGCCCCGCTCTCGCGGACGATCGACAACTGACAACCATCGCGACACATGGCCAGCACCGCAGCGCAGATCCTGATCGACACGCTCGTCGACGAGTGGGGCGTGAAGCACGTCTTCGGGCTTCCCGGCGACGGCATCAACGGCATCATGGAGGCGCTGCGCCAGCGGCAGGACGACGTGCGCTTCATCCAGGTGCGGCACGAGGAGGCGGCGGCGTTCGCGGCGTGCGCGTACGCCAAGTTCACCGGCGGCCTCGGCGTCTGCCTGGCGACGTCGGGACCCGGTGCCATCCACCTGCTCAACGGGCTGTACGACGCCAAGCTGGACGGGGCGAGCGTGCTCGCGCTCACCGGGCAGACGTACCACAGCCTGATCGGCACCTTCTACCAGCAGGAGGTGAACCTCGTCAACCTGTTCAGCGACGTCGCCGTCTACAACCACGAGGTGCGCTCGCCGGGACACGTGGACGCGTTGATCAACGAGGCGTGCAAGGCGGCGCTGAGCCGCCGCGGCGTGGCCCACGTCTGCTTCCCCACCGACCTGCAGCACGAGCCCGGCCCCGAGGCCTACGTGCGCAAGGGGAAGTCGGCGCACGCCGCGGCGGGGCACACCAGCGCCGCCTGGCGCCGTCCGCGCCCCACCGCGCCCGCCGAGGCCGTCGAGGCCGCGGCGCAGCTGCTGAACGGCGCCGAGAAGCCCGCGCTGCTCGTGGGCGCGGGGGCGCTGGGCGCCGGCGACCTCGTGCTCGCCCTCTCCGAGCGGCTCGCCGCGCCGATCGTCCACGCCTACCTCGGCAAGGCGGTCGTCACCGCGGACCATCCCAACCACATGGGGGGCGTCGGGCTGCTCGGCGACCGGCCGGGCGTGCTGGCCATGGAGCAGTGCGACGCGCTGCTCATCGTCGGCAGCTCGTTCCCCTACATGAACTACTACCCCAAGCCGGGGAGCGCGCGCGCCGCGCAGATCGACGTCGACCCCGAGCGCATCGGGCTGCGCTACCCGGTGGAGGTCGCGATGCCCGGCGACGCGCGCGCCACGCTGGAGGCGCTGCTGCCGCGCGTACAGCCGCGCGACGGCGCGCGCGACTGGCTGGTGCAGCTGCAGGGCGAGATGGCCGACTGGCGCAAGGTGCTGCGCACGCACGCCGAGAGCGACGACGTGCCGCTGCGCTCCGGCCGCGTGGCCTGGGAGCTCAACAAGCAGCTCCCCGACAACGCCATCCTCTGCGGCGACTCGGGGACCAACACGACCTACTTCGCTCGCTACCTGGACGTGCGCCCCGGCATGCTGGCCTCCGGCTCGGGGAACCTGGCGACCATGGCCAGCGGCTTCCCGTACGCCATCGGCGCGCAGCTCGCCTACCCGGAGCGGCGCGCGGTGGCCTTCGTCGGCGACGGCGGCTTCTCGATGCTGATGGCCGAGATGCTCACCGCGGTGCGCTACAAGCTGCCGCTCGTCGTCGTCATGCTGCGCAACGACTACCTGGGGCAGATCCGCTGGGAGCAGATGGCCTTCGTCGGCAACCCGGAGTACGGCGTGGAGCTGTACAACCCGCGCGCCTTCGCCGACTGGGCCACCAACTGCGGCGCGCAGGGGATCCACGTCACGCAGCCCGACCAGCTCGCGCCGGCCTTCCGCCAGGCGTTCGCCAAGACGGACGGGCCGACGCTGGTGGAGTGCGTGGTGGACCCGGCCGAGCCGCCGCTGCCGCCCATCACCTCCACCGAACAGGCGATGAACATGCTGAAGGCGATGGTGCGCGGCCAGCCGAACCGGGTGCGCATCGGCCTGACGATGTTCGGCGAGAAGCTGGACGAGCTGCTGATCCAGGGGATCGGGGCGATTCCGGGGCCGAAGGGGGTGAAGAAGGGGTGAGCGATGAGCGATGAGCGATGAGTGATGAGTGACGAGCGATGAGTGACGAGCGATGAGACGCGCCCCGCTGTCGTCATCCCGCAGGCGCGCCGCAGGCCGGCCACGCTCCGCAGCGTCATCCCGCAGGAGCGCCGCAGGCGCGAGTGTCGGGATCTACCGTCCGTGCCTGGTGGCTGGCCACGTGGTAGGGACTGCGGATCCCGACACTCGCGACGTCTGCGGCGCCGCTCCTGCGGGATGACGGGATGGGCCCCGTCGCGCTCCGCGCACCGGGCATCCTGCATCTGCCGTAACAGCATCCGATCGAGGCGAGGCACACCATGCAGCAGACCGACATCACCAACATCTCCGCTGGCGCGCCCACGGGGGGGACGGCGCCCCTGCAGCCGCCGCTCCGCGTGGCCGGCGCCGGCGTGGCCGACGTGCTGACGCCGCGCGCCGACGAGGCGCCACTGCCCAACGCCGCGCCGGGGCCGGACACCGCCGCCGCCGCTCCGGCGCGCGGGTCGCGATGGAAGGCGGCCGTGGCGGCGCGGCGCGGCAGCGGCCGCGGCGGCGCGGCCGGGGCACGGCCGGGCGCGGCGGACGACACGGCGGCCGGCACGCGCACCGACGCACGGACGGACACGCTCGGCGCGCGGCGCGACGAGCATCCCTCGCTCGGCGACGCGGCGATGAGGGGCGCGGTGGCCGGCATGCTGGGCGGGGTCGCGCTGCTGCTGGCGGAGCGGCTGGCGTCGCGCGCCGTGCTGCCGCAGGGGGAGCGCGCGCACGAGGGACGCGACGCGGCCGAGGCGATCGCCGAGGCGCACGGCGCGGAGCTGTCGCCGGGACGGGCGGAGGCGGCCGGCGCGGGGCTGGAGCTGGGCGCCTGCGCGCTGCTCGGCGCCGTCTACGGCCTGGTGCAGAGCCGCCTCCACCCGCCCGACGTGCTGCACGGACTGCTGCTCGGCGGCGTGAGCTGGGCGGCCACCAATTCGGGGAGCGGCGTGCTGCCGCGCCTCGGCGCTGCGGCGCCGCCCGCCATGCAGTCCATGGAGCGCACCGCGGTTCCCCTCGCCTCCCACGTGGCCTACGGCGTGGCCACCGCGGTGGCGTTCGACGCGCTCGGCTGAGCGAGGGGGGACGATGGGCGTCTCCCCGGTGACCGGCGCGTCGCACGGCGGCCGCGTCGGCGTCCCCGTGCCGCGGCCCGACGTGGACGTCGAGGCACTGCGGCGCGCGCTCGCCCGGCACGTGCAGGGCGAGGTGCGCTTCGCCGACGGCGACCGCGCGCTCTACGCCACCGACGCGTCGAACTACCGCGAGGTGCCCGTGGGCGTCGTCGTGCCGCGCAGCGTGGACGACATCATCGCCACCGTCGGCGTGGCGCGCGCGCACGGCGTGCCCATCCTCACGCGCGGCGGCGGCACCGCGCTGGCCGGGCAGACGTGCAACGCCGCGCTCCTCCTGGACGCCTCCAAGTACGTGAACCGCGTGCTCGAGGTGGACGCCGCCAACCGCCGCGCCCGCGTCGAGCCCGGCCTCGTGCTCGACGAGCTGCGCAAGGCCACCGCCCCGCACGGCCTCACCTTCGGCCCCGATCCGGCCACCCACAGCCGCTGCACGCTGGGCGGGATGATCGGCAACAACTCGTGCGGCGTGCACTCGGTGATGGCCGAGTTCTACGGGCCCGGCGCGCACACCATGCACCAGGTGGAGTCGCTCGACGTCCTCACCTACGACGGCACCCGCCTCACCGTGGGGCCGACGAGCGACATCGAGCTGGCGCGCCTCGTCCGCGAGGGCGGGCGGCGCGGCGAGATCTACGCCGCGCTGGCGCGGCTGCGCGACCGCTACGCGGACGAGATCCGCCGCCGCTGGCCCAAGGGCCTCGTGCGCCGCGCCTCCGGCTACAACCTGGACCAGCTGCTGCCGGAGCACGGCTTCCACGTCGCCCGCGCCCTCGTCGGCACGGAGTCCACCTGCGTCACGGTGCTCGGCGCCACGGTGACGCTCATCGAGGCCCAGCCGCACCGCGCGCTGCTCGTCCTCGGCTACCCCACCGTGGAGCAGGCGGGGCACGACGTGCCGCGCATGCGCGAGCTGAAGCCCGTCGCGCTGGAGGGGATGGACGACCTCCTCGTCACGCAGATGCGGGAGAACCACATCCACGTGGACGCGCTCCAGCTCATGCCGTCGGGCCACGGCTTCCTCCTCGTGGAGTTCGGCGGCAGGACCGCCGACGAGGCGCGCGAGCGCGCCGAGCGGGCACGGGCGGAGATCGCGCGCCGGCCCGACACGCCCGACCTGCGCCTCTACGACGACGCCGAGCGGCAGCAGAAGATCTGGGAGGTGCGCGAGGCGGGGCTCGGCGCCACCGCCTTCGTCCCCGGGCAGCCCGACGCCTGGCCCGGCTGGGAGGACGCGTCGGTGCCGCCGGAGCGGGTGGGCGAGTACCTGCGCGACTTCCGCGCGCTGCTCGACCGCTACGGCCTGCACTGCGCGCTGTACGGCCACTTCGGGCAGGGGTGCGTGCACTGCCGCATCAGCTTCGACCTGTACTCGGCGCAGGGCGTGGCCGCCTACGCCGCGTTCACGCGCGAGGCCGCCGAGCTGGCGTGCGGCAAGTACGGCGGCTCGCTCTCGGGCGAGCACGGCGACGGCCAGGCCCGTGCCGACCTGCTGCCGATCATGTTCGGCGAGACGCTCGTGCAGGCGTTCGCCGAGTTCAAGGCGATCTGGGACCCGGACGGCCGGATGAACCCGGGCAAGGTGGTGCGCCCGCACGGCCGCACCGACGACCTGCGCCTGGGCCCGCACTACGAGCCGGCGCAGCCGGTGACGCACTTCGCCTACCCGCAGGACCGCGGCAGCTTCGCGCGCGCCACGCTGCGCTGCGTGGGCGTGGGCCTCTGCCGCCGCCACGAGGGGGGCACCATGTGCCCGAGCTACATGGTGACGCGCGAGGAGCGGCACAGCACGCGCGGCCGCACGCACCTGCTCTTCGAGATGCTGCAGGGGCAGGTGGTGCGCGACGGCTGGAAGAGCGAGGCGGTGAAGGAGGCGCTCGACCTCTGCCTGGCGTGCAAGGGGTGCAAGGGGGACTGCCCGGTGCACGTGGACGTGGCCACCTACAAGGCCGAGTTCCTGTCGCACTACTACGACGGCCGGCTGCGGCCGCGTCACGCCTACGCCTTCGGGCTCATCGACCGGTGGTCGCGGCTGGCGTCGCACTTGCCGCGGCTGGCCAACCTGGCCACGCACGCGCCGGGGCTGGAGCGTCTGGCCAAGTGGGCGGCGGACGTGGCCCCGCAGCGCACCATCCCGCGCTTCGCGCCGCGCCCCTTCACGCGCTGGTACCGCGCGCGCCACGCGCGGCCGCCCGAGGCGCCGGCGCGGCGCGTGCTCCTCTGGCCGGACACCTTCAACAACCACTTCTTCCCCGGCACGCTGGCCGCGGCCGCGGAGGTGCTGACGCACGCCGGCTACGCGGTGGTGCTGCCGCCGGAGGGGCTCTGCTGCGGGCGCCCGCTCTACGACTACGGCATGCTCGACCGCGCGAAGCGCTACCTGCGCCGCGTGCTGCGCGCGCTGCGCGAGGAGATCGAGCGCGGCACGCCGCTGGTGGGGCTGGAGCCGAGCTGCGTCTCGGTCTTCCGCGACGAGCTGCGCGACCTCTTCCCGCACGACGAGGACGCCAAGCGGCTGGGCGCGCAGGCGCGCACGCTGGGCGAGCTGCTGCAGGCACGGTGCGAGGACGGGTGGCAGCCGCCGCGGCTGGAGGCGGCGGCGCTGCTGCACGGCCACTGCCATCACAAGTCGGTCCTCACCTTCACCGGCGAGCGCCAGGTGCTCGAGGCGATGGGGCTCGACGTCGACGCGCCGGAGACGGGGTGCTGCGGCATGGCGGGGGCGTTCGGCTTCGAGCGCGCGCACTACGACGTCGCCATCGCCGCCGGCGAGCGCGTGCTCCTCCCCGCCGTGCGCCAGGCGGGCCGCGACACGCTGGTGGTGGCCGACGGCTTCAGCTGCCGCGAGCAGGTGGCGCAGACCACCGACCGCCGCGCGCTGCACCTGGCGGAGGTGCTTCAGCTGGCGCTGCGCGGCGACGCCTGGCGGCGCGGCGAGCCGCCGGAGGCGGCGAGCGCGCGCTGCGTGCCGCGCGAGCTGGCCTGGCCGCCCGGCGGGCACGCCGACGGGCACGCCGACGGGCACGACCACCGCCGCCACGACGGGCCGGCGGACGGTGGCACCGGCGGCGCGGCGGGCGAGCCCACCACGTCGCGGGAGCGCACCCATGCGTAGCCGGCTCCTCTCCACCGACGGCGGGCGGCGCACGATGGTGCTCGTCTTCGACATCGGCGACGAGGTGGCGGAGGGACTCACCGCCTTCGCCACCGAGCACGGGCTCACCGGCAGCGCCTTCACCGCCATCGGCGCGCTGCGCGAGGTGACGCTCGGCTACTGGAACTGGGACACGAAGGCGTACGAGCGGATCGAGATCGGCGAGCAGGTGGAGGTCGTGTCGCTGTCCGGCAACCTCGCGCTCGGGCCGAACGGGGAGCCGAAGCTGCACGCCCACCTGGTGGTGGCGAAGCGCGACGGCAGCGCGCACGGCGGCCACCTGCTGCGCGCCATCGTGCGTCCCACGCTGGAGGTGGTGCTCACCGAGCTCCCCGCCGAGCTGCACCGCCGCACCGACGAGGCGACGGGACTCGCCCTGCTCGCGCCGTGACCGAGCGTCGCCCGCCCGCGCCGCCGGGCGACGCGCCGACCGACGCGCCCGCCCGCGCCACGCCACTCTTCCCGCGCTGGGCCAATCGCGCCATGGGCGTCGCCATCGCCGTCGTCTTCGTGACGGTGCTGGCCGGCCCGGCGCTCCTCATGGCGTGGGTGCGCACCCCGGACCTGCGCCGCCAGTACGAGCCGGTGCCGCAGCCGGTCCCCTTCAGCCACCCGGTGCACGTCACCGGCCTGCGGCTGGACTGCCGCTACTGCCACGCGACGGTGGAGCGCGCGGCGAGCGCCGGGCTGCCGAGCACGGCGACGTGCGTCCCCTGCCACAACGAGACGTTCATGCAGAGCGCGGTGATGGCGCCGGTGCGCGCCAGCCTGGCGACGGGACGACCGGTTCCGTGGCGCCGCGTGAACGGCGTGCCCGACTTCGTCTTCTTCAGCCACGCCGCGCACGTGAAGAAGGGCGTGGGGTGCGAGAGCTGCCACGGCCGCGTGGACCGCATGGCGCAGGTGTACCAGGCCGAGCCGCTCTCGATGGGCTGGTGCCTGGGCTGCCACCGCGATCCGGCGCCCCACCTGCGGCCGCGCGCCGAGATCACGACGATGGGCTACGTGGCGCCGGACACGCTGGGCGCGGCGCTGATGCGCGCGTACGCGGTGCGCCGGCTCACCGACTGCACGACGTGTCATCGATGAGCGACGAGCAACGAGCGACGAGCGACGGGCGACGGCCCGCCGAGTTCCCGCCGGGGGTGGCGCGCCCGGGCCCCGTGCTCTCGCGGCGCGACTTCGTGCGGCTGCTCGGCGCCAGTGCGGCGCTGGCCGGCGTGTACGGGTGCAGCCGGCGGCCGGACGAGCTGATCCTCCCGTACGTGCACCAGCCGCCCGAGCTCACGCCCGGCGTCCCGCAGTACTATGCGACGGCGATGACGCTCGACGGCCTGGCCACGGGACTGCTCGTCGAGAGCCACGACGGGCGCCCCACCAAGGTGGAGGGGAACCCCGACCATCCGGCCAGCCTCGGCGCGGCGGGCGTGCACGAGCAGGCATCGGTGCTGCAGCTCTACGACCCGCACCGGTCGCGGCACGTGCGGCACGGTGCGCAGCAGGCGGACTGGGACGCGGTGGCACGCCTGCTCGCGCCGGTGGCGCTCGGGCAGCGCGTGGGCGCACGCGGCGAGGGGCTGCGGCTGCTGCTCGAGCCCACCGCGTCGCCGCTCACCGTGGCGCTGCTGGCGCGGGTGCGCGAGCGGTGGCCGGCGGCCGGCGTGCACGTGCACGCGCCCTTCGCCGCGCCGGACGACGGCGACGCGCTGCTGCCGCTGCCCGACCTCACGCGCGCCGACGTGGTGCTGGCACTCGACGCGGACTTCCTGGCGAGCGGTCCCTTCCACCTGCGCTGGGCGCACGACTGGGCGGTGCGCCGTGGCGCGGGCGGCGGCCCGAGCCGACTGTACGTGGTGGAGAGCGGATTCACCCCCACCGGCGCCACGGCCGACCACCGGCTGGCCGTGCGCCCGGGTGAGCTGGAGACGGTCGCCGCCGCGCTGCTGGCCGGGGTGCGTGCCGCACGGGGCGTCACGTCGGCACCCACCGCGCCGACGACGGCGGACGAGGCGACCACCGCCTGGCTGCGCGCCGCGGCGCGCGACCTCGCGGCCGCCGCCGGCCGCTGCGTCGTCGTCGCCGGCCCGCGACAGAGCGCCACCGTGCGCCTGCTGGCGCGCGCGCTCAACGCCGAGCTGGGGAACGAGGGGCGCACCATGTGGTACGTGCGCTCGCCACTCCTCGGCGCGGGGGACGCGAGCGTCGGCTCGCTGGCCGACCTGGCGGCGGCGCGCGACGTCGACACGCTGCTCGTCCTCGGCGGGAACCCGGTGTACGACGCGCCCGCCGACGTGGACGTGGCGGGCCTGCTGCGCCGCGTGCCCAACACGGTGCACCTGGGCCTCTACGAGGACGAGACGGCGCGTGCCTGCGCGTGGCACGTGCCGGCGCTGCACTACCTGGAGCGGTGGGGCGACGCGCGCGCCTACGACGGTACGGCGTCGCTCGTCCAGCCGCTGGTCGCGCCCCTCTTCGGAGGTCACTGCGCGGACGAGCTGCTGGCGCTGGTGGCGGGCGAGGCCACGCCGCGCGCACACGACCTGCTGCAGACGCACTGGCGCGGCCGGGCCGGCGACCGGGCCAGCGGCTTCGACGCCTTCTGGCGCGAGGCGCTGCGTCGCGGCGTGATCGCGGACAGCGCGGCGCCGCGCGCGGCGAGCGCGCCCGTGCCCGCCGTCGTGCCGCCGCCCGCAGCGCCGCCGCGCGCCGCGGCCGGCACGCTGGAGGTGGTGCTCGCCCCGTGTCCCAAGGTGCACGACGGGCGCTTCGCCGACAACGCGTGGCTGCAGGAGCTCCCCGAGCCGATGACGACGCTCACCTGGGGGAACGCGGCGCAGCTCTCCCCCGCGACCGCGGCGCGGCTGGGCGTGGAGAGCGGCGACGAGCTCGCGCTCGGCGCCGGCGGCCGCACGGTGCGCGTGCCGGCCATCGTCGTCCCCGGGGTGGCCGACGGCGTGGCCGTGCTGCACGCCGGCTACGGGCGCGACGGGGCCGAGGAGACGGCGCGCGGCGTGGGGGTGCGCGCACAGGGGCTGTTCCCGCGCGCGGCGCGGTACGCGCTGGCCGGCGTCACCGTGGCGCGCACCGGCGCGCATCACGAGCTGGCGCTCACGCAGCCGCACTGGCGGCTGCACGGGCGCGAGCCGGTGCGCGTCGTCGCCCCGGGCCAGCCGGTGGCGCGCGAGGACGCCGCGGGAGGCACGCGGCGCCGCGCGCTCCCGCTCTACGAGCGCCAGCCCGGCGCCCCGCACCAGTGGGCGATGACCATCGACCTGGACCGCTGCACCGGGTGCGGCGCCTGCATGGTGGCCTGCCAGGCGGAGAACAACGTGCCGGTGGTGGGCCCGGAAGGCGTGCGCGACGGGCGCGAGATGCACTGGCTGCGCATCGACCGCTACTACGCGGACGCGGCGACGGACGCGGCCGCCGCCGCGCCCGCGGGGCCCCTCTCGGTGGCGCAGCCGATGCTCTGTCAGCACTGCGAGGACGCGCCGTGCGAGTACGTGTGCCCGGTGGAGGCCACCGTGCACAGCAGCGACGGGCTGAACGAGATGGTCTACAACCGGTGCGTGGGGACGCGCTTCTGCTCCAACAACTGCCCCTACAAGGTGCGCCGCTTCAACTGGTTCGACTACAACCGCGACCTCGGCGACGTGGAGGCGCTGCAGCGGAATCCCGACGTCACCGTGCGCGAGCGTGGGGTGATGGAGAAGTGCACCTTCTGCGTGCAGCGCATCCGGGAGGCGGAGATCCGGGCGAGCGTCGAGGGGCGCACGCTGGGGCCGAACGAGGTGACCACCGCCTGCGCGCAGGCGTGCCCCACGCGCGCCATCGTCTTCGGCTCGCTCACCGGCGCCGGCTCCGAGGTGGCACGGCTGCGCGAGGACCCGCGCGCCTACGCCGTGCTGGACGAGCTGGGCACGGAGCCACGCGTGCGCTACCTGGCGCGCGTGCGCAACGCCAACCCCGCGCTCGCGGCGTCGCGCGCGCCGAGCGCGTCGGAGGCGGCCACGTGACGCCGCCGGCCGAGGCGGCGGCCGTTCGCGCCGCGCCGCCGGAGCGTGGGTGGCCGGTGCTGCGCACCACCGCCGGCGACGCCGAGCTCACCGACCGGCTGCTCGCGCCCATCGGCACCACGGCGCGCTGGTGGTGGATCCTCTTCGCCCTCTCCGGCGCGCTGACGCTGCTCTACGTCGCGCTCATCGGCTACACCGTCGCCCGCGGCATCGGCACCTGGGGGAACGACATCCCCGTGGCCTGGGCGTTCGGCATCATCAACTTCGTCTGGTGGATCGGCATCGGGCACGCGGGGACGTTCATCTCCGCCTTCCTGCTGCTGCTCAACCAGAAGTGGCGCGCGTCGGTGAACCGGCTGGCCGAGGCGATGACCATCTTCGCGCTGGTGAACGCGGGGATCTTCCCCATCCTCCATCTCGGGCGGCCATGGTTCGCCTACTGGCTCGTGCCGTACCCGTCGGCGCTCGGCGTCTGGCCCAACTTCCTCAGCTCGCTGCCGTGGGACGTGGCCGCGGTGACGACGTACTTCACCGTGTCGCTGGTCTTCTGGTACCTGGGGCTGGTGCCCGACCTGGCGACGGCGCGCGACCGGCTCTCCGGCACCTGGCGGCGGCGCGTCTACGGCATCCTCGCGCTCGGCTGGCGCGGCACGGCCACGGAGTGGCGGCGCTACCACGTGGCCTACGGGCTGCTCGCCGGTCTCGCCGCGCCGCTCGTCGTCTCGGTGCACAGCGTCGTCAGCCTGGACTTCGCCATCGCCCAGCTCCCCGGCTGGCACTCGACGATCTTCCCGCCCTACTTCGTCGTCGGCGCCATCTACTCGGGGCTGGCGATGGTGCTGGTGCTGGTGATCCCGGTGCGCCACGTCTTCGGGCTGCAGGACGTCATCACCGAGCGCCACCTGCAGTGCACCGCGAAGCTGCTGCTGGCGATGGGGCTGATGCTCGCCTACAGCTACGGCGTCGAGCAGTTCTCGGCCTGGTACAGCGGCGACGTCTACGAGCGCTACGCCTTCCTCGCGGCGCGCCCGCGGGGGCCGTACGCCTGGGCCTTCTGGGCGACGCTGGCGCTGAACCTGGTGACGCCGCAGCTCTTCTGGTGGGAGCGCTGGCGCCGCAGCCTGCCGGCGCTGTTCACGGCCGGGGTGCTGGTGCTGGTCGGCATGTGGCTGGAGCGCTTCCTCATCATCGTCGCCTCGCTGAACCGCGACTTCCTGCCGTCGAGCTGGCACCTCTACGCGCCGACGTGGGTGGACCTCGGCATCCTGGCCGGCAGCCTGGGACTGTTCGCCCTGCTCATCCTGCTCTTCCTGCGCTTCGTGCCGCTGGTGGCGCTGAGCGAGGTGAAGCAGCTGCGCCACGAACTGGCGCGGGAGCGGCCGTGAGCCGCGGGCCGCACGGCACGGCGCGGGACGCGCGCGACGAGGCACGTGGCGACGCGCCGGCGCCGCTGCAGCTGGCCGAGTTCGCGACGGGCGACGAGCTGCGCGCGGCGGTGGAGCGGCTGCGCGCGCTGGGGTACCGCGACGTGGAGGCCTACTCGCCGTATCCGGTGCCGGGGGTGGCCGAGGCGCTGGGACGCGGGCGCGGCGGCATCCCGCTCGTCACGCTGCTCGGCGGGCTGGCCGGCGCGGCGATCGGCTACGGCGTGCAGTGGTACACGCAGGCGTGGAGCTACCCGCTGAACATCGGCGGGCGCCCGTCGAACGCGGTGCCCGCCTTCATCCCGGCCACCTTCGAGGCCACGGTGCTGTGCGCGGCGCTCGCCGCGTTCCTGGCGCTGCTGGCGGGGCTGCGGCTGCCGCGGCTCTGGCACCCGGAGCTGGGGGTGCCCGGCTTCGAGCGGGCGACGGTGGACCGCTTCTGGGTGCGCGTGGGCGGGCGCGACCGGCGGGCGGCGGACGTGGCGCTGACGCGGCGAGAGCTGGAGGGGCTGGGGGCGGTGCGGGTGGTGGAGGTGGCATGAGCGTCGAGCGTCGAGCGTCGAGCGTCGAGGGGCGCCGAGCGGGGGGTCGGTCCCGGTGTGGGGCTGCGCGCGTGGTGGCGAGGCGGAGGCCGCGGCGGCGACGGGTGGGCGGCTGGCGGCTGGCGGCTGGGGGCGTGCAGCGTGAGGTGTCTGGGGGCGGGAATGCGATGGTGGTCCCGTGGGCGCTCGGTGCCATCGTGGTATTCGGGGGGGGGCCCCCGCGCCGCGATCCGTCCCGGCGCGCGCTTCGCACCTCGCGTCTCGCGCTTCGCACCTCGCGTCTCGCGTCTCGCGTCTCGCGTCTCGCACTGCACGCCCGGCGGCGCCTCACGATCGTCTGGCTCGCGTGCGTGCTCGGCGCCGCCGTCACCGCCTGCGGCGGGAGCTTCGGCGACCTCGAGCGGATGCGGCGGCAGCCGCGGGCGGACGCGTACGAGGCGACGACGGCGTTCGCCGACGGCAAGGTGCTGCAGGCGCCGCCGGCCGGTACGGTGCCGCGCGCGGCGGCCGACACCGAGCCGCCGACGCTGACGCCGGCGCTGCTGGCCGAGGGGCGCGAGCGCTTCGCCATCTACTGCGCGGCGTGCCACGGCGCGGCCGGCTTCGGCGGGAGCGTCGTCGCCACCAACATGGTGGCGCGACGGCCGCCGTCGCTGCGCTCGGCCGCCGTGCGCGCGCTCGCGCCGCGGCAGCTCTACGCCGTGGTGACGCACGGCTTCGGCGTCATGCCGTCGTACGCGGCCGAGCTCACGCCGCGGCAGCGATGGGCGGTGGTGGCGTACGTGGGAGAGCTGCAGCGCACGCCCGCGGCCGGCGCCGCAGCGGTGGAGGACTCGCTGCGCGCCCTGGACATCGCCCGCGTGGACTCGCTCCGCGCCGCGCGCGACTCGGCGCGGGCGCGGGCGGCGCGCGACACCCTGGCCGGGCGCGACACCCTGGCCGCACGCGACTCGCTGGCGACGACCGGCGACGCGCCGGATGGCGCGCGTGATGACGGGGCGCCACGGGCGGGGGGCGCGTCGCGCGGGGGGACGCGATGAGCGGCCGCGCGCGGCTCGCGGCGGCGGTCGGCGCGGTGGGCGCCGCACTGTGCGTGCTCGGGGCCTTCCTCGAGCCGCGCCGGGCGGCGGCGGCGTACCTGGTGGCCTATGCCGCGGCCGTCAGCACGGCGCTGGGCGCGCTCTCGCTGCTGATGATCGGGCGGCTGTCGAACGCGACGTGGCTGGTGGCGCCGCGCCGGCTCTTCGAGCGCGTGGCGTGGACGCTGCCGCTCCTCGCCCTGCTCGCGCTCCCGCTCCTCGTCGCCATCCCCGTGCTCTACCCGTGGACGTGGCCGGCGACGCGGCTGGCGCCGGAGGTGGCCACCGCCGTCGCGCGGAAGACGGCGTACCTGAACGTCCCCTTCTTCATCGTGCGCGCGGTGCTCTACCTGGCCACCTGGACGGTGCTGGCGGAGGCGATGCGCCGCGCCTCGCTGCGCGAGGACGCCGGCCCCGACGCGGCGGCCGCGCGCCGCCTCTACCGGCTCAGCGCGGGCGGGCTGCCGCTGCTCGCGCTGACGCTCACCTTCGCCGCCTTCGACTGGCTGATGTCGCTCGCGCCCGAGTGGTATTCCACGATCTACGGCGCGACATGGTGGGCGGGGGGCGTGGTGGGCGCGCTGGCGCTGGTGGGCGTGCTCGCCCGCGGCGCGGCGCGCGGCGCGATGGCCGACGTGCTCACCACGGGGCACCGGCACGCCGTCGGCAAGCTGCTGCTGACCTTCGTGATGCTGTGGGCGTACTTCGCCTTCTCGCAGCTCCTCGTCATCTGGATCGCGCGCGTGCCGGTGGAGGCGCGCTGGTACGCGGTGCGCGCACGCGGCGGCTGGGGGGTGGTGAGCGGGGCGCTGCTCGTCGGGCACTTCGCGCTCCCCTTCCTCGCCCTGCTGCCGCGCTGGACGAAGCGCCATGCCGGGGCGCTGGCCGCGCTGGGGTGGTGGCTGCTGGCCATGCACTGGCTGGACACGTACTGGCTGGTGATGCCCGAGGTCACGCCCGCCGGGCCGGCGCCGCACTGGGTGGACCTCGCGGCGCTGCTGGCGGTGGGCGGGCTGGCGACCGCGTACGGCGCCTGGCGCATGCGCGGCGCGGCCACGGTGCCGCGCGGCGATCCGCGGCTGGGGGCGTCGCTGGAGTACGATGTGGCGTGAGGGCAGGCACCAGGTACCAGGCTCCAGGCGCGAGGGGGTGGGAGGAGCGCGCCGGAGGCGAGGGACGTCCGGATGACGCGATGCGGATGACGCGATGCGGGTGAGGCGTGCCCTAGGCGCCGGCGCGCTGGCGGCGATCGTGGCGGTGGTGGTGGCCTGGGTGGTGCGCTGGGCCACCGGCGCGGCGCTGGACCCGGCCGAGCCGCTGGGGCGGCTGCTGCTGCCCGAGGCGTGGACGACGTGGCGCGGCGTGGCGCTGGCGGCTGGCACGGTGGCGCACGTGCTCGGGGGCGCGGTGTTAGGCGTCGGCTACGCGGCGGTCTTCGAGTGGGTGACGCACCGCGCCGGCCCGCTGGTGGGGCTGGCGCTGGCGGTGCCGCACGCGGTGGTCACGGGGCTGGCGTTCGCGTTCTTCCCGGTGCTCCGGCCGGAGCTCTTCGCCGCCGAGCCGCCGGGGGCGTTCCTGCAGTACGGCGGGGCGGGGTCGGTGGTCGCGTCGGCCGTCTTCGTGCTGGTGTACGGCGCGCTGGTGGGGGCGCTGTACCGCCGACGGGGCGACCCGTAGCGGCGGCGCTCCGCAGCCAGTCGCTCCGCAGCCAGTCGCTCCGCAGTCAGTCGCTCCGCAGCACCCGCGCCGGGTCGAGCCGCGCCGCCCGCCGCGCCGGCAGATACGTCGCGGCGAGCATCGCCAGCCCGAGCACCGTCGCGGCCACGCCGGCGGCCCGCAGATCCGCCGCGGCCACGCCGGTGAAGAGCGAGCGCAGCACGCGGAACGCGGCCAGCGCGCCGAGCCCGCCCACCACCGCGCCCACCGCGGCCAGCCGCAGCCCGTCGCCGAGCACCAGTCGCAGGAGGCCGCGCGGCGTCGCGCCGAGCGCGGCGCGCACCGCCAGCTCGCGCGTCCGCTGCACCACGCCCTGCGCCACCACGCCGTAGAGGCCGATCGCGGCGAGCAGCAGCGCGATCACGCCGAAGACGCCCACCCACGCGCTCGCCGTGCGCTGCGGCGCGAGCTCCGCCCGCAGCCGGTCGAGCAGCGTGCGCCCGCCCAGCACGGCCACCCCCGGGTCGACGTCGGCCACCAGGCGGCGCAGCGTGCTCGCGGAGACGGGCGCGTTCCCGCGCGCGCGCACCACCAGCCCGAGGTTGGAGCCCGGGTGCTGCAGGAAGGGCACGTACATCGCCAGCGGGACGCTGGTGAGCGACAGGTCGCGCGTGTCCGCGACGACGCCCACCACGCGGAGCGGCGGGCGCGGCGCTCCCGCCGCCGCCGGCCACGCCAGGTACTGGCCGATGGGGTCCTGCCCCGGCCAGAGCGCGGCGGCCAGGCGGCGGTTGACGATCGCCACCGGCGCCGAGCGCTCGTCGTCGCGCGCCGTGAAGTCGCGGCCGCGCAGCAGCGGGATGCGCATGACGTCGAAGAAGCCCGGCGACAGCTCGACCGCCTCGACGCGGAGCCCCAGCTCGCGCATCCGCTCCGCGGGCGTGCCGGGCGGCGGCTCCTCGCCGCGGCGGAAGACCGTCGCGCCACCCGACCACTGGAACGGCGGGATGGTGGTGGTGAGCGCCGCGCCCGCGATCGCCGGCTCCGCGGTGGCGCGGGCGAGCACCGCGCGGTAGAACGCCACCCGTCGCGCCGTGTCCGGCAGCGACGCCACGACCTCCAGGCTCGCGTCGGTGAGCGTGCGCGGGTCCACCGCGTCGTGCGCGTCGAGGACGCGCTGGAACGCGCCGAAGGTGATGGCCGACGCGGACAGCAGCACCAGCGACGCGCCCACCTGCGCCACCACGAGCGCTCGCTGCCCACCCGCCGACCGGCGCCGCACCGCGCCGCCCCCTTCCCGGAGCATGGCTCCCGGCGCCGTGCGGAAGGCCTGCACCGCCGGCAGCAGCGAGACGAGGACGGCGGTGAGCGTCGTGGCGGCGAGGGCGGCGGCGAGCACGGCGGCGTCGATCCCCAGACCCGTGCCCTGGCCGGAGTGGGGCGGCAGCGGCGCGACGGTCTGCACCAGCGTCGCGGAGCTCACCAGGGCGCGGGCGATGGCGATCCCCAGCGCGCCCGCGGCCATGGCCACGACCACCCCCTCGGCCACCACCTGGCGCACGAGCGCGGCGCGCGAGGCGCCGAGGGCGACGCGCGTGGCGAGCTCGCGCCGCCGCGCCGCGGCCCGCACGAGCGAGAGGCTCGCCACGTTCCCGCAGGCGATGAGGAGGAGCAGCGCCACGGCCGCCGCGAGCAGCCGCGGCACGCGGCTCACCGCCGCGCGCTCCTCGGCCGTCATCCCCGCGCCGGCCAGCACGCGCACGGTGCGGCCGCGATTCGTCGTCGGGTGCGTCGCGGCCAGCCAGCGCGCGGTGGCATCGAGCTCGCGCCGCGCGTCCTCCACGCGCCGGCCGGGCGCGAGCCGGCCGATGAGCCGGAACAGCCCCATGGCGCGATCCTCGAGGTCCACGCCATATGCGGCCAGCGGGGGCGAGGCCCGGCCGTCGCTCGCCAGCGGGATCCAGAGCTCCATCGGATGCAGCGTCATCGCGCCGACGAAGCCGCGCGGTGCCACCCCGACGACCGTGAACGCGTGTCCGTCCAGCCGCAGCGTGGCGCCGATCACGCTCCGCGCGCCGCCGTAGCGGCGCTGCCAGAAGTCGTGGCCCAGCACCACCACCGGGTCGCGCTCGCCCGGCGCGCCGTCGGGAGCGGCGTGGAAGAGCCGCCCGACCGCAGGGCGTACGCCGAGCACGGTGAAGAAGTCGTCGCTGACGTAGCTGACCCACGCGCGCGTGGTGGCGCCGGTCGTGTCCTCCACCGCCATCGACGTCCCGTTGTAGGCGGCGAGGCCGGCCAGCGTCGTCGAGCGGTCGCGCAGGTCGCGGTAGTCGGCGTAGCTGACGTCCAGGTCGCCGCGCGTCCCCTGCACTCCCTCCACGCTCACCAGCCGGTCGGGCTCCGCCACCGCGGGGAGCGGGCGCAGGAGCGACCGCTGGACGACCGTGAACACCGCCGTCGCGCCACCGATGCCCAACGCCAGCGTCACGACCGCCACGACCACGAAGACGGGCGAGCGGCGCAGCGAGCGCAGCGCGTAGCGCAGCTCGCGGGCGCCGGTGGCGAGGGCGTTCCCGACCCGTGCGTCGCGCGTCGCCTCCTTCACCTGCGTCACGCCGCCAGTGTCGACCAGCGCCGCGCGCCGCGCCGCGTCGGGCGTCATCCCCGCGCGCTCGTGCTCCGCGGCCAGCAGCGCGACGTAGGCGCGGAGCTCGTCGTCGAGCTCCTGCTCCACCCGGCCGCGATGGGCGAGGTTGCGCCAGAGGCTGCGGAGGAGCGCGGCGGCGCGCACCGTCAGGTCGCCTCGAGGGCGGCGTGCATGGCACCGGCGACCCGGTTCCACTCCTCGCGCTCCACCTCGAGCTGGCGCCGGCCGGCGCGGGTGAGCTCGTAGTACTTGGCGCGGCGGTTGTTCTCCGACTCGCCCCACGACGAGACGAGCCACCCCTTCTCCTCCAGGCGGTGGAGCGCCGGGAAGAGCGACCCGGGCTTCACGCGGAAGGTGCCCCGCGTGATCTGCTCGATCCGCTGGGCGGCGCCGAGGCCGTGCAGCGGCTGCAGGCTCAGCGCCTTGAGGATGAGGAGGTCGAGGGTGCCCTGGAGCAGCGGCGTCTCGCGTGCCATGTGTCTCCTATCGAAGTTCTATACGAGAACGTGCGACGGCTCGTATCGAATGTCAATAGGACCACGGGGCGATCGGCAGAGGCAGGCCCCGCCGATCGCCCCGCGGCGGTGACCGCGGCCGGTGCCAGGCCCGGCCATCGTGGACACGTCGGGCCGATCGTCGCCCCGTCGGCCCGGCCGGCGGCCCGCGATCCGCCCGCGCGCGTCCCTCTTGCCGATCCCGCGCCGCCGTCCTATCCTCTCCCATAGAGGTGCCAGGGAGCGGGCCGAGCGCGCCCTCCCGTGCCCTCGCGCCGTCCACGTCCGGCTGCTCCCATAGCCTTGACAGGGAGCGCCGCGCCTCGCCCTCCACCCGTCGCCCCACCCGCCATGCCGTCCGACACCGGCGAGCTGCTCCAGGGCACGCTCGCCATCCTCGTCCTCAAGGCGCTGCTCGCCGGCCCCACCCACGGCTACGGCATCGCGCGCTGGGTGCAGCAGGCCACCGACGACGTGCTGCGCATCGAGGAGGGCTCGCTCTACCCCGCGCTCCGCCGTGTGGAGGACAAGGGGTGGGTGACCTCCGAATGGGGGCTCTCCGAGAACAACCGGCGGGCGCGCTACTACACCATCACCCGCGCCGGCCGCGCCCACCTGCGCGCCGAGGCCACGGTGTGGCTGCGCTACGCGGCCGCCGTCACGCAGGTGCTGCGGGCCGCGCCCGCCCTCGCCTGAGCGCACCCGTGACGGGAGCACAGCCGTGACGACGCCGCGGCCGCGGCCGCCCATGTGGCGCCGCTACCTGCGCTTCTGGGGCCCCGACGTCGGCG
>DASTRO010000194.1:0-3413 GCA_035761165.1 Gemmatimonadaceae bacterium | reverse complement strand
CGGGTCGTGCGGCGCCGGCCTCCGCGTTCGGTCAGTCGCTGTACGGGTTGTCGCCCGGACGGCGACCTCCCTGGCCGCCGGCCGGCCGTCCACCCCGTCCCCGCCCGCGGCGGCGCCGTCCACCCGCACCCCCGGCAGCGTTGCCGGGGGTGCCGGGGGTGCCGGTGTTGCCGGCACCGTCGCCCGTGCCGCCGCGACCTGGACCACCGGCCGCCGGGCGACCCACCGGGGCACCACGCCGCGGTCCCCGTCCCGGTCCCGTGCCGCGCCCCTGGCCGTCGCCGCGCGGCCCACCGCCTGCCGCCTGCCGGCGCTGGCGCTCCTCCTCCTTCGCCTGGCGGCGCGCCGCCTCCTCGGCCTCGCGCTGCGCCTTGCGCTCCGCCTTCTCCTTCGCCCGCGCCCGCTCCTCCGCCTTGCGCTTGCGGATCTCGGCGATGCGCTCGCCGATCGGCACCTCGAACCGCTCCGTCGGGCGGGCGCTGTAGTCGAAGTCCGGGAGCGTCACGCGCGGCAGGCGGTGGCCGATGGCGCGCTCGATGGCGCGCAGGTCTCCCTCCTCCTCCGGCGCGACGAAGGTGAACGCCTCGCCCGTCGCGCTCGCCCGTCCCGTGCGCCCCACGCGATGGATGTAGTCCTCCGACATCCCGGGCACGTCGAAGTTGAGCACGTGCCCCAGCGCCTCCACGTCGATGCCGCGCGCCGCGATGTCGGTGGCGACGAGCACCTTGTAGCGCCCGTCCTTGAAGCCCTCCAGCGCGTCGGTGCGCTGCGCCTGCGAGCGGTTCCCGTGGATGCGCGCCGACGGCACCTTCGCCTTCGCCAGCACCTCGGCCAGCCGGTTGGCGCGGTGCTTGGTGCGCGTGAAGACGAGCGCCTGCTCCATCACCCCGCGCTCGAGCAGCGCGAGCAGCAGCGCCGACTTCAGGCTCTCGGCTACCGGGTAGACCGCCTGCGTGATGCCGCTCGCCGGCGCCGCCTTGCGCTCCATGTCGATCGACGCCGGGTTCCTCAGCATCGTGCGCGTGAGCTGCAGGATCGGCTCGGGCATGGTGGCCGAGAAGAAGAGCGTCTGCCGCTCCTTGGGCAGCCGCTGCAGCACGCGCTTGATGTCGGGGAGGAAGCCCATGTCGAGCATCCGGTCCGCCTCGTCGAGCACCAGGACCTCGACGTGGTCGAGCTTCGCGTACGGCTCCTTGAGGTGGTCGAGCAGGCGCCCCGGGGTGGCGACGAGGACGTCCACGCCGCTGCGGAAGGCGTGCTCCTGCGGCCCCATGGCGACGCCGCCGAAGATGGCGGCGCTGGTCACCGGCGTGTGCTGGCCGAGCTGCTGGAACTGCTCCTCCACCTGCGCGGCCAGCTCGCGCGTGGGGGCGAGGACGAGGGCGCGCGTGGTGCCGCGCGGCTTCGGCATCAGCCGTTGGAGGATGGGCAGCACGAAGGCGGCGGTCTTCCCGCTGCCGGTCATCGCGCACGCGAGCACGTCGCGCCCCTCGAGCGCGGGCGGGATCGCCTGCGCCTGGATGGGGGTCGGGTTCGTGTACCCGAGATCGCGCACGCCGCGCAGCAGGTCGGGATGGAGGGAGAGCTTGGTGAAAGGCATCCCGGGAAGCTAGCGGGTCGGGGGGAGAGCGACGAGCGATGAGCGACGAGTGACCCGCGGGGGCCTCGGGACGCCAGGACTGGCCCCGAGGTCCCCGCTCGTCACTCATCGCTCGTCGCTCATCGCTCGTCGCTCATCGCTTGTCGTACGGCAGCTCGCTCCGCCCCGGCAGCACCGCCGGCAGCCGGAGGACGAAGACGGCGCCGGGCGCCGGGGCGTCCTCGATCCACAGGTCGCCGCCCAACAGCCGGGCGAGCTGCCGGGAGAGGTGCAGCCCGAGCCCGCTCCCGCGCCCCTGCGCCACGGCGGCCACCTGCTCGTACGGGCGGAAGATCCGCTCGCGGTGCTCCGGGGGCACGCCCGGGCCCTCGTCGCGCACCCGCACCCGCGCGCCGCCGTCCGCCTCGGCGGCTACCTCGATCGTCACCGCGCCGCCGGGTGGTGTGAACTTGATCGCGTTCACCAGCAGGTTGACGACGATCTGCCGCACCCGCAGCGCGTCCGACCGCACGCGCGGCGCCCCGGCTCGCGTGCCCGGGCCCGTTCCCGCCGTCGTGCTCAGGGCGACGTCTCCCGCCTCCGCCTCCGGGCGCAGCGCGTCGAGCGCGTCGCTCACCACCGCGTCCAGCTCCACCTCGCCCTCGTCCACCGTCAGCCGCCCCTCGCGCAGCCGCGAGAGGCTCAGCAGGTCGTCCACCAGCCGCGCCGTCTGCTCGGCGCTCGCCAGGATGTTGCGCGCGCCCTGCTGCCACCCCTCCACGCTCTCCGGCGGCTGGCGCACGAGGAGCCGCGCCCACAGCGTCACGCCGGCCAGCGCGTTCCCGAGCTCGTGGCTGGCCGCGGCGAAGAAGCGGTCGCGCTCGCGGCGCAGCTGCGCGTTGTCGATCGCCACGGCCGCCTGCGCGGCCAGCGTCTGCGCCAGTGCCAGGTCGTCCGGCGTGAACTCCTCGGCCCCCTGCTTCTCGGTGAGGTAGAGGTTCCCGAAGACGGCGCCGCGCGTCACCACCGGCACGCCGACGAAGGAGCGCATCGACGGGTGGTGGGCCGGCATGCCGACGGACACCGGATGCTCGCCGAGGTCGCGCAGGCGGATGGGGCGCGCGTCGCGCACCAGCAGGCCCAGGATGCCATGCCCCTCGGGCAGGTTGCCGATGCGCTCGCGCTGCGCCGGCGTCAGCCCGGCGGTGATGAAGTCGGAGAGCCCCGTGCCGGCCTCGTTGACGATGCCCAGCGCGGCGTAGCGCGCCCCGGTGAGCTCGCGCGCCAGGTCCACCACGGACTGCAGCACGCGCTCCAGCGACTGCTCGGCGGCGAGCGAGATGCCGGCCTCGAGGAGCCCCTGCGTGATCCGTGCGGCCCGCGCCGGGTCGTCGGGCACGGGCAGCGGTGCCGGCGGCGCCCCATCGGCCAGGTGGAGCAGTACCCACAGCGCGCCCTCGTGCGGCAGCACGGTGACGTGCGCCACGTGCAGCGCGCCCGGATCGGGATCGCGCACGGGATGGCGGCAGGGGCGACCGGTGGCCGTCGCCTCGTGCAGGCAGCGCTCCACGACGGCCGCCTGGCGCGGGGGGAGCAGGTCGAGCACGCTGCGGCCCGTCAGCTCGGGCCGTGCCTCGCCACGCGTCCCCCGCGCGTCCGGCTCGACGCTCGCGGCCGGCGCGGTGAGGGTGGCTCGCGCCGCGGCGTTCGCGGCCCGCACGCGCCACGTGTAGTCGAGCACCAGCACCGGGTCGGGCAGCTCGTGCAGCGGACCCTGCGGCACCGGGAAGGGGAGGTCGGCGGCCTCGGACATGGGTGCGAAAGATAGGCGGAT
>DASTRO010000193.1:0-25335 GCA_035761165.1 Gemmatimonadaceae bacterium | reverse complement strand
ACTCGTAGTACTCCAGCGCCGTCCCCGCCGGCGTGTCCTTCACCAGGAAGCCGCGGCCGGCCAGCTCCGCGCGGATGGCGTCGGCGGCCGCGAAGTCACGCCGGGCGCGCGCGTCGGCCCGCGCGGCCCGCCGCTCCAGCGCCCAGTCCAGCAGCGCCCGCAGCTCCGCCGGCAGCACCGCGACCCCCTGCATCGTCCCCCCCTCGGCCTGCGCGGCGACCGCCCCCAGCACCCGACTGACCTCGCCGTCCGGAGCCACCCGCACCGCGTCCGGGGCCACGTCGAGCACGCCGTTCAGGTGCGCGAAGGCCGCCCGCGCCCGGAGCAGGGCGTCGGCGTCGTGCCCACGCCGGTCGAGCTCCGCATTCCCGGTCGTCACGAAGGTGAAGAGCGCCGCCAGCGCCTCGGGGGCGTTGAGGTCGTCGAAGAGCGCCGCGCGCGCCGCTGCCTCGGCCCGGGCCGCCGCCTCTCCCAGCGCCGGGGTCCCTCCGGTGGCGTCGTGCAGCCGGCCGGCGAACTCGCCGATCCGCCGAACCGCCTCGCGCGAGGCGTCCAGCCCGTCCGCGGTGAAGTTGAGCTGCTTGCGGTAGTGCGTGGAGAAGACGAAGTGGCGCAGCGCCGCGGCCGAGATCCCCTGCTCGCGGAGGTCGGCGACGGTGAAGACGTTGCCGACGCGCTTGGCCATCTTCGCGCTGTCGACGAGCAGGAACTCGCCGTGGCACCAGAAGCGTGAGAACGGACGCCCGGTGGCCCCCTCCGACTGCGCGATCTCGTCCTCGTGATGCGGGAAGACCAGGTCGACGCCGCCGCAATGGATGTCGAGCGTCTCGCCCAGGATGTCCATCGCCATCGCCGAGCACTCCAGGTGCCAGCCGGGGCGCCCGCGTCCCCACGGGGAGTCCCAGGCGGCGCCGGTGCGCTCGTCTTCCGGCTTGGCCGCCTTCCAGAGCGCGAAGTCCTGCGCGTTCTCCTTGGTGTAGTCGTCCTGCGCGACGCGCGCGCCCGCCTTGATCTCGCGCGTGTCCAGCCGCGACAGGCGACCGTAGCCGGGGAAGCGGGCGATGGCGAAGTAGACCGACCCGTCCTCCGCCTGGTAGGCCAGCCCGTTGGCCACCAGCCGCTCGACGAGGGCGATCATCTGCGGGATGTAGTCGGTGGCCCGCGGGTAGTGCTCGGCCGGCTCGATGCGCAGGAAGGCGCGGTCGCGCTGGAAGACCTCGATCACCGGCTCGGTGAGCTCGCGGATGGTGATCCCGCGCTCGTCGGCGCGGCGGATGATCTTGTCGTCCACGTCGGTCAGGTTCATCACCTGATCCACGCGCCAGCCGCGCAGGCGCATCGCGCGGCGCAGCAGGTCCTCGAAGAGGAACGTGCGGAAGTTGCCGAGGTGGGCGGGGTTGTAGACGGTGGGGCCGCAGGTGTAGAGGCGCACGACGTCGCCCGCGGCCGGCGCGAAGGGCTCGACCTGGCGCGTGAGGGTGTTGTACAGCCGGAACTCGTCCATGCGGGCTGGGGGCGTGCGCGGGAATGGGATCGGGGCGCCGCTCGGAGCGCCTCGCCGACGGCCCGCGCAAGCTAGAGACGGCCGCGGGCGAGGGTCAACGGCGCCGGAGGTCAGTGCCGGGCGGTGTCGCCCTCGGCGACCCGGCGCGGCGGCGGTGCATCGTCCGGCTCGGGTCGCGCACCGCCGCTGGCCAGCCGCAGGCCGCCGCGCACCCAGACGAGTGTCCGCGTGGCCACGAGGAGGGTGGCCGCGGCGGGGCCGGCGGCGAGGATGGTACGGCCCGCGCGGCGCGCCGCGAGCAGGGCGTGGCGCACCGCTGCCGCGCCGCCCGGCGCGGGCGTCAGCGGCGGGCGCCCCCATCCTGGCGGCAGCTCGATGCAGAGCCACTCGGCCCCACCGACCAGCGCGCAGGCCACGCCCACTCGCCAGCGCTCCACCGTGCCCAGTCCCACCGCCCGACGCCCGGCCAGCGCCTCCAGCGCGCAGCCACGCAGCACCGCGGCGATGCGCCGGTCGATCTCTCCCTGCCAGCGGCCGGCGGGCACCGCCCCCTCGAGCACGTCGCGCACCGTGAGGGCGCCGGAGGCGGGGCGCCAGGCGCCGGCGACGAGTGCCACCGGGGGCGCCGCCACCCGCGTGCCGTCGTCGGCGCGCCACTCCACCGCCCCTCCGTCCGGGCAGACCAGGCCGGCCACGCAGCGCAGCACGGTGAGCGGTCCCAGCCCCGCACCGTCGATGGCCAGGCATTCGCCACGGTCCATGCAGAGCGTGAGGTCGCGCACGACGATGCAGAGCCGCGCGCGCCGGCGCGTCCCCACCGCGTAACACTTGGAGATGCCGCGCAGGACGAGGAGCTCGGCGCCGGCGATCTCGCGCGGATCGGCAGACATGCGCCGAGCATCGCGCCGACGGCCGAGCCACACCGCATCCGATGGCGGCAGGCGGGCGCCAAACGCTTCCGACGACGCCGCCACGGGGCGCGCGCGTCGCTCGCGCCGCCCCCGCCCATCGCTCAGGCGACCGCGTGCCCGACCCTCCCGCCGATCGTGGCGACGTGGGCCGCGCCGATGATGTCCGGCGGCTCCCGGTCGGGGACGAGCACACCACCCCGCGCCGCCGGCACGCGAAGGACCAGCACCCGGTCGCGCGGCGCGCGGCGGAAGCCCTGCCCCTCGTAGATGCGATTGATGAGGATGCGGCGGACGACCACCATCAACACCGCCAGCGCCGGCACGGCGACGAGGAGCCCCATGGGGCCGAGCAGCCGCCCGAAGATGAGCACCGCCATGATCGTCAGCACCGGCGGCAGCTCCACGTTGCGGGCCATCACGAGCGGCGCGACGACGTTGCTCTCCACCAGGTGGATGACGACGCCGAGGAGCACCACCAGCAGGGCGCGCGTGCCGCCCCCCGGCCCCTCGAGAACGAAGAGCGCCGGCAGCAGCGTCGAGACGAGCGTACCGAAGAAGGGGATGATGGCGACGAGCCCGGTGAACACCCCGAAGGTCAGCCAGTAGGGCACGCCCAGCAGGGAGAGCCCGATGGCGGTCAGCACGCCGAGGATGGTCATCGTCAGCAGCTGGCCGACGATCCACCGGCGCAGCGTGTCGGCCAGGTCGCCGAGCACGTCGCGCACGAGGTCGCGGTGCACCGGGTGGAAGAGGGCGATGAGCCACTCGCGATAGAGTCCCGGATACAGCGCCAGGTAGATTCCCATCACGAAGACGGCGAAGATGTCGATCGCCGCATGGACCAGCGAGACGAGCTTTCCCCCGATGTCCGCGAAGTAGCCGCCGAGCTGCGCGTACGCCGCCTCGAGGAGCCGGTGCTCGCCGGGCTGGTACATCGTCGAGAGGCCGGGGAAGCGGCGGAGGAAGACCTCGATGCCGTGCTCCCAATCGGCGATGTAGCTGGGCAGGACGCGCAGGAGCCCCTGCGTCTGCTCGATGATCGGGGGAACGAGCAGGAAGAGGAAGCCAACGACGAGCGCCGCGCTGAAGAGCAGCGCGGCGAGGAAGGCGACCTGGCGGGGGAGGTGCAGGCGATCGACGAGGAAGTCCGTCACCGCCCCCAGGTAGAGGGCGATGAGGATTCCGAGGAAGAGCAGCAGCAGGATCTCGGCGACGGTCCCGAAGAGCCAGAGGAGGAGGACCGTGAGGACCGTCGCCGCGAGGAGCGGCCCGAAGCGGAAGCGCGGCGACGCCGCCGCCACGGGTGGGCTCACGTCTCCTCGCCGTGGTCGGGCAGCTCCTCCAGCTCCGCCAGCTCCTCGTCGTGGGCGGCGGCGGGCGGTTGCGCGGGCTGTTGGGCACGCTGGCCAGCGCCGAGCTGCTTGTTGCCGCCCGCGCCGCCGGCGAGCTGGCGGTCGGCCGGCGAGGCGCCGGCCGGGAGCACGCCCATCTTCTGCTTGAGCGCCAGGAGCTGCATGTCGGCGCTCATCGAGGACGCACCGCGCTCGAGCTGGCGGAACTCCCGCGCCAGCTTGTCGCCGCTGAACTCCTCGTTGATCTCCATCGAGGCGCGGAGCTGGCGCTCGCTGGTCTCGATGCGCTCCTCCATGCGGGCGAAGGCCTCGAAGGCGCTCTTCTCGGAGAGGGCGCCCATCGTCTCCGCGATGCGCTTCTGCGCCTGGGCGCGGCGCTGCCGGGCGATGAGGAGGTTCTTCTTGCGCTTGGCCTCCTCGATCTTGTCGTTCAGCTCGCGCAGCGAGTTCTTGAGCTTCTCCGTCTCGGCCTGGTGCGACTGCCAGGTCAGCTCGAGCTGGTGGGCGTGCTCGGCATGCTCCGTCTGGCGGACGAGCGCCTGCTTGGCGAGGTCGTCGCGCCCCTGCTGGACGGCGAGCATCGCCTTCTGCTCCCAGTCGGCCGCCAGCTTGTACTCGGCGTCGGCCTGGTCGCGCAGGCGCTTCTCGTCGGCGATCGCGGTGGCCACCTGCTGCTTGGCCTTCGCCAGCTGGTCGCGCATGTCGACGATGATCTGATTCAGCATCTTCTCGGGGTCTTCCGCCGAGCTGATCAGATCGTTGATGTTGGACTTCAGCAGCGTGGAGAGGCGATCGAAGATGCCCATGGGCTCAGCGCTCCTCGCGGTACGTCGACAGCTCGCGCAGGTGCGACGCGAGCGCAAGGGTCATGCTCTCGTAGGTGGCCTGGAACTCCTCGTAGTCGAGGTGCGAGAGCTCCAGCGCCTCGGTGAGGACGATCGCGTCCTGCTCGATGCCGTAGGACCCGTGCAGCAGGTCCGTGGCGTTGAGCTCGAGCAGGCGCCGGTTGAGCCCCGCGCAGCGACTGTCGTCGGCCGGGTAGCTCATGACCTTGACGCGCAGCAGCACGACCGGCGGGGAGTAGTGCACGACCACGTCGAGGTCGAGGGCGCCGCCAGGCTTCACGATCCAGAGGCCGGGCTCGACCTCGGAGTAGCTGGCGCCCTCGGCGCTGAGACGGTCGAGATAGGATTCGATGTCGTCGCGAGTGACCATGCCCCACCTGTGGATGGACGGATGAGCAACCTACGAGCGAGCCCGGCGGTTTTGTTTCGAGGGTGTTTCCGTGGCCGGCTGCGATGGGACGTCTGAGGCTAAGGTAGCATGTGACGGGCGTCGGACACTAGAAGATCAGGCGAACAGGAAGCAGGAAACAGGAGACATCCCGAGGGTGCTCCCTGCTCCCTGCTCCCTGACTCCTACCCCCGCTTGATCTGCACCAGCCGCTCGCGCGCCAGCCGGCGGCCGGTCGGCGTCGCGGCCAGGCCGCCGCCCGCGGTCTCGCGATAGCGGACGTCCATGCTGCGGCCGATCTCGCCCATCGTGTCGATCACCTCGTCGACCGGGATGGCGAAGGTCACGCCGGCGAGCGCCATCTCGATGGCGGCGAGGGCGATGGCCGCGCCGGTGGCATTGCGGAAGACGCAGGGGAGCTCGACGAGGCCGCCGAGCGGATCGCAGACGAGCCCCAGCGTGCCCTGCATGGCCAGGGCGACGCCGTGCCCTGCCTGCGTCGGCGTGCCGCCCAACAGCTCGACGGCTGCGCCCGCCGCCATGCCGGCGGCGGCTCCCGTCTCGGCCTGGCACCCCCCCTCGGCACCGGAGAGCGAGGCCCGCTCGGCGACGACCGCGCCGATGAGCCCCGCCGTGGCCAGGGCGTCGACGACGCGCTCGTCGTCGATCTGCCGGGCGGCGGCGAGGCCGGTGAGCACGGCGGGGAGCACCCCGGCACCGCCGGCCGTGGGCGCGGCGACGATGACGCCCATCGCCGCGTTCACCTCCTGCACGGCGAGGGCACGAGCGAGCACGTCGCGGAAGAGCGTGTCGGCGAGGGGACCGGCGGGGCCGGTGCGCAGCTTGGCCGCGTCACCGCCGACGAGCCCCGACGTGGAGCGGAGGTCGCCGGTCATGCCCTGTGCGACCGCCCCCCGCATGACCTCCAGGGCGCGGTGCAGCGCATGGCGGATGTCGGCCACCGGCCGCCCCTGATCGGCCGCCTCCGCGGCCAGCGCGGTCTCGGCGAGCGTGCGTCCCGAGGCCTCCGCCTCGGCGATGGCATCGGCGAGTGTCTTGAACATCTCAGGCACTCACCTTGTCGAGGCGGAACGCCCAGTGGACCCACGGCAGGGCGCGGATCTCGTCACGCACGGCCTCGGAGGGGACGTCGTCCACCTCGATGACCATGAACGCGTCGCCGCCCCGCTGCTTCCGGGTGAGCTTGAGCGTCGCGATGTTGAGCTCGTGGTTCGCCAGGATGCCGGCGATGCGCGCCACCGAGCCGCGGACGTCCTCGGCGACGAGGACGATCGTGTGGTAGTTGCCGGTGACCTCCACCGGGTAGCCGTCGATCTCGGTGACGAGCACGCGGCCGGCGCCGAGCGAGGAGCCGACCATGACGGAGCGGCGGCCATCGCGCTCCACGGTGATGCGCGCCGTGTTGGGATGCGCGTCGTCGGCGATGGTGGTCTTCTCGAAGCGGTAGTCGAGCCCCTCGCCCTCGGCGGTCTCGAGCGCGGTGCGCAGGCGCTCGTCGTCGGGACGATAGCCGAGCAGGCCGCCGACGATGGCCTTGTCGGTGCCATGCCCCTCGCCGGTGCGGGCGAAGGACCCGTGGAGTTCGATGACGGCGCGTTGCGGCGTGCCGCCGACGAGGCAGCGCGCGAGCAGGCCCAGGCGACAGGCGCCCGCCGTGTGCGACGACGACGGGCCGACCATGACGGGGCCGATGATGTCGAGAAGGGAGACCATGACGAGGGAGAGGGTGAAGCGGGGAGACGCACGCAGGATACGCGCGGCAGAGGAATGATGCTGCATCGCGCCACGCGCCGCGATATCGTGCGATTCGGGGGGGCCCCGCGCCGGACGTCCTACCGGGCGCGGCCGCTCATCGCCGCGGCGCCGCCGGCGCTCGTCCTACTCGACCCCTGCCCGCGCCCTACGCCCGCTCGACCCCGCTCACCCGTCCGGTCGGCGGCGCGGCGTCTTCCGCGTCCCCTTGCCCGTCGCCCTTTCCACCGTGCTCCTGGCGGGTGCACGGCGCCCGCGCGCCGGCCGTGCGCCATCGGCCGGCGCCGCCGCCCCTGCCCCGTTCGACGCCGACGATCCCGCCGCGGCCGCCGCGGTGCGCTGGCCGTTGCCGCCCCCGAGCGCCGGGAGCAGCGGCCGCAGGTAGCGCCCGGTGTGCGAGGCCTCCACCGACGCCACCTGCTCCGGCGTGCCGGCGGCGACCACCATCCCGCCGCGCGCCCCGCCCTCCGGCCCCAGGTCGATGATCCAGTCGGCCGTCTTGATGACGTCCAGGTTGTGCTCGATGACGAGCACCGTGTTCCCCCGATCGACGAGGCGGTGCAGCACGTCGAGCAGCAGGCGGACGTCCTCGAAGTGGAGGCCCGTCGTCGGCTCGTCGAGGATGTAGAAGGTGCGCCCCGTGTCGCGCTTGGAGAGCTCGGTGGCGAGCTTGACGCGCTGCGCCTCGCCGCCGGAGAGCGTCGTCGCGCTCTGCCCGAGGTGGATGTAGCCGAGCCCCACCTCGCTCAGGGTACGCAGCTTCTGCGCGACGCGCGGCTGGTTCTCGAACAGCGCCAGCGCGTCGTCCACCGTCAGCTCCAGCACCTCGGCGATGTTCAGGCCGCGGAAGCGCACCTCGAGCGTCTCGCGGTTGTAGCGCTTCCCCTTGCAGACGTCGCAGGGCACGTAGACGTCCGGCAGGAAGTGCATCTCGATCTTCACCAGCCCGTCGCCCTGGCACGCCTCGCAGCGGCCGCCCTTCACGTTGAAGGAGAAGCGCCCGGGCCCGTAGCCACGGATCTTGGCCTCCGGCAGCTCGGCGAACAGCTCGCGAATGGGCGTGAAGAGCCCCGTGTAGGTGGCCGGGTTGGAGCGCGGCGTGCGGCCGATGGGGCTCTGGTCGATGTCGATGATCTTGTCGATGTGCTCCAGCCCCGTGATGCGGTCGTGCGCCCCGGGGATGAGGCGCGCGCGGTAGAAGTGGCGCGCCAGCGCACTGTGCAGGATGTCCTCGGTGAGCGTGGACTTCCCGGAGCCCGAGACGCCGGTGACGGTCACGAAGCAGCCGAGCGGGATGTCCACGTCCACGTTGCGCAGGTTGTGCTCGCGGGCGTTCTCGATGCGCAGCACGCGCAGCGGGTCCACCGGGCGACGTCGCTCGGGGACCTCGATGCGGAGGGCGCCGGTGAGGTACTTCCCCGTGAGCGACGCCGGGTTGGCGGCCACCTCGTCCACCGTGCCGGCGGCCACCACCTCGCCCCCGTGCCGTCCCGCCCCGGGCCCCAGGTCGAGCAGGTAGTCCGCCTCGCGCATCGTCTCCTCGTCGTGCTCGACGACGATGACGGTGTTGCCGAGGTCGCGCAGCTGCTTGAGGGTGGCGAGGAGGCGCCCGTTGTCGCGCTGGTGCAGCCCGATGGACGGCTCGTCCAGGATGTAGAGCACGCCCACCAGCCGCGAGCCGATCTGCGTCGCCAGCCGGATGCGCTGCGCCTCGCCACCGGAGAGCGACTCGGCCGAGCGGTTGAGGGTGAGATAGTCGAGGCCGACGTCAGCGAGAAAGCGGAGCCGCTCGCGCACCTCCTTGAGGATGGGCCCGGCGACCTCGGCGTCGAGCCCCGGACGACCCTCCTCGCGCAGCGGGATCGACTCCACCCATGCGAGGGCGTCGGTGACGGAGAGATCCACGACCTCGCCGATACCGCGGTCCATGACCGTCACGGCCAGCGACTCGGGCTTGAGCCGCCGGCCGCCGCACGCCGCGCAGGGGGCGGCGATCATGTACTCCTCGAGCTCCAGCCGTACGGTGTCGGACGTGGTCTCGTCGTGCCGGCGCTGGACGTTGGCGAGGATGCCCTCCCAGTGGAGCGCGCGTTGAGCGTCGAGCGTCGAGCGTCGAGCGGGGCGTCCGGTACTACCCGTCGCTCGTCGCTCGTCGCTGGTCGCTCCATACAGCAGCTCGTGGCGCACGCGCTCCGGCAGCTTCCCCCACGGGGTGTTCAGCTCGAAGCCGAGCGCCTTGGCCAGGCCGGGCAGGATCACCTTGCGCAGGTAGCCATCCGGCTCGCCCCACGGCAGCACCACTCCCTCGAGGATGGAGATGCTGGCGTCGCCGAGGACCAGCTCGGGGCTCACCTCGCGACGCGTGCCGAGGCCGCCGCAGGCGGGGCAGGCGCCGAAGGGGGAGTTGAAGGAGAAATGGCGCGGCTCCAGCTCGGGCATCGAGATGCCGCAGGTGGGGCAGCCGTACTTCTCGGAGAAGAGGTCGTGCTCGGGCTCTCCGTCCTCGCCCGGCGCCGGGTGGCGCACGACCTCCACCAGTCCCTCGCCGAGCCGCAGGGCGGTCTCCACCGAGTCGGTGAGGCGCGCGCGGTCCTCGGCGCGCACGACGAGGCGATCCACGATGACGGAGACGTCGTGGTTCTGACGACGGTTGAGCTTGGGCGGATCGGCCAGCTCGATCACGCGGCCGTCCACCACGGCGCGCACGAAGCCCTGCTTGCGGACGGTCTCGAACAGCTCGCGGAACTCCCCCTTGCGGCCACGCACGAGGGGCGCGAGCACCTCGAGGCGCGTCTCGGCGGGCCAGGCGAGGATGGCGTCGGCGATCTGCGCGGGGCTCTGGCGCTGCACCGGGCGGCCGCACTGCGGGCAGTGCGGCACGCCGGCACGGGCGTAGAGCAGCCGCAGGTAGTCGTAGATCTCGGTGACCGTGCCGACGGTGGAGCGCGGGTTGTGGCCGGCGGACTTCTGCTCGATCGAGATGGCCGGCGAGAGCCCCTCGATGAGGTCCACGTCCGGCTTCTCCATCAGGCCCAGGAACTGGCGCGCGTAGGCGGAGAGCGACTCCACGTAGCGGCGCTGTCCCTCGGCGTAGATGGTGTCGAAGGCGAGCGACGACTTCCCCGAGCCCGAGAGCCCGGTGATGACGGTCAGGCGGTCGCGCGGGATCGTGACGTCGACGTTGCGGAGGTTGTGCTCGCGCGCGCCGCGGATGATGAGGGCTTCGTCCGGCATAATCCGGGTAAGCTGACGGCCGGACGCGGCGGATACAAGGCGGCTGGTCGAGGACGACAGGGACGCCGCCGTCAAGTCCTTCACCGCTCCCGCCCGTTCCCTTACCTTCCGAGCCGTCGGGTCGTCAGCAGCGCGGGTCGCGGTCTGCACGAGCCCGCCGACCGCCGCGCCCCCGGGCGTGAGTGCGCACCACTGGACGACATGCCTCACACCGACGCCATCACCGTACTCACCACCGTCGCCACGCCGGACGAGGCGACGACCCTCGTGCGCGCCCTGCTGGAGCGCCGCCTCGTGGCCTGCGGCACGATCGTGCCCGGCGGGCGCTCGCTCTACCGCTGGGAGGGGAAGATCGCCGACGAGCAGGAGGTGCTCGTCATCCTCAAGACCCGCTCGGCGCGCCTCGAGTCGCTGCAGGTGGCGTTCGGCGAGCTGCACCCGTACCGCGTGCCCGAACTGCTGGCGCTGCCGGTGAGCGCCGGCAACGAGAAGTACCTCGCCTGGATCAACAAGGAAACGACGCTGGCGCTGGCGTGACCGCGCCGGCGTGACGGCCGTGCTGGCGAGGACCCGGATGGAGCTGACGATGTCGCAGGTGGATGGAAGGGACGGAACGAGGAGCGCGCACGACGAGGCGGCGGGGGACGCGGCAGGCGACGCGGCGCCCGCGGCCGCGGACCTGCCCGGCGCGGCCGAGCCGGCGCCGCCGGCGGGCGAGGAGGAGCAGCTCGCCGAGCGGGCACGGGCACTGGCGGCGGGCGGCCAGGTGGCCGACGCGATCGCCGCGTTCCGCGAGGTGGTGCGGCTGCGGCCGCGGCACGTCGGCTACCGCCAGGAGCTGGCACGGCTGCTGGAGCACAACGGCCAGACCGAGGCGGCGGTGCTGGAGCTGGACCGCGCGCTCGAGCAGGCGCCTGACGACGTCGCGCTGCTCTGCGCGCGCGCCGCGCTGCTCACCGTCCTGCTGCGCTACGAGCGCGCCGAGGCGGACCTGCGTCGCGCCGCGAAGCTGGACGCCGACAACGTCGAGGTGCTGACGGGGCTCGGGAACCTGGCGTGCAAGCGCGGCCGCTGGCGCGACGGGCTGGAGCCGCTGCGCCGCGCGACCGAGCTCGCGCCGGATCACGCGCCGGCCTTCTACTACCTCGGAGAGGTCTACCACCGGCTGGACCAGCTGGCGCCGGCGTTGCAGGCGTACGAGCGGTCGGTGGAGCTGGATCCCACCAGCTCACGCGCGCTGAAGGGGATGGGGAACGTGCTGGACCGGATGAAGCGTCCCGACGAGGCGGCGGTGGCGCACCGCCGCGCGCTCGAAGCGCAGCGACGGTGAGCGCCGCCCTGGCCATCCGATGAGCCGTCGCGCCATCGTCGGCGGCATCATCCTGCTCCTCTGGGTGGCCGGGCTCGCGCTGCTGGTGCGGCGCGAATACTTCCGTCCCGACGCCGAACGGCTGGCGATGGCCGGGTTGTTGGTCTCGCCCGGCGCGACGTACTTCCGCGTCGAGCGCGACGGCCGCCACGTGGGCTTCGCCTCGTCCACCATCGACACCACCACGCGCGAGCTCCGCATCGACGACCGACTCGCGGCCGAAGGCGCGGGCGGCGGGCGGATCGACGTCCAGGTGGGGACGCGCCTGACGCGCGCGCTCGCGCCGCGGAGCTTCTCGTTCGCGGTGGAGGGCACACCGCTGCCGCTCGAGCTCTCCGCCCGGGTGCTGGGCGACAGCGCGCTGTCGGTGCGCGTCTCGAGCGGCGGCGAGGCCGCCCAGCCGCAGCACGTGCCGACGAGCGGGCGCGCCTATCCACCGACGGCGGTGCCGCTGCTCGTCGCGCTGGGCGAGCAGCGGCGCGTGGGGGGCCGGCTGGCGGTGACGCTGTTCGACCCGAGCGTCATGGCCGCGCGGCCGGTGGTGCTGCGGGTGACCGCCGAGTCGCTGTTCACGGTGAGCGACTCGGCGGCGCTGGACTCGGTCACGGGGCGCTGGGTGAGCGCGCACCAGGACACGGTGCGGGCGTGGCACGTGGAGCCGGAGGGAGACGCGACGCCGCTCGCCGGGTGGGTGGATGCGCAGGGACGGCTCGTCGAGGCGCGGTACCCGGGCGGCTACCGGCTGCGGCGGACGTCGTACGAGGAGGCGGCGGAGAACTGGCGGCGCGGGCGGGCGGGCGCGGGGGACGGGCGGGCGAACGACTGAGGGTGGCGGACCACCACGCGGGTCCCCCGCGCTCGTTGCCGCCGCCCGCCTGACGCGTCGTGGTGGAGGATTGCTCCCTCCACCGTCCGCCCGCCGATGATCCAGCTCCGCGCGCTCACCAAACGCTACGGCGCCTTCACCGCCGTCGCCGGTGTCGATCTCACCGTGCCCGCCGGGGAGCTGTTCGGCTTCCTGGGGCCCAACGGCGCCGGCAAGACCACCACGCTGCGCATGCTCGCCGGCATCCTCGAGCCGACCAGCGGCACCGTCCACATCGGCGGCGTGGACCTCGCCCGCGAGCCGGCGGCCGCGCGCGCCCTGCTCGGCTTCATCCCCGACCGCCCGTTCATCTACGAGAAGCTCACCGGCGCCGAGTTCCTGCGCTTCGTCGCGGGCCTGTACGGCCACGCCGGCGCCGAGGTGGAGCGACGCGGCCGCGAGCTGCTCGCCCTCTTCGACCTCGAGGCGTGGCGCGACGAGCTGGTGGAGAGCTACAGCCACGGCATGCGGCAGAAGCTCATCATCGCCAGCGCCTTCGTGCACCGCCCGCGGGTCATCGTGGTGGACGAGCCAATGGTGGGCCTGGACCCCAAGTCCGCCCGCACGCTGCGCGAGCTGTTCCGCAGCTACGTGGAGCGCGGCAACACCATCCTGATGTCCACGCACACGCTGGCCGTGGCGGAGACGATGTGCGACCGCATCGGCATCATGCAGGGCGGCCAGCTGCGCGCCTGCGGCACGATGGACGAGTTGCGCGCCGGCGCGGTGACGGGGGCGCACGACCTGGAAGAGATCTTCCTCCGCCTCACCGGCGAGGCGCGGGCGCGGGAGCTGGCCGAGGTGCTGGATGCGTGAACGGCGAGGGCCCAGGAACGCAGGGACCAGGGACCAGGCACACCCACGGGACGCCACCCGGCGCCCCCCCCGGTCCCCGGTCCCCGGTCCCCGGTCCCTCGCCGGCCAGCCCTCCATCGCCCTCCTCCTCCGCCCCAAGTGGCTCACGGCCCGCGCCCGTGCACGGCAGGGCGAGCGGGGGCGCGGCGTGCGACTGGCGATCCTCGGGACGCTCGGCGCGGTCTTCTGGACGGTGCTGTTCGGCGTCGTGCACCGGACGCTCGGCTACTTCAAGGGCGTGCCGGAGATCGGGGAGCTGCTGGCCGGGAAGCTGCTGGGCGTCGCGCTGCTCAGCTTCCTCTCCATCCTGCTCCTCTCCAACGTCATCACCAGCCTCTCGACGTTCTACCTGGCGCGCGATCTCGATCTGCTGGCCGCGGCGCCGCTGGACTGGCTGCGGCTCTACCTGGCCAAGCTGCTGGAGACGGGGCTGCACTCGAGCTGGATGGTGGGGCTGCTCGCCGTGCCGATCCTCGCGGCGTACGGGCTGGCGTACGACGGCGGGCCCTTCTTCCCGCTCGTCGCGCTGGCCGTCGTCGTGCCGCTGCTCGCCATCCCGGCGGCGATCGGCACCGCGGTGACGCTGCTCCTCGTCACCATCTTCCCGGCACGGCGCACACGCGAGGTGCTGAGCGTCGTGTCGGTGCTGGCAGCCGCGGCGGTGGTACTGCTGCTCCGGCTCATGCGTCCCGAGCAGCTCGCCCGCCCGGAGGGGTTCCGCTCGCTGGTGGACTTCGTGGCGGTGCTGCGCACCCCCAGCTCGGCGTTCCTGCCGAGCGAGTGGGCGCAACAGGCGGTGATGAGCTGGCTCACCTGGACGAACGACGGGCTGCCCCTCTACCTGCTCTGGACGACGGCGGGGGCGTTCGTGGTGCTCGGCGCGATGCTGCACCGCGCGCTCTACCGCCGCGCCTTCAGCCGAGCGCAGGAGAGCGCCGGCGCGTCGGGCACGGCGGCACGACTCTGGACGCTGGCGGCCCGCGCCCTCGCGCCCCTCGGCACCACGCGCCGCGAGCTGGTGCTGAAGGAGATCCGCGTCTTCCTGCGCGACACGACGCAGTGGTCGCAGCTCATCCTGCTCGTCGTGCTGGTGATCGTGTACGTGTTCAACATCAAGCTGCTGCCGCTCCGGGGCGACGGGATGAGCTTCTTCCTCGTCAACGTGATCCCCTTCCTGAACCTGGGCGTGGCGGGCTTCGTGCTGGCGTCGGTGGCGGCGCGCTTCCTCTTCCCCGGCGTGAGCCTGGAGGGGCGCACGCTCTGGCTGCTCCGATCGAGCCCACTGGCCATGCGCGACCTGCTGTGGGCCAAGTACTGGGTGGGCACGGTGCCGCTGCTCCTGCTGGCCGTGGGGCTGGTGGCCGCCACGAACCTGCTGCTGGGCGTGAGCGCGTTCATGTTCGCGGTGACGCTGGGTACGATCGTCGGCCTCACCTTCGCCGTGGCCGGGCTGGCCGTGGGGCTCGGCACGCTCTTCCCGCGCTACGAGACGGAGAGCGCGGCGCAGATCCCGACGTCGTTCGGCGGGCTGGTGTACATGATGGCCGCCGTGGCGACGATCGGCGCCGTCGTCGTGCTCGAGGCGCGGCCGGTCTACGCGTACGTCACCGCGCACTGGCGGCGCAGGGCGCCGGAGCCGGTGGAGATGCTGCTGGGCTTCGGCGCGGCCGCGCTGCTCTGTGCGCTGGCGGCGGTGCTGCCGCTCAGGGCGGCGGCGCGGCGACTGGAGCGTCGCGCGTGAGTGCTCAGGCGGCGAGCGTGTGCCCGCACGCCGAGCAGAAGCGCATCCCGGGCTGCTCGGCAGGGGCGCCACAGGCGCCGCAGCGGCCCGGCAGGAAGCGGCCACAGTCGGAGCAGTAGAGTGCGTCCGGCTCCGGACGCGGGCCGCAGGTGGGGCACTCGGCCAGACGCGCGCGCTGGCGGCGCACCTCGGCCTCGGCGGCGTCCTCCACCGGCAGCGCGGCGAGCGCCGCGGCGGAGTCGCGGGCCCGCAGCTCGGCCAGGGCGCGCTCCGTGTAGCGGGCGCGGAGCGCGGCGTAGTCGGCGTCGGAGAGCTTGCCGGTGGCGCGGTCGAACTCGATCTCGCGCAGCACCTCCACCGCGTTCTCCTCCCCCTGCTCCACCGCCGGCGCGACGGCACGGCGCACCGGCAGCTCGCCGCTGTGCGCGAAGAGCGGGTAGAGCACGACGGCGAGCGCCGCGAGGGCGAGCACGGTGCCGATGACGAGCGGGATCATCGGCGGTCCTCGCGCACCGCCTGCTCGAGGCGGCGCAGCTCGTCCGCGCTGGCGTCGACCCCGATCGGTCGCACGCCGGCGGCGGGAGTCTCTGCGGCGGGCCGCTGCCAGCGGCGCAGCAGCGCGTAGATGCCGAGTGCGCCGGTGCCGATGGCGGCGAAGGGCGCGACCCAGGCCATGAGGTCGAAGCCCCGCTTCGGCGGTGCCATGCGGATGGCGTTGCCGTAGACGTCGGTGAACGCCGCCAGGATCTCGTCGGCGGAATAGCCGTTCTCGACGAGGCCCATGACGTCGCGGTGGATGCGCGGCGAGAAGCCGCAGGGCATCGACGTGCGGCAGGTGTAGACGTCGAGCGTGCACGGGCACGGGCAGGCGATCTGCCGCTCCACCGCGTCGCGCGCCTCGGGCGACATCGACGGCCCGGCGACGCCCGCCTTGCGCGGCAGGGCGACGGGACGGTAGCCGTCGCCGCTCATCGACGTCCCCGGCACCTCCTGCATGGCCAGTGCGCGCGAGGCGGCGAGCGCCGGCGCGAGCGCGCCCAGCGCACCGAGGAAGGCACGGCGCGTCAGCACGGGATCGGCGCTCCGCTCGCGACTCGTTGACCCATTCACGACCCGGCTCACGAGGCCGTCCCCGCCGTCGCCGCGGCCGGCTCCAGCACCGCCGCGTAGCCGCGCTGCGGGCGGCGCCGCTCGGCCTGCGGCCAGAGGACGATGAGCCCGCCCACCGCCATGATCATCCCGCCGTACCACACCCACCAGACGAGCGGGTTGAAGCGGATGCTCAGCTCCGCCGTCTGCTCGCCGGTGACGCCGACGAGCACGAGGTAGACGTCCTGCTTGGCCGACTCCAGGATGCCGACCTCGGTGACCGGCTCGAAGGTCGGCATCTTGCGGCTGTCCACGTACTGCCGCTTCTCGCTCGTCAGGATGCCCATCGACTCGCCGTCACGCGTGAGGGCCAGCGTGACGCCGGTGACGAAGCGGTTGAGCGACTCGAACTCGGAGACGCCCTGGTTGGTGAACGTCCACGTGTGGCCGTAGGGGTCCACCGTCGTGTAGCTCGCCCCGGGCCGCAGCGTGATGTCCATCTCCTTGCGGAAGGCGAAGCCGGCGAAGGCGGCGAAGATGACGACGATGCCGAAGTGGACGATGTAGCCGCCGTAGCGCCGCCGGTTGCGGATCACCAGCCGGTAGAGCGCCACCGGCACGCTCTCGCCGTGCATGCGGTGCCGCGCCTTCGTGCCCTTGTAGAACTCCTGCACGATGGTGCCGAGCACGAAGCCGCCGAGCGTGTAGGCGACGAGCGCGTAGCCGTCGCGCATGCCGGCCGCGAAGAGGAGCGCGCCGACGGCCACGCCGGCGAAGGCCGGCACGGCGAACTGCCGCTTCAGGTTCTCCGCCGAGGCGCGCCGCCAGGCGATGAGCGGCCCGATGCCGGTGAGCGCCAGGAGCAGGAGCCCGAGCGGGATGTTCACCGCGTTGAAGAAGGGCGCGCCGACGGTGATCTTCTCCCCCTTGACCGCCTCGCTGAGGATGGGGAAGAGCGTCCCCCACAGCACCGAGAAGGCGATGCCGACGAGGACCAGGTTGTTGTAGAGGAAGGCCGCCTCGCGGCTCACCATGCTCTCCAGCTCCGCCTGCCCCTCCAGGTCCTTCAGCCGCGTGGCCACCAGGTAGCCGCTGGCCAGGGTGGCGACGACGAGGAAGCCGAGGAACCAGCTGCCCACCGGCGACTGGGCGAAGGCGTGCACGCTCTCGATCACGCCGCTGCGCGTGATGAAGGTGCCGAGGATGGAGAGGAGGAACGACGAGATGACGAGCACGACGTTCCACTTCCGCAGCATTCCCCGCTTCTCCTGGATCATGATGGAGTGCAGGAACGCCGTCGTCGTCAGCCACGGGAGGAGCGAGGAGTTCTCCACCGGGTCCCAGGCCCAGTAGCCGCCCCAGCCGAGCTCGACGTACGCCCACCACATGCCCAGCGTGATGCCGACGGTGAGGAAGAACCAGGAGACGAGCGTCCAGCGCCGCACGGCGGCCAGCCAGCCGGCGTCCAGCCGGCGCGTGACGAGCGCGGCGACGGCGAAGGCGAACGGGAGCGCGGTGGCGACGTAGCCCAGGTAGAGGTTGGGCGGGTGGATCGCCATCCCGGGGTTCTGGAGCTGCGGGTTCATCCCGCGCCCGTCGGGCGGCGTCCAGCCGAGCCGCTCGTACGGGTTCGCGCCGAAGGCGGTGGTGGCGAGGAAGAAGAGGAGGACGACGCCGAGCGTGCCGGTGACGTAGGGCATCAGCTCGCGATTGCTGCGCCGGTTCCCCCACACGCACATCGCCGAGTAGGCGCTGAGGACGAGCGCCCAGAAGAGCATCGATCCGGCCTGCCCACCCCAGAACGAGGTGATGGTGTAGGCCAGTGGCAGATTCCTGCTCGTGTGCGACGCGACGTAGGTGAGCGAGAAGTCGTGCGTCACGAGCGCGGTGAGCAGGCCGGCCGACGCGAGGACGATGAAGAAGGTGGTGGCGTAGAGCGCCCGCTCGCCGCTGGCGACGAGGTCGGTGCGCCGCATGGCGCCGCCGGCGAAGGAGACGGTGGCGGTCCACGCCGCCATGAGCAGCGCGACCCAGAGCGAGAGCTCGCCGAGGAGGATCATGACGAGGCGTGCACCTCAGGCGATGCGGGCACGGCCGCGGTGGACCGGGGAACCCCCGCCGGATGCTCGGCGCCCGGCTGCTGCGGCGCGTTCTCGTAGCGCGAGGCACACTTGGCGAGCAGCGTCGTCGCCTGGAAGGTGCCGTCGCGGCCGAGCCGACCCTCCACGACCACGTCCACCTCGTCGGTGAAGGTATCGGGCGCGATGCCGCGGTAGACGACCGGGATGCGGCTGCGGCCGGCGCTGTCGGTGACGACGAAGCGAACCATCCGGCCGCCCGGCTCGCGCTCGATGGTGCCGCGCACGACGCGCCCGCCGACCTTCACGCCGGTGCCGTAGAAGGTGGGATCCTTGGCGACCTTGGCGGTCAGCTCGTTGGGCGTCAGGTAGTAGACGGCCGTCTCGCTGATGGAGCTGGCCATGAGATAGGTAGCGGTGCTCAGCACGAGCAGCCCGCCGATGGCGAACTTGGTGCGTGGCTTCACGGCGGCGATCCTCGGCGGCGCGTGAGATGCGGCCGCCCCGTCGGAGTGTGGCGCGGGCGCGGGGTGCCCGAGCACTGGGCAATATAGAGAAGAGCAGCGCTCAGCGCTCAGCGGTCAGCGACCAGCGGAACACCCTCTGCCGGGCCAGTACTGGCCAGCCCGAGGGGGGGCACGCTCGCCCCTCGTCGCTCATCGCTGATCGCTGCTCTCCTCCGTCCGCACCAGCACCAGCGTCGCCGCGCCCGCGCCGGCGGCGTCCCACGTCAGGTCGCGCACGCTGAACGGCCCGCCGCGGCGCCGGTCGAACAGCTCCTTGCCGACGCCCACCGCGGCCGTCGCTGCCGTCGCGCCGGCCAGGGCGGCGTCGCGATCGGCGCCGGAAGCCTGGAGCGTCGCGTAGCTCACGCTCTGCACGAAGGCGCTGACGAAGAAGTGCTTCAGCTTGTCGCGCCCGAACCAGTGGTCCGCCGGCCGCGGGGCGCCCTGCCCGCCGAGTAGCAGGGTGAAGATCAGTGCGCCCCTCATGCCACCCGCTCCGCGCTGGCAGGGCCGGCGAGCCCGAGCGCGGCCAGCTCGTCGCGCAGCAGCGCGAGCGCCCCGTCGAGCAGCACCCGGTGTCCGGGCGCGTGCACCCAGCTGCTCGCGCCGGACGGGTGCGGGAGCGGGACGGCGACGCTGCTGCCGCTCGCGTGGGTGACGTCGTGCGCGCGCCCCACCACTTCGGCCAGCGGACGCGGGCCGACGAGCGCGTCGATGGCCAGCCGCCCGACGGGGATGAGGAGCGCCGGCCGGATCAGCCGCAGCTCGGCCTCCAACCACCCGGCGCACGCCGACCGCTCTGCCGGCGACGGCACACGGTCGCCGCGCCCCGACGGGCTCGGCCCGGGGTAGCAGCGCGTCACGGCCGCGATGTAGATGCGCTCGCGCACGGTGGCCTCGTCCACGCCGGCCTGCGCCAGCCAGCGGAACAGCGTGCGGCCGGCGGCGCCGAGGAAGGGTCGGCCGTCGCGCACCTCGGTGCGGCCGGGCGCCTGGCCGACGAGCATGACCCGCGGCGCGCGGGCGACGGAGACGATGGGGAGCGAACCGTGGACGGCATGCAGGCCGCAGCGCCGGCAGGCCGCCAGCGCCGCCCGATGGCGCGCCAGCCGCTCGTCCAGCGTCTCTCCTCCCCTGCGCCCACCCCGCTCGTCGTGCTCCGCCGTCATCCTCGTCTCCCGCTCCGATCCAGCCATGCTCAGTCCTGGTCGTGCACGTCGCGCGCCCAGGCGAGGGCGGCTCGAACGGCGCGGCGCCACTCGGCCGCGCCGCCCCGCGCCGCGGCGGCCCCGGCCGACGGCGTGAAGCGCGCGAACGATCGGCGTGCGAGGAAGCGGTCCGCCGCCGGCCAGACGCCCGCCGCGATGCCGGCGAGGCCGGCGGCGCCGAGGGCCGTCGTCTCGATCATGTCGGGGCGCTCGACGGCACGGCCGAGCACGTCGGCCTGGAACTGCATGAGCCAGTCGTTGGCCGAGGCGCCGCCGTCCACACGCAGCGGCGCGCCGTCGCCGGCGGCACCGCTGCGCTCGTGCATCAGGGCGAGCACGTCGGCCGTGGCATAGGCCATCGCCTCGAGCGCGGCGCGCGCCAGGTGCGCCCGCCCGGTGCCGCGCGTCAGGCCGACGATCGTGCCGCGGGCGCGTGGCTCCCAGTCCGGCGCGCCGAGCCCGGTGAGCGCGGGGACGAAGTAGACGCCATCGGTGGAGGGGACGGAGCGGGCGAGCTCCTCGCTCTCCGCCGCCTCGGCCAGGATCCCCAGCCCGTCGCGGAGCCACTGGATGGCGGCGCCGGCGACCAGGATCGCCCCCTCGAGCGCGTAGGCCGGCCGGCCGTCGCAGTCACAGGCCAGCGTCGTCAGTACGCCCGGAGCCGCCTCGGGGCGCTGGTCCCCCGTGTTGAGCAGGAGGAACGCGCCGGTGCCGTACGTCTGCTTGGACTCGCCACGCCGCCAGCACCCCTGGCCGAAGAGCGCCGCCTGCTGGTCGCCGGCGACGCCGGTGATCGGCACCGCCCGGCCGAAGAGCTCCGGCATCGTGCAGCCGAACTCCCCCGCCGACGGCCGCACCTCGGGAAGCATCGCCGCCGGCACGCCGAAGAGCGCGCACTGCTCCTCGCTCCAGGCGCGGCGATCGATGTCGTAGAGGAGCGTGCGGGAGGCGTTGGTGGGCTCGGTGGCATGGACGGCCCCGCCGGTGAGCCGCCAGACGAGCCAGCTGTCGACCGTCCCGGCGAGCAGCTCCCCGCGCGCCGCCCGCTCGCCGAGCCCCTTGGCCAGCAGCCACTCGAGCTTGGTGGCGGAGAAGTACGGATCGACGACGAGCCCGGTGCGCCGCGCGATGGACTCCGCCTGCGGGGCGAGTTCGCGGCAACGGGCGGCCGTGCGCCGGTCCTGCCAGACGATGGCGCGCGCCGCCGGCTGCCCCGTGCGGCGGTCCCAGACGACGACGGTCTCGCGCTGGTTGGTGATGCCGATCGCGTCGGGCGTGGCCCCGGCCGTGGCGACCGCCTGCCGGGCCGCGTCCATGGTGGCCGTGAAGAGCTCCTCGGGATCGTGCTCCACCCAGCCCGGCTGCGGGTAGTGCTGCGTGATCTCGCGGTAGCCACGGCCGGCGACGCGGCCGTCGGCGTCGATGACGAGGCAGGTGGTGCCGGTGGTGCCCTGGTCGATGGCGAGGACGTGGCGCATGGGGGGAGCGATCAGCGATGAGCGATGAGCGACGAGGGGGGGCAACGGCCGGGACCGGGCTCCGTGCGGGGCGGCCGGCTGCCCGGCGGCGGGGAGCCGGCGTGTGGCGTGTGGCGCCCGGCGTCCTCGGGCGTGCGTCGAGTGGGTTCTGGCGGCGTGGATTCGATGGTGAGGGACTGGCGGGCGAGCGCGATCATGTGGTTCGGGGGGGGCCCCCCGCGCTCGCTGGCACGCGGCGCGCGAAATCGTACGGCGCCCGGTGCACCCCGACGTCGGTCACGATGCCTGAGACCAGCGCGGCGGGCGTGACGTCGAACGCCGGATTGTACACGCGCACGCCCTCCGGCGCGGTCGGCGTGCCGAAGCCGCAGACCACCTCGCGCTCGGCGCGCTGCTCGATGGGGATCGCGGCGCCGGTCGGGGTAGCCGGATCGACGGTGGAGCTCGGCGCGGCGACGTAGAACGGGATCCCGAAGTGGTGTGCCGCCACCGCGACGCCCAGCGTGCCGATCTTGTTCGCCACGTCGCCGTTGGCCGCGATGCGGTCGGCGCCGACGAGGCAGAGGTCCACGCCGCCCGACGCCATCAGGCTCGCCGCCATCGAGTCGGTCAGCACCGTCACCGGAATGCCGGCGCGCATCAGCTCCCAGGCGGTCAGCCGGCTTCCCTGTAGCAGCGGGCGCGTCTCGTCCACCAGCACCTCGATGCGCCGGCCTGCCGCAGCGGCCAGGTAGAGTGGGGCGAGCGCCGTGCCGATGCCGCCCGTGGCCAGCGCGCCGGCGTTGCAGTGGGTGAGCACGCGCGCGCCGTCGGGCACCAGCGGCAGCCCGTGCTCGCCGATCCGCCGGCACATCTGCCGGTCCTCCTCCAGGATCGCCTCGGCCTCGGCGCGCAGCGCGGCCAGCAGCGCCGGCGCGTCGCCGGCCGCGTGCTCGAGGCGCGTCAGCATCCGGTCCAGCGCCCATGGCAGATTGACGGCGGTCGGCCGCGTGGCGCGGATGCGCTGTGCGTAGGACGCGGCGCGCCAACGGAAGCGCTCCGCCGCCTCGTCGGCGTGGCTGCCGAGCGCGACGACGAGCCCCATCGCGCCGGCGATCCCGATGGCCGGTGCGCCGCGCACGCGCAGCGCGGCGATCGCCTCGCACACCTCGTCCAGCGTGCCCAGCTCGCGCTCCACCAGCTCGCCCGGGAGCCTCGTCTGGTCGACGATGCGCAACGCCCGCCCGCCCGCGGCCCACGCGACTGGTTCGACGATGTTCACCCGGCCAAACGTACCGCGTGGCACCGGGTCGGGCCACGGTGCGGCTCAGTCCCCCGGACACGGATGCCCCCGGCGCACCGCGCCGCCTGGTGGCGGAGCGCAGCGGCCACGAGCGCACGGCGGCCCACGTCACGAGGGGCCGACTCGCGGGCCGACGGGGACGCCGGGGGCTTGACGTCGGCGGGTATTCGTAACACTATCTGTTACATGCCAGCCAGCACGCGTTTCTCCGTCGCGCTCCACGTCCTCGCACACCTGGCCGAGGCGGCGGAGCCGCAGACGTCGGAGCAGCTCGCGGCCTGCGTCGGGACCAATGCCGTCGTCGTGCGCCGCACGCTCGCCGGGTTGCGCGACGCCGGGCTCGTGGCCTCGTCCCGCGGCACCGGCGGTGGGTGGACGCTGGCCCGCGCCGCGACCGCCATCACCCTGCGCGACGTCTACGCCGCGCTCGGCGAGCGGCTCCTCCGGGGGATCGACGTGGCCGGTCCCAACCCGCCCGACGGCGGGTGCCGGATCCAGCGCGCGGTGGACGGCACGCTCGACGAGTTCCTCGATGACGCCGAGGCGCTGCTCGCCGCGCGGCTCGCCCGCATCACCGTCGCCAGCCTCGCCGCGCAGGTCCGCGAGCTGACGCCCCACGCCCACGTCTCCCCCACCACACCATCACATGCCGAGTGAGACCCACGATGTCATCGTCGTCGGCGGGAGCTGGGCGGGCCTCTCGGCCGCCATGCAGCTCGCCCGCACGCGTCGCCGCGTGCTCGTCGTCGACGCGGGCCGGCCGCGCAACCGGTTCGCGCACGCGGCCCACGGCTTTCTCGGCCAGGACGGCCGTTCGCCGGCGGCTATCCTCGAGACGGCCCGCGCACAGGTGCTGGCCTACCCGAGCGCCGAGCTGCGCGTCGACGAGGCGACGCGAGCGGTGCGCTGCGACGGCGGGTTCGAGGTGGCGCTCGCCTCGGGCGCGAGCGCGCGGGCGCGCCGGCTGGTGCTCGCGACGGGCGTGGTGGACGAGCTGCCCGACATTCCCGGGCTCCGGGAGCGCTGGGGGACCAGCGTGCTGCACTGCCCGTACTGTCACGGCTACGAGGTGGCCGACGGCCGTCTCGGCGTGCTGGCCGTGGGCGAGTCGAGCCTCCACCAGGCGCTGCTGCTCCCGGACTGGAGCGCCGACGTCACGCTCTTCACCAACGGGAGCTTCACGCCGACCGCCGCGCAGCGTGAGACCCTCGCCGCTCGCGGCGTGCGCGTCGATCCGCGCTCGATCGTCGGGATCGTGGGTGACGGGCCGAGGCTGAGCGGCGTGCAGCTGAAGGGCCGCGATGGTGACGCGCTGGTGGGTCTGGACGCACTCTTCACCACCTCACGAACGCGCATGGCGAGCCCGCTCGCCGAGCAGCTCGGCTGCGCGTTCGACGCGGGGCCCTTCGGGGCGGTGATCCGCACGGACGCGCGCAAGGAGACCACGGTCCCGGGCGTGTACGCCGCCGGCGACGCCGCGCGCGTGCCCCACAACGCGACCTGGGCCTCCGCGGACGGCGTGACGGCCGGCGTATCCGCGCACCAGTCGTTGGCGCTGCCCTGAGCCGCCGACCGCCCGGCCCGCGCCCGGCCCGCACCCGGCCCGCACCCGGTCCGCGCCCGGCCCGCGCCCGGCTCACGCCGCGTCGGCCCGACGCTCGCGCCCACGCGGCGGCGCGGCGGTGCGCGCCTTCCGGCGCTCGGGGAAGTGGCGGTCGAGGAAGGCGATCAGCGCCCGCTCCTCCGGGGCGAGGCGGAAGTGCTCGTGCCGGCGGGCGGCGCGCACGCGCTGCGGCTCGATCACCTCGCCGGCGTCCAGGTAGCGCGCGATGACGATCGGGTGGACGTACGACGCGCGACAGATGGCCGGCGTGTTCCCGAGCTCGGCGGCGACCAGGCGCACGGCGGTCAGGACGTTCTTCCGCGCCCTCGCCTCGCTCTCGGCGGGGCCGAGCTCCGCCAGCACAGTCGCCGCGCGGAGCGTCCCGCCCCACGTCCGGAAGTCCTTCGCCGTGTAGGGCACGCCGAGCACGTCGTGCAGGTACTGGTTGACGTCGCGCGCCGTGAGGTCGCGCCACTCGCCGTCCTCCTGGTAGCGGAAGAGGCGCCGCCCGGGCGCGGCCAGCAGTTCGTGGGCGAAGGCGACGAGGTGAGGATCGACCACCACCTGTCGCTGGCGGACGCCGCGCTTGCCCACGTAGCGGAAGACCAGCGTGTCGCCGTCGAGCGTCAGATGGCGCTGCTGGAGGGTGGTGATGCCGAAGGTGCGGTTCTCCTGCGTGTAGCGCTCGTTGCCGACGCGGAAGAAGCCCTGGCTGATGAGCCGCACGACGGCCGCGCTCACCCGCCGCCGGCCCAGCCCCGCGGCGCGGAAGTCCCGGTCCACCGCCGTCCGGATGCGCGGCAGGTCGTGCGCCAGGCGGCGCACGCGGTGGTACTTCCGCAGCTCGGCGCGCTTCACCGACTGGTCGTGATAGCGGTACTGCTTGCGGCCGCGCGCGTCGATCCCCCACGCCTGCACCGCGGCGCGCGGGCTGGCCGCGACGTGCACGTCGCGCCAACCGGGTGGGACGCGGAGCGCGTCGATGCGCGCCAGCGTCGCGCGGTCGGTGACGCGGGCCCCTCCCGGGCGCCGGTAGCGGAACCCGGCGCGGGAGGAGCCCTCGCGGATGATCCACTCGCTCGCCATGTCCGGGGCGCAGGGCAAAATCCGATCCGGCGAGCTAACTTCGGAGGCGCGCCGGCGCGGGCCGGGCGGCGCACCGCATGGCGGCGCGGGGCCCCCCCCGGCTACACGATCGCGCCCCCGTGCACCGCCGCCCGCACCGGACCATCGCCCGCCGGACCGTTTCCCTTC
>DASTRO010000192.1:0-6831 GCA_035761165.1 Gemmatimonadaceae bacterium | reverse complement strand
GCGCGACCTCACCGAGCGGCGCGCCGCGGAGGAGGCGCTGCGCGAGAGCGAGGAGCGGTTCCGGCTGCTCGTCACCACCGTCAGGGACTACGGCATCTTCATGCTCGACCCGGAGGGCTGCGTCGCGAGCTGGAACGAGGGAGCGCAGCGCATCAAGGGCTACACCGCCGAGGAGATCGTCGGCCGCCACTTCTCGGTCTTCTACCCCGAGGACAAGGTGGCCGACGGCTTCCCGCAGTACGAGCTGGAGGTGGCCGCGCGGGAGGGGCGGTTCGAGGACGAGGGGTGGCGGATCCGCAAGGACGGCACGCGCTTCTGGGCGAACGTCATCATCACCGCGCTGCGCAACGAGGCGGGCCAGCTGGTGGGCTTCGCCAAGGTCACGCGCGACCTCACGGAGCGCCGGGCGGCCGAGGAGCAGCGGCTGGCCGACGCCCGGCGGTTGGCCGCCGCCGAGGCGGCCAACCGCGCGAAGGCCGAGTTCCTCGCCGCCATGTCGCACGAGCTGCGCACGCCGCTCAACGCCATCGGCGGCTACACCGAGCTGCTGACGGAGGGGCTCTACGGCCCACTGTCGGACGAGCAGCGCGACGCGCTGCAGCGCATCCGGCGGAGCCAGCAGCACCTCCTGACGATCATCACCGACCTGCTGAACTACAGCCGGATCGAGGCGGGCCAGCTCACCTACGACATCGCGCCGGTGTCGGTCGTCGCGATGCTGAACACGGTGGCGACGATGATCGAGCCGCAGGCGCTGCGGAAGGGCGTGACCCTGGAGCACGGGCCGTGCCCGCCGCAGATCGTCGCCCGCGTCGACCGCGCGCGGACGGAGCAGATCCTGCTCAACCTCCTCTCCAACGCGGTGAAGTTCACGCCCGCCGGCGGCCGCATCACGGTCTCCTGCTCGTCGCTCGGCGAGCGCGTCGTGATGCGCGTGCGCGACACGGGCCCCGGCGTGCCGCCCGACAAGCTGGAGGCCATCTTCGAGCCCTTCGTCCAGCTCGGCCGGACGCTGAACAGCGCGCACGAGGGCACGGGCCTGGGGCTGGCGATCAGCCGCGACCTGGCGCGCGCCATGGGCGGCGACCTCACGGCCGCGAGCGCGACCGGGGCGGGGACCACCTTCAGCCTCGTGCTGCCCGCGGCATAGCCGGGCGCCGGAGCTACTCCCGCAGCGCCTCCACCGGCGGCACCCGCGTCGCGCGGCCGGCGGGGAGCAGGCTCGCGGCTACGGCCACGGCGCCTAACAACAGCGCCACCGCCGCCAGCGTCGCCGGGTCGCTGGTGCCGATACCGAAGACGAGGCTGCGCAGCGCGCGGCCGAGCGCCAGCGCGCCCCCCAGGCCGAGGACGACCGCCACCGCGACCAGCGCCAGCGTCTCGCGCAGCACCAGGCGCAGCACGCGGCCGCGCGGCGCGCCGAGCGCCATGCGGATCCCGATCTCGTGCGTGCGCTCGCTCACCAGGTAGCTCATGACGCCGTAGATCCCCACCGCCGCCAGCACCAGCGCGATGCCCGCGAAGATGGTGACGAGCAGCATCGCGATCCGCCGCTGCGCCATGCTCGTCGCGAACGCGCTCTGCAGCGTCTGGATCGCGTACACCGGCTGGTCCGGGTCCAGCTCGGCGATCGCCGCGCGGACGGCGGGGAGCGCGCGCAGCGGGTCCCCGGTGGTGCGCACGAGGAGGAAGAGCTGGCTGTTCCACTGCGCGCGCTGCTGCGCCACCGGCACGAACAGCTCGGGCGCGGTGGGGGCGTCGAGCCCGCGGTTGCGCACGTCGCCCACCACGCCGATCACCTCCGCCCAGCGCGCGCTGGCGCTGTCGTCGCCGATGCGCAGGCGCTGGCCCACCGCGCGGCCGTCGGGGAAGAAGCGGCGCGCCGCCGTCTCGTTGAGCAGCACCACCGCCGGCGCGTCGGCGCCGTCGTGCGCGTCGAACGCGCGGCCGCGCTTCAGCACGTAGCCCATCGTGCGCACGAAGCCGGTGGTCGCGTTGGTCACGTCCGCCCGCCGCGGCGCGGCGCCGGCGGTGCCCAGGTCGCGCTCCGTGGCCACCTGCGTGTCGAAGCCGTTGCCCGGCGGGAACTGCGTCGCCGCCGCGGCCGAGCGCACGCCCGGCAGCGCCGTCACGCGCTCGGCTAGTTGCTCGAAGAACGGGGCGATCGCCTCGAACTCGTACTTCTCCGCCGGCAGCGAGAGGCGCATCGTCAGCACGTGCGACGGGTCGAAGCCGGGGTCCACGGCGGTGAGCCGCGCGAAGCTGCGCGCCAGCAGCCCGGCCCCCGCCAGCAGCACCAGCGCCAGCGCCATCTCGGCCACCACCAGCGCGCGGCGCAGCCGGCGTGCCGCGGCGTGCGTCGTCTGCCGCACGCCGGCCGCCGTGAGCGCCGCGCCCCCCTCGGCGCGCGCGCCCTGCAGCGCCGGCGCCACGCCGAAGAGCAGCCCGGCCAGCACCGCCACCGCCAGCGTGTAGCCCACCACGCGCCCGCTCACCGCGGCGTGCACGCCGGCGTCGGTGATCCGCGCCGGGAAGAGCGACGTCAGCGGGTCGGCCAGCCCGTAGGCGACGGCCAGCCCCAGCGCGCCGCCGGCGAGGGCGAGCAGCACGCTCTCGGTGAGGAGCTGGCGCGCCAGTCGCGCCCGCCCCGCGCCGAGGGCGCGCCGCACCGCCAGCTCGCGCTGCCGCGCCGTGGCGCGCGCCAGCAGCAGGCTGGCGATGTTGGCGCAGGCGATGAGCAGCACCAGCGCCACCGTGCCCAGCAGCACCACCGCCGCCGGGCGGAAGTCGCCGAGCAGCGCCTCGGTGAGCGGCGCCGCCTGCACGCGCCAGCCGGCGTACGCGTCCTGCGCCGCGCCGTAGGCGGCGGCCACGCGCGCGGCCGCCGTCGCCAGCTCGGCGTTCGCCGCGTCGAGCGAGGCGCCGTCGCGCAGCCGCGCCAGCACCGTCCACTGCCGCCGCTCGCGCGGGAACTCCTGCGGGCTCACCCCCATCGGCAGCCAGAGGTCGGTGCCGAGGAGGAGCAGCTCGGGCGGCATGACGCCGATCACCGTCACCGGCCGCCCGTTCATGAGGATCGTGCGGCCGACGAGCGACGAGTCGCCGCCGAAGCGCGACTGCCAGATGCGGTGGCTGACGACGGCCACCGCCGCCCCGGGCTCCGTCGTCTCCTCCGGGCGGAAGCCGCGCCCCAACGCGGGGCGCAGGCCGATGGTGGCGAACGGGTCGCCCCAGACGAACGCCGTGAAGACGCGCTCCGGCCGGTCGCCGCCCGAGATGTTGCGGTTCCCGAGGTCGAAGGCCATGGCGCGCTCGAGGGTGCGGCTCTCTCCCGTGAGGTCCAGGTACTCCGGCGGGGAGATGGCCTCCACGAAGCTGCGCTCCCCCTCCGTCTGCGGCGAGGCGGCGCCGAGCGCGACGAGCCGGTCGGCGTCGGGATAGGCGAAGGGGTGATAGACGATGCCGTCCACCGCGCTGTAGACGAGCGCGTTGGCGCCGACGCCCAGGGCGAGCGAGACGACGACGGCGAGCACGACGCCGGGGGTGCGGGCGAGCGTGCGGACGGCGTAGCGGAGGTCCTGGAGGAGGGTGCCCATCGCGTCCTCGCGGTCGGGAGAGGGGGAGCGCCGCGCCCCGTGACGCACGTGGGCGCGGCGGGCGGCGAGCGCGGCGAGGGCGGCGCGCGTGGCGTGCAGCCGCTCGCGGGCGCCGGTGGCCGCCAGGTCCGCCAGCGCGGCCAGCCAGGCGCGGGCGAAGGCGGCGACGCCCTGGCCGGCGGCGTCGCGCAGCCAGGCGGCGAAGCACTGCGTCATCTCGCGCCCGAAGCGGCGGCGGAAGGCGTGCGGCAGGGCCAGCACCAGCAGCGCGCGGTAGAGCGCGACCGAGGGCGCCACCAGCCGGGGGCGGCGCATCACGCCGTCTCCAGCCGGCCGAGCAGGCGCTTGCGGCGGGCGAGGGCGACGAGGCGCTCCATGCGTCGCGCCTCGAGCGCCGCCACCTCGCGGCCGAAGGCGGAGATGCGATAGTAGCGCCGCCGCTCGTCGTCCAGCGCCGGGTCGGGGCGCTCGTCGCTCTCCTCGATCAGCCCGCCCGCGAGCATGCGCTTGATGGCGCCGTAGAGCGTCCCCGGCCCCAGCTGCACCTCGCCCCCCGTCCGCAGGGCGACCTCCTGCTTGATCCCGTAGCCGTGCCGCTCGGCGTCGGCGAGGGCGAGCAGGATCTGGAACTCGGACGCCGGGAGCGGGAGCAACTCCGCGGGGTCGCGCGTGGCACGCCTGGTCACCGGGCCTCCGCCGCAGCTCGGTCGAGGGTCGATGTATCGGGCGGCGATATAGTAGGGCGCGGGGGTGCCGACGTCCAGGGTGAGATCGCGCCGGGCAAGGCGCCAGGCACCAGGAATCAGGGAACCGCAGGCTCCAGAGGGCGCCTCGTAGCGTCCCGAGGTCCTTCCTGCTTCCTGTTTCCTGTTTCCTGTTCCCTGGTCTTCCGGTGCCTGGTTCCTCCTCTCACGCCCGCGCCGCTCCTACTGGATCCGCTGCCCCGCGGCCGAGGCCTCGATGAGCCGCGCGAGGCGCCGCTCGCGGGTGGCCGGCTGCTTCGCGCTCATCACCCAGAACGTCATCAGCCGGCGGTAGCCCGCCGGCTGCGCCTGGAAGAAGTCCCATGCCGCGGAGCTGGCGCGGAAGTGGCGCTCGAGCGGCGGGTCGAAGACGGCGTCGGCCCGGCGCTCGTACGAGTAGGTGCCCGTGCGCTCGGGCGCGCGGCGCTCGAAGGCGGCCAGGCCCGCCGGGCGCATGCGCCCCTCGCGGACCAGCTCCGCCACCCGCGCCACGTTCACCGCGCTCCACGTGCTGCGCGGCTTCCGCGGCGTGAAGCGGATGCAGTAGCGCGTCACGTCCACCGAGCGGCGCACGCCGTCGATCCAGCCGAAGCAGAGCGCCTCGTCCACCGACTCCGGCCAGGTGAGGCTCGGCACCCCGCTCCCCTTGCGGTGGAAGCCCACCAGCAGCTCGGTGGCCGTGGCGTGGTGCGCCTCGAGCCAGGCGCGGAAGTCGGCGGCGGTGGGGAAGTAGACCGGCTCCACGCGGCCGGTGCGCTACCGCGTCACCGCGTACAGCGCCATGGCGATCATCGCCAGCACGGAGAAGAGCCCGAACGCCACGACCACGGCGACGCTGTTCTTCACCACCGTCCACAGCGGGCGGCCGAAGTACTGCGCCGCGGCCAGCCCCGTCACCACCAGGTAGAGCGGCAGCGTCAGCCCCATGCTGAGCCCCATGTCGCCCGTGGTCGGGATGGTGGCCAGCGAGACGAGCGCGTCCACGAAGTAGACGTGGCCGAAGGTGAAGAGCGCGAAGACCGACGCCTCCGCCAGGTTGACGCCCGAGCGGCGGAAGAGGAGGCGGAGGAGGAGCGCGTAGAGCACGCCCACCACGAGGCTCGTGTACGTCGTCTGCTCGACCACCACGCCGTAGGCGCGCACGTACGCGTCCGTCTGCGCCGGCGTGAAGGCGAGGCGCGCCGCCACGCCGGTCGCCGCCACCTGCTGGCGCAGGTAGACGGCGAACGCCTCGTCGAAGAGGTGCAGCACGACGAGCGAGAGCGCGGCGCCCACCACCAGGTAGGTGAACGGGCTCACGTAGCGCCGCCGCTGCCCGCTCACGTAGCGCCGCACGACGACGCCCGGCCGTATCGTCATCTCCCAGAGCGTGCGCAGGAACCCACGCTCGAAGGTGATGCGCTCCCACGCCTCGGCCGCGAGCAGCCGGAAGGTGAGCCGGTCCTCGAGGAAGTGCTGCCCGCAGTGCGAGCAGTAGGCCCCGTGCCGCGCCTCGCCGCAGTTGCGGCAGGCGTCCGCGGTCGCGGCCGCCGGAGCGGCGGCGGGGACGTCGGTGACGGCGGGCGCCGTATAGCTCACGCCCGACGCGGGAACCGTGGGGGTCGTCGTCATGCGCAGCGGAAGGAGAGGGCCGCGCCTACCGTACGACGCGACCCCCGAACGAGCAAGACGCCGGACGGAGAACCCATGAAGGAGCGGCGGGGGTGCCCCCCGGACAGCACTGGAAGGTTCCCTTCCGCTGTCCGGGGGGCACCCCCGCCGCGACCCCGCCGCGATGCCGATCCCAGCGCGGCGCCGGTCCCGACTACTGCGGCAGCGCCGCCTCCGTCCCCTTGAGCAGGTGCGGCACGCCGTCCGTCATCCACTTCGGCGCCGGGGCACCCTTCAGGTAGTGGTCGAAGAACTGCTTCATGCGGATCTGGAAGTCCTTCGTGTTCTCCTTCTTCGCCAGGTGGTGGTTCTCCCCCGGATAGGAGAGGAAGATCACCTGCTTCCCCCAGCGCCGAGCGGCGTTGTACAGCTCCACGCCCTGCAGCCAGTCGACCGCCCCGTCGTCCGTGCCCTGCAGCACCAGGAAGGGGGTCGTGATGTTGCGGACGTGGCTCACCGGGCTCTGGCTCTCGTACAGCTCGTGCGCCGTCCACGGGTTCTTGTCGGCGCCCATGCGCACCTGACCGATCTCGAAGATCCCGGCGTTGGCGGTGCCCGTGTTCTTGTAGAGCTGACTGTACATGCTCATCAGGTCCGCCGGCGGCGCGCCGATCACCGCGGCGGCGAACATGTCCGTCTGCGTGATGATGAAGGAGCTCTCGTAGCCTCCCCAGCTGTGCCCCTGGATCCCGATGTGCTCGGGGTCCGCGTAGCCCAGCTCGATCACCTTCTTCACGCCGCTCGTCACGCAGTCCAGCGCGCTGCTTCCCGGCTTCCCCTCCTCGTAGACGATGTCGGGCATGAAGACCAGGTAGCCGTCGCTGGCGTACTCGCTGAAGTGC
>DASTRO010000191.1:0-11127 GCA_035761165.1 Gemmatimonadaceae bacterium | reverse complement strand
CGCCGGTCGACGTCGGCGAACGCCTGCTCCGGGTCGATCGTCACCGCCGTCACTGCCGAGCCGCTGTCCACCGTCACCGTGTAGCGGCGCGCGCCGGTCAGCCAGGCCGTCACCGGCACCTCGAGCCGCTCGGTGGCGCCGCCGCGGGTGACGGCGAGGCGCACCGGCATCGGCACGAGGCCGCGGTCCTCGATCACGATCTGCAGGCTGTCGCCGGGCGCCGCGCGCACCTCCGCGATCCCCTGGTCCAGCGTCCACGTCTCGTACCACCACGGGCTCCAGAACCAGTCCAGGTCGCGGTGCGCGTTGCGCTCGAAGGCGTAGAAGAAGTCGTACGGCGTCGGGTGCCGGCCGATCCACCGGATGCCGTAGTCGCGGTACGCCGCGCGGAAGGCCGAGTCGCCCATGATGGCGCGGAGCGCGACGAGGTTCGTCGCCATCTTCTCGTACGTCGCGATGCCGTAGGCCGGAGTGCCGTACGGATACAGGTCGCCGTGGCGCATCAGCTCCACCTCGCCGCCGGTGCGCGCGAAGTTCAGGTACGCCTCGCGCGACTGCGCCTCGCGGTCGTAGCCGCGGAAGAAGGCCCGCATCCCCTGCGCCTGGTTGAAGCGCGTGAGCCCCTCGTCCATCCAGGCGTAGCGGCGCTCGTCGGAGCCCACCTGCATGGGGAACCACATGTGGGCGAACTCGTGCACCGTCACCGAATAGAGCGAGAGCGTGTCGCGCGGGCCGCCGATGCAGGTGAGCATCGGGTACTCCATCCCACCGCACGAGCGCGGCCCCTCGAGCGCGGTCATCTGCGGGTACGGGTACGGCCACAGGTAGCTGCTCAGGAACTCGATCGCGTGGCGCCCGTAGCGCATCGACTGGTCCCACGCCCATGCGCGCGCCTCGGGGCGGTAGAAGCTGTTGACCACCGTCGAGTCCGGACGGCCGTCGCCGTCGCGGTCGCCCACCGCCGCCGTCGTCGCGTCCCACAGCCACCGCGACGACGCGCCGAAGGCGAAGTCGCGCACGTTGCTGGCGCGGAAGCGCCAGGTGAGCGTCTGCCCGGTCGCCCCCGGCGTGCCCGCCGTCGCCCGCCCGGCGCCGCGCTCGGCCTCCGTGACGACGCGCACGTACTCGCCCGTCGTCCGGGCCCGCTGCAGGCGCTGCTGCGTGGTGGGCGAGAGCACGGTGCTGGCGTTCACCAGCTCCCCCGTCGCGGCCACCAGCCACCCGGCCGGCACGGTGAGGGCGACGTCGTAGTCGGCGTAGCCCATGTAGAACTCGGCCTGCCCCATGTACGGGTCGGTGTGCCAGCCGTTGACGTCGTCGTAGACGGCGATCTGCGGGTACCAGTAGGCGATCATGAAGACGTCGCCCATGGAGCCCTCGCGCGGCGCGCCGTCGGGCGGCACGTCGAAGCCCCACGCGAACTCGAGCTCCAGCTGCTGCCCCGGCGGCAGCGGCCGCGGCAGGGTGATCCGCATCCGCGTGGCGTCGATCTGGTAGCCGGGGCCCGAGTCCACCGGGGCCAGCGAGCGGCCGCCGGCGCGCACGCGGAACATCTCCATCCCCTCGGTGGCCGGCACGGGCCCGTTCCGCACGCCGTTGGGCGCGAACAGGTTCTGGTTCAGGTTCACCCAGATCTCGTTCAGCGTGTCGGGCGAGCGGTTGTAGTAGGTGACCCGCTCCTCGCCGCTGAAGCGCAGCAGCTCCGGCTGCAGCGTGCCGGTGATGTGATAGCGCGCGTACTGCTCCCAGTACTTGGGGCCCGGCGTACCGAGCCGCGTGCGCGTGCCGTTGGCCACGGCGCGGGCGAAGCCGGGCGACTCGCGCACGGGATGCGGGATGGGGCGGCGCGCGGCGAGGGAGTCGGGCGGGGGGCCGGCGGGGGCCGGCGGCTGCGGCGGCGTGTTGCCGCTCGTGGTGCAGGCGGCGAGCGGGAGCGCCACGGCGAGGGCGACGGCGCGGGCGGCACGCGGCAGAATGCGCGGCGGGACGACGGGGGCGGCGACGGACGGGCGCACTGGCGGCACGGACCTCGGCGTGAAGGGGGAGCGTTGCGGGGGGCCGCCGGGGCGTGCGCACCCGGCCGGCCGGTCCGCGAAAGCTGACCCCGCGAGGGGGGTGGGCGCCAGGCGAGGGGAGGGGACGAGGGGCGGACGGAGTCGACTCCGTCCGCCCCCCGCCCCTATCCCTCCGTCCGCAGCGCCACCTGCGGGTCGATCGCCGCTGCCCGCCGCGCCGGCACGTAGCTGGCCACCAGCGCCACACCGGCCAGCAGCAGCGTGCTGCCGAGCATCGCCCACGGGTCGGCCGCGCCGATGCCGAAGAGGAAGCCCGCCACCACGCGCGACGCCGCCAGGGCCAGCCCCAGCCCCAGCACCACCCCCGTGCCCACCAGCACCAGGCTGCGCCCCAGCACCAGCCCGACGACGCGCCGCGCGCTGGCCCCGAGGGCGATGCGCACGCCGATCTCGCGCGCGCGCTGCCCCACCAGGTAGGCCATCACGCCGTAGATGCCGACCGCCGCGAGCACCAGCGTGAGCCCGCCGAAGAGGCCGAGCAGCGCGGCCGCCAGCCGCTGCGGCCGCAGCACCTCGGCCAGCATCCCGTCGAAGGTGTCGGCGTGCAGCACCGGCACGTCGGGATCCAGCGTGCGCACCGCGGCGCGCAGCTCCGGCACCAGCGCCGCGGCGTCTCCCTCCGCACGCAGCAGCACGACGACGTCGTCGGCGATGCGCGTGTCGCGCTGCAGCAGCGGCAGGTAGATGTGCGGTGCGGACACGTCGCCGAGCGAGCTGTACGACGCGTCGCGCGCCACGCCGACGATCAGCAGGTCGCCCGGCGCGTCGATGCCGATGCGCTGGCCCACCGCGTCGCCGTCCGGCCAGTAGCGCCGCGCGAGCGTCTCGTTGACGATCGCGACGAGTGGGGCGCCGGGCCCGTCGCGCGCCGTGAACTCGCGGCCTCGCACCAGCCGCAGGCCCACGGTGCGGAAGTAGTCCGGTGCCACGATGTCGGTGGCGAGCGAGGTGCGGGTCGCCGTGTCGCCGGCCGCGGTGGGGAGGGCGAAGCCGTACACGTCCTCGTTGCCGGTGAGCGGCAGCGTCGCCGCGAAGCTCACCGCCGTCACGCCGGGGCGCCGCGCCAGCCGCTCGCCGAGCGTGGCGTAGAAGAGGCGCGCGCGCTCGGCGTCGTAGCGCTGCAGCCCCAGGTTCAGCATGCCGACGGCCACGCGCTCGGTGTCGTAGCCGGTGTCCACCGCCAGCGCGGTGCGCAGGCTGCGCACGAAGAGGCCGGCGCCGGCCAGCAGCACCAGGCAGAGCGCGAGCTGGGCGACGACGAGCGCGTCGCGCAGGCGGCCGCGTCCCGCTCCGGCGGCCGCGCCCGTGCCGCGCAGCTCGGCGGCCAGCGCCGGCCGCGAGGCCTGCAGCGCCGGGGCGAGGCCGAACAGCACCACGGAGAGGAGCGCGAGCGCCGCCACCACGCCGAGGCCGCGCGGCGAGAGCCCCGTGCCGAGCGCCTGGAAGTCGACGCCGCCGGGGAGCGACACGCGCGCCAGCAGGCGGCCGCCCACCGCCGCCACGGCCAGCGCGGCGACGCCGCCCAGCAGGGCGACGAGCAGGCTCTCGGTGAGGAGCTGTCGGACGAGTCGCCCGCGGCCGGCGCCGAGGGCGAGCCGCACGCTGATCTCGCGCTGCCGGCGGGCGGCGCGCGCCAGCAGCAGGTTGGCGACGTTGGCGCAGGCGATGAGCAGCGCCACGCCCACCGCGGCCCCGAGCAGCAGGACGAAGGCGTCGAGCCCCGGCCCGCCATCGAGACCGACGGCAGCGTCGCGCGCCGGCACGATCGTCACGTCGTCCAGGAACTGCGCCGTCGGCGACCCGGCGGCCCGCTTCCGCTCGATGTAGGCGCCCAGCCGCGCCTGCGCCTGGGCCAGCGTCGTGCCCGGCGCCAGCCGGCCGACGCCCTGCATCCAGCCCCAGCCCGTGTTCTCGATGTCGAGCCGCGTGAAGGAGCCGACGGCGGTGAGCGGCCAGGCGTTGATCGTCATCCAGAGGTCGGGCGCGCTGGCCAGGCTGGTGCCGCGGAAGCCGCGCGGCGCCACGCCAATCACGGTGAAGGGGTGCGCGTTGATGCGCACCGTGCGACCCACCACCGCGCTGTCGCCGCCGAAGGCCCGCTGCCACAGGCCGTGGCTCAGCACCACCGCCGGGATGCGCGAGCCGGGCCGGTCCTCGTCGGGGGCGAAGGTGCGACCGAGGGCGGCGCGCACGCCGAGGAGCGGGAAGTAGTTCCCGGAGACGATGCCGCCGCTGATGACGCTGGCCCCATCACCCGTGCTCAGCGACATCGGACGCGTGCGATAGCCGGCGAAGCCGGCGAAGGCGCCGCTCTCGTCGCGGATGTCGCGGTACGCCGGATACGAGATCGAGCTCGTGGACAGCTCGACGAGCGCCTCCGGGTGCGCGATCCCCGGCAGCGGGCGCAGCACGACGGCGTCGATGAGGGTGAAGATGGCCGCGTTGGCGCCGATGCCCAGCGCCAGCGAGAGCACGGCGGCGAGGGTGAAGCCGGGCGCGCGGCGCAGCGTGCGGGCGGCGTAGCGCAGGTCCTGCCGCAGCGTGGCGAGATGCTCGGTGCGCTTCATGGCGCTCTCCCGTTGGTGGCCGATGGTGCGGCAGGCGGCGCGCACGCGCTCCACGTCGCCGAAGCGCTCGAGCGCCTCGGCGCGGGCCGCCTCGGGCGCGAGGCCGCGCGCCAGGTTGTCGTCGATGCGCATCTGGAGGTGGAAGCGGAGCTCGTCGTCCACGTCGGCATCCACGTCGGGGCCCCAGAAGCGCAGGTAGCGGCGCCACGCCGGGACGCGGGGCGGGTCCGGCGCGTCGCGCGGCGCGTGCTCAGGCGGGCGTGGCATCGGCGGCGAGCGCCTTGCGCATGGCGCCGGCGAAGGTCTCCCAGGCCGAGAGCTCGGCGCGCAGCTGGGCGCGGCCCTGGGTGGTGAGCCGGTAGTACTTGGCGCGCCGGTTGTTCTCGGAGAGCCCCCACTCGGCGGCGATCCAGCCCCGCTTCTCCATGCGGTGGAGGGCGGGATAGAGCGAGCCTTCCTCGACGCGCAGCACGTCGTCGGTGACCTGCTCGATCCAGCGGGCGATGGCGTAGCCGTGCCGGGGGCCCCAGCTCAGCGTCTTGAGGATGAGGACGTCCAGCGTCCCCTGCAGCAGCTCGACGGGCGACGGCGGCATGGCGCTCCCATAGAAATTCTACTGGAAGCCACGATACGGCTGGTTCCATAGAGTGTCAAGGGGAGCGGGGCAGCGATGCGGGGGGCGGGGGTTCGATGACGGGTGGCCGCGGCGGCGGCGCGATCGTGGTCGTCGAGGGGGGGGCCCGCTCGCGCGCCGCCACGGCGCCGGCGCCGCTACGGCGCCGGCGGAGCAGCGCAGGGCACCAGCCACCCCAGCACCTTCGCCTCCGGTGCTCGCACGCGGCCGTCGGCGACGAGCGCGGTGGCGGTGCCGTGCACCGTGTCGCCCGGGGTGCGCGGGGCGTGCGCGAAGCGGATGCTGACGCCGGCCGGCCACCAGCTCGGGAAGAGCAGGAGCAGCGTGTCGCGGGCGACCGGGTCGGTGGCCGCCCAGTCGCGGCCGCCCGGCGCGTGCGGGAGCGACGCGGCCGGGGGGAAGGGGGCATGGCCGGCGGCCTTCGCGTCGAGCGGTGGGCTCCAGGCGCCGAAGGCGAAGCCCAGGCACTCGCCACCGTCGCTGCGCGCGGGTGCCGGGGGGGGCACCGTGTCGGCGGCCGGTGGCGGGAGGGCGGGGCGGGCCGGCGGCTGCGCGCTGGCGGCTGCACCGGAGACAGTGACGGCGAGCAGCAGCGCGAGCGCGAGGGCGCGCGTCGGACGCGGCACCGGCAACGACGGGGACGACATCCGACCTGATACCCTGCGGCCGTAGGCAAGTTGCGGCACCCGGCGCGCACGGCGGTGCGCCGGGCGAGTATCTTGTGCACGGCTCCGGGCGCACGGCCCCTCGCCGGCGGCGCCCGCTTCGTCCGACCCTCACCCACCAGGGAGCGACCCGCGCATGCCCGGCACCGCGACATCGTCCGCGCACCTCACCGAAGCGCAATGGATCTGGCAGGACGGCGAGTTCGTGCCGTGGCACGACGCGAAGGTCCACGTGCTGAGTCTGGCGGTGCAGTTCGGCTCCTCCGTCTTCGAGGGGATCCGCTGCTACGAGACGCCGGACGGCCCGGCCATCTTCCGCCTCCGCGAGCACCTCGAGCGGCTGCTCGGCTCCTGCCGCATCTACCGCATCCCGCTGGAGTACTCGGTGGACGACCTGACGGAGGCGTGCGCGGCGGCGGTGGAGCGCAACGGGCTGACGTCGTGCTACATCCGCCCGACGGTGCTGCGCGGCTACGGCGCGGCGGGGATGAACCCGGTGGGGAGCCCCGTGCAGACCTTCATCTGCGCCTGGCCGTGGGGCACCTACCTGGGCCCGGACGCGCTGGAGCAGGGAGTGGACGTGGGCGTCTCGAGCTGGCAGCGGATGGCGCCCAACACCTTCCCCGCGCTGGCGAAGGCGGCGGGCAACTACAACAACGCACAGCTCATCAAGATGGAAGCCGTCGCCAACGGCTACGCGGAGGGGATCGCGCTGGCGCCGGGCGGGCTGGTGAGCGAGGGGAGCGGGCAGAATCTCTTCCTCGTGCGCAACGGCGTGCTCGTCACGCCGGTGCTGGACGGCACGAACCTGATCGGCATCACGCGCGACACGGTGCTGGTGCTGGCCCGCGAGCTGGGGATCGAGGTGCGCGAGCAGCCGGTGCCGCGCGAGGCGCTCTACACGGCGGACGAGCTCTTCTTTACCGGCACCGCCTCCGAGATCACGCCGATCCGCAGCGTGGACCGCATCCCCGTCGGCGCCGGCCGCGCCGGCCCGGTGACGCGGGAGCTGCAGCGCCGTTTCATGGCCACGGTGCACGGCGAGACGCCGGACACGCACGGCTGGCTCACGCCCGTGCGCGCCGGCGCGGGAACGGCGACGGCCTAACGCGGCCGCGGATCACGTGGCGCGCCTTCGGCGCGCCACGTGATCCGTGCCAGGCCGTTCTCCTCGTTCGCCGTTCCGGGCCTACGCGATTCGCGGCGCCGGGTGCGGCGCGACGAGCCGCGGGGCGCGCGCGTGCGGGAGCGCGTCGGCGATCGCCGCGATCTCCTCGGCCTCGCGCCACGCCGCCTCGAGCGCGGCCAGCTCCCCCTCCATGGCGCGGCGCTCGGCGTCCTCGTTGGCCGCCATCTCGAGGGCCAGGCGGTCCACCAGGGGGAGCTTGGGGAGCGTCGTGCGCGGCTCGCTGCCGATGGCGCCGCGGGCCCAGAAGGAGCGGTTGGTCAGGTAGAGCGCCAGCCGCTCGGCGTCGGAGAGGTGCGTCGGCAGGAGGGGGCCGTCGGCGACGGCGTCGGGGAAGCGCCCCCACGAGGTGCGGAGCGCCAGCGCGGCGATCCGCGCGAAGTAGCCGTCGGGATTGCCGGCGTCCTCCAGCTTGCGGAAGGCTGCCTGCACCTGCTCGCCGGAGGCGCCCACGCCGTTCAGCGCGGCGAAGAGCTTGCCCGCGGTGCGCAGCCCGGCGTCGCCGGTGAGGGTGACGATCCCGCCATCGTGTGGGACGACGATGCGCCACGGCTCGCGGCGCTCGGGTCGGATGAGGGCCGCGTGCTCCAGGTGCGCGGCCCGGATGACGAGCGGGGTGCCGGCGACCGTCGGGGCCATCGCCAGCACGCGGTCGGGGAGTACGTGGATGCGGAGCCAGGTGAGCGCGTCGTAGCCGGGCATCGGCAGGCCGACGCTGCGCACGGCGCTGCGCACGCCCCGGCTCACGACGCGCGACAGCTCGCTGGCGCCGCGCGCCACCGCGCGCCCGGCCGCCGTGCGCACGAGGTGACGCCGCAGCAGCCGGCCGTAGCGCCAGGTGGCCAGCTCGGGCTTGGGCGCGGCGCCGATCCGGACGAGCGTCAGCCCCTCGGGCAGCTCGGCCATCCCGACGTGATCGGTGGAGACGCGCACCGGGGTGCCGCGGAAGAGCCGCTCGGCGTCCTCGATCGCCTCCCAGCGCTCTTCGAGGGGGCTCAGGTTCCAGCGGCCGCAGCGGCTGCAGAGGACCCAGAGGCGCCCGCGCGCCGGGTCGAAGGCGAGGCGGCGGCCCACCCGGAAGGTGGGGAGGAGGTCGTTGCGGCCCAGGTGGCCGTGGCAGAAGAGACAGGCCGTCCACATCGCGCGATCCTCCTCACTCCCCGCGTTCGCAGCGAAGGCAGCGCAGCGTCTGGCCGATCCGCCCGGCGCGCCCCTTGAGCGTCGTCACCCAGGGGCGGAGCTGCCACGGCGGATCGTGCCGCACGTGCTGCGTGTGCCCGCACGCCAGCTCGGCCACCCAGTGCCCCTCGTCATCCTGGTGGAAGCCGACCATGGGCTGGTGCACCTGCCGTTCCATGTGCGCGAAGGTAGCGCGCGGCGCCGGGTGCCGCGAGGCGCCGGCGTCACTTTCCGCGCTTGCCCGCGGACGGGGAGAGGTCGAGCAGGATGGCGACGACGAGGCCGGCGATCTGCCACGGGCCCCAGACGCCGCCCCACCAGTTGTGGACGGCACTGTACCAGAGGAGGGTGACGGGGGCGAAGATGAAGCCGAGGACGGGGAGGAGCCATGAGTCGAAGACACCATGGAACCAGGTGGAGAGGAACCAGAGGAGCGCGATGGTGACGCGCGGCAGGGCGAGGGCGAGGAGGGCGAGGAGGCAGGGCATGGGTGGCGGTGGGGTGGGGGGGGGCGTCTGGCGTCTGGGGGCGGGCGGCGGAAGGCGTCTGGCGGGGACGTTCTGGTGGGGCGCGCGCCGGCGGCGAACGTCATCGTGGTAGTCGGGGGGGGCCCCGCGCCGGGATCGCGGCGCACGAGGTGGGCCGAGCGCGCCACCCGGATCTCTACGGCGCGCCCGGGGCGGCGTGTCGTGGCGTGCCGGAACGCGCTGTAAACATTTGGGTATGACACGCTCGCGCCTGCCGTCCCGGCCGCTCCCGACTGCAGTCAGCGGGAAGGGCGCCGCGGGCGATCCACCTGGGGGGCGGGCGGGCTCGCGTGTCACATCCCTGCGCGTCCGTGCGCTGGACAGGGTGGGCCACGCGCCGGCCGTCCGCCCGGCATCGCCGATGCGGTGAGATCTCCTTCGCGCCGTGACAGCGGTGCCAACGCGGTCGTCCTCACCAGGGCGCACCGACCTGGCGTGCGTCCGCGCCCGGGCAGGCCCGGGCGTCCTGCCGCCGGGCCGCGCGTCCACCCGCCGCGCACCGGCCATCCGCGTCCTCCGCTCCTCTGCTGCCGAGATTCGTCGTGTCCATCCCCGCGCGCCGCCAGGCGCCGTCGTCCCGTCCGTTCGGCCGCCTGCTCGCCGTGCTGGGGCTCGTCGCGGTCGCCGCCTGCGGTGGCGCCGACGGGACCAGCGCGCCGCAGCCGCTGGCCAGCCTCGTCTTCTCGCCGGCCGTCGACACGCTCTACGAGGGGACGTCGATCGCGCTCACCCCGCTGCTCACCGATCGCCGGGGCAAGGCGCTCTCGGCGGCGACGGTCACCTGGCGCAGCTCCGACAGCAGCGTCGTCACCGTCTCGACGGACGGCGTCGCGTCGGCGCGGCGCGTCGGCACGGCGGACATCACGGCCACTGCGGGCGGCCGCGCCGCCTCGCTGCGCCTCGTCGTGCGTCCGGTGCCGGTGGCCTCGCTCACCTTCGACGACGTGCCCGCGTCGGTCACCGCCGGCTCGATGGTGCAGCTCACGGCCACGCCGCGCGACTCGGCGGGCGGCGCGCTCCGAGGCCGCACGGTCGGCTACCGGACGAGCACTCCGGCGGTGGCTGCGGTCAGCATCACCGGGCTGCTCACCGCGCTCTCGGCCGGCGAGGCGACGATCACGGCCGAGAGCGAGGGGCGGACGGCCTCGGTCGTGGTGCGGGTGGTGGTCGTGCCGGTGGCCTCCATCGAACTGATCCCGTCGTCGCTCACGCTGGCCGCCGGGCAGAGCGCGCAGCTCTCCGCGGTGGCGCGCGATGCCGCCGGCAACGCGCTGAGCGGCCATCCGGTCACCTTCCGCGTGACCAACGGGCTGATCGCCAGCGTCACCCCGTCGGGGCTGGTGACGGCGATCGCGCCGGGCACCGGCGCGGTGGTGGCGGAGACGGAGGGGAAGGTGGCCACCGCGCCGCTCACCGTGACCGCCGCCGCGGCGCCCGCCCCGAGCCCGCAGCCCGACGCCGTGCCGCCGCCGCCGCTCACCGGTGGGAGCGGCGACGGCAGCTACGACATCCGCGTGCGCTGGGTGGGCACGCCCGACTCGCGCGCCAGCAGCGTGGTGTCGGCGGTGGTGGACCGCTGGCGGCGCGTGATCAGCGGTGACCTGCCCAACGTCGCCGTCGACTTCGCGGCCGACGACTGCTACGAGGGGCAGCCGACCTCCACCGAGTCGGTGGACGACCTGCTCGTCTTCGTCCGCGTCACGCACATCGACGGCGCCAACGGCACGCTGGCGCGCGCCGGCCCGTGCCTGGTGCGTGGCAGCGGCACCGCGCTCCCCGTGGTCGGGGTCGTCGAGCTGGACTCGACGGACCTCAGCCGGAACTCCGACCTCGTGCAGGCGGTGCTGACGCACGAGTTCGGGCACGTGCTCGGCATCGGCACGCTGTGGGAATGGCGCGGCCTGCTGCACGGCGGCGACGGCGACGATCCGCTCTTCCTGGGTGCCACGGCGCGCGACGCCTACGACGCGATCGGCGGCGGCGGCGAGCTGGTGCCGGTGGAGAACACCGGCGGCGAGGGGACGCGCAACGGCCACTGGCGCGAGACGGTGTTCCGCAACGAGCTGATGACCGGCTGGATCAGCTACGGCACGAACCCGCTGAGCGCGATGACGATCGCGTCACTGCGCGACCTCGGCTACGCGGTGAACATGGGCGCGGCCGACGCCTACGCCCTCCCCTCGGCCAGCGTGGCGAGTGCCAGCGTGGCGGGGACGACGGCGGTGCCGATCGCGGACGAGCTGATCCGCCCGCGCTTCTACGTGGACGAGAGCGGGCGCACGCGGCCGCTGCCC
>DASTRO010000190.1:0-2195 GCA_035761165.1 Gemmatimonadaceae bacterium | reverse complement strand
TGGTGGCCAAGCCGCGCTGGGCGAGCCGCGCCGGCGCAAAGCTGGAGGCGGCGCTGGACGCCTTCGGCGTCGACCCGACGGGGTTGGCGTGCCTGGATGCCGGGGCGTCGACCGGAGGCTTCACCGATGTCCTGCTGGAGCGGGGCGCGCGCGTCATCTACGCCGTGGACGTCGGGCGGGCGCAGCTCGTCGACCGACTACGCCGCGATCCGCGAGTGGTGAGCATGGAGCGCACGAACCTGCGCGAGCTGCGCTCGCTGCCGCAGCCGGTCGACCTGGCCACGCTCGACCTCTCGTTCATCTCGCTGCGCCTGGTGCTCCCCGCGGTGCGTGGGCTGCTGGCGCCCGGTGGGAGCGTCGTCGCGCTGGTGAAGCCGCAGTTCGAGGCGGGGCGCGAGGCGGTGCCACGCGGCGGGGTGGTCCGCGATCCGGCGGTGCACCGCGAGGTGCTGCTGCGCTTCGGCGAGCACGCCACTGCGGCCGGCTTCGTGCCCGCGGCTGTGATCCGCTCGCCGGTGATCGGCACCGAGGGGAACGTCGAGTTCCTCGCGCTGCTGCTGCCGCCCGGTGCTCGCGTGCGCGGTGCTGCTTTCGGGGAGCAGGTGGAGGTCGCGGTGGGCGGGGGCGAGGCCGGGGTGTTCGCCTGACAGATGCTCCGCTGACGGCGCCTTACGCCGGCGGCGGTGGCCCGACGCCGGACATATGCCGCGCGGCTGGTGCGGATGTCGCGTGTCTGCGGTCAGGTGCGCGGCCGGCGCGCCGCGTCCCCGCCGTAACGCACACCACGCGCGCATTTGTCCGGCGACGCGCCTTCGCTTGACAAATGCCGCGCTCGCGGAGCCTTACGCCGCTCACACCGCTCGGACGGATGACAAATGCCGCTCTGCTGGGGCGGATGTCACGGGCGCGGCGCGCAGAGCCGCCCGCAGCCGGACTGTCGCCGCCGTAACGCACACCACGCTGCGCATCTGTCCACTGAACGCCCCACGCCCGAACGCCCGACGCGTGCTACGCGCCGCCGCCACGGACGCGCGTAGCACGCGCGTATTACGATGCCGCTCGTGAAGAAGCGCCCCCGGTCGAGCGGCTCGGTGGAGCAGCTGAGCGCCTTCGCCGGCCTGGAGCCGGTCGAGCTGCCGGCGCACGAGCCCTCGCCCGACACGATGCGGCAGATCGTCAGCCTGCGGATGCCGGACGCCCTCCTCGAGCGGGTCGAGAGTGCGGCACGCAGCCGCGGGGTCAGCCCATCGAGCCTGATGCGCGCCCTCATCGCGGCGGGTCTCGACCGCAGCTACGCGGCGGTCACCGAGCACGCCGGGCAGCTCGACCTGGCGACGGAGCTCGCCGCGGTGCATCGGCGCCTCGACGAGATCGCGGCGCGGCTGGAGGAGCGCGAGTGACAGCGGGCGACCCACGAACGCGGCCGGCGCGGCTGCGGCGCATCGGTCTGGCGTACAACCCCACCAATCCGGAGACGACCGTGGTGCGGCAGCGCGCCGAGGCGTGGTGCGCAGCGCACGGCATCGAGACCTGGGTCGCCGAGGCGGAGGACCACGAGCAGATCCGCCCCGAGCTGGCGAGCACCGACCTCCTCTGCATCTTCGGCGGCGACGGCACCTTCCTCCGGGCGGCGCGCGCCGTCGACGGGTCGCGGGTGCCGACGCTGGGCATCAACCTGGGACGCATCGGCTTCCTGGCCAAGGTCGAGCCCGACGACCTGGAGCGCGCCCTGGAGCAGGTGCTGGCCGGCGACTACGCCGTCGAGGATCGCTTCCGAATCCAGGCGCGGATCGTGCGCGCCGACGGGGGCGTCGAGGAGCACGCCTGCGTCAACGAGGTGGTCGTGGCCCGCGGCAGCCGGGTGCGGATGATCCAGCTGGGCGTGGAGGTGAGTGGCAGCCACCTCGCCACCTACGTCGCCGATGGCGTGGTGGTGGCGACCCCGACCGGCTCCACCGCCTACTCGTTCAGCGCCGGTGGCTCCATCCTCGATCCGCGGCTGCGCAACATGATCATCACGCCGGTGGCCGCCTACCTCTCGCCGCTGCACAGCGTGGTGGCCGGCGAGGAGCAGGTGGTGAGCATCACGCTCCGCCACGCCCCGGACGGAGCGCTCGCCTCGCTCGACGGACAGGTCGACCTCCCGATGACCGATGGCGACCGGGTCGAGGTGCGCGCCCTGGCCGATCCGCTCT
>DASTRO010000189.1:0-4090 GCA_035761165.1 Gemmatimonadaceae bacterium | reverse complement strand
CGCCGGTCGCGGCGCGGCAGCGCGGCGGGGAGCGGCCGCAGTAGTTTGTGACGCCGCGCGGCGCGGCGAAAGGCTGGCCGCGCCCCCGCCCCTCTCCGTTGGAGTCCGGTGACACCTCGCTCCGTTCGCGCGCCAGGCCGTGGCGCGCGCCGCGGCCGCCGCACGCCGGGCGGCTGGCGCCGGCGCCTCACGCGCTGGCTGCTCCTCGCGCCGCTCGTCCTCTACGGCTCGGCCGCGCTGGCGTTTCTCTACCTGCGGGTGCTCCCCCCACTGACGACGATGGTGCGGCTGCAGCGTCGGGTGGAAGCGCTCGCCGCCGGGCGCGACTACGACGAGCGACAGCGCTGGGTGGGGCTGGCGACGCTGCCGCGCGTCGTGCCGCGGGCCGTCGTGGCGGCGGAGGACACGCGCTTCTACCAGCATCACGGGTTCGACTGGAGGGAGCTGCGGGCGGTCGCGACGCGGGCCGCGCGGCGCGGCCGGCCGCCGCGCGGCGCGTCGACCATCACGCAGCAACTCGTGAAGAACCTCTTCCTCACGACGCATCGCTCGTGGCTGCGCAAGGCGCTGGAGGTCGCCCTCACGCCGCTGGCCGAGCTGATCCTGCCGAAGGAGCGGATCCTGGAGCTGTACCTGAACGAGATCGAGTGGGGGCCCGGCGTGTTCGGCATCGAGGCGGCCGCGCGCCATCACTACGGCGTGAGCGCCTCGCGCCTCACGCGGCCGCAGGCGCTGCGCCTGGCGGCGGTGATCCCGGCGCCGCGCGTCCGGCGGCCGGCGCGCATGGGGTGGTACGCGGCGATCATCGACCGGCGGATGCGCGCGATGGACTGGTAGGGCGAGTAAACCAACGTGCGCTCGGGAACATCCAATGGGGACACGCCTTCCACTGGAGAGACTCGATGCGCCGTCGTCTTCCGTCCGTCGCCGTCCTCGCCGCCGCCGCGCTGGTCGCGGCGCCCCTGTTCGCCCTCCCCACCGCCGCGCACGCGCAGCGCGTGATCGTCCATCGCGGCCGCGCGCCGTCGCGCACTGCGCAGCCGCGGCGCAGCTACTTCGAGCGCAGCCCGGCGCGCCAGCTCTCGCTGTCGGTGGGCGTGCTGCGCTACGACCCGGCGGACGACGACAACTTCCCGATGGCCGCGCTGCGCGTGGACTGGCGGCTGCGGCACTGGCTGCGCAGCGAGGTGGGGCTCGCCTACGCGCTGGCCGACGTGACGCCGGCGGGGGCGCCGGCGGGGAGCGACGAGGAGATCAACAGCAGCCTGCTGGCGGCGACGGTGGGGGTGCAGGCCGAGCTGCCGGTCCCCTACGTGCGCCCGTACGTGGGCGCCGCGGCCGGGCTCTTCGGGCGGCTCGACGAGGAGGGCGGCGATCGGTTCGTCCGGCCGACGATGGCGTTCCCGGTCGGCATCCGCATCCCGCTCTCCTCCCGCCTGGGGCTCCGCGCCGAGGCCCGCTGGCGCTTCGACGAGCACGAGACCGGCGGCTCGGCCGTGGACGTGGAGCAGACGGTGGGGGTGAGCTTCGGCTGGTAGGGCGAGGACAGAGCAACCAGCGCTGAGCGCTCAGCGTAACGCCCTCGGGCCGGCCAGCCGGCGCCTCCCGAGCGGCCGTTGCGCTGAGCGCTGGTCGCTGAGCGCTGTGCGCTCTATTTCCTCCGCAGCATCCGCCGCGCGCGGCCCAGCCACCCTGGCCGCGGCGCGGCCGCCGCGCCGGCGCCGAGCAGCGCGTCGCGCAGCGCCTCGCCGTCGGGCCAGCGGTCGTCGGGGCGCTTGGCCAGGCAGCGCATGACGGCACGCACGACGACCGGCGGGGCGTGCGGGGCGCGCGTCTCGAGGGACGGTGGCGGCGTGCTGCCGTGGCGGCGCGCGATCTCGGCGAAGCTCGTCCCCTGGATCGGGAGCTCGCCGCTCAGCAGGGCGTAGCCCAGCACGCCGAGCGCGTACAGGTCGCTCCGCCCGTCCAGCTCGGTGCGGCCGCTCAGCTGCTCGGGCGACATGAAGTGCACCGTGCCGCGCACCACCAGCCGCTCGCGGCGGATCTCGTCCGCCTGCATCGCGTCGAGCGAGACGGCGCGGGCGATGCCGAAGTCGGTGAGCATCGGCTGCCCCGTGTCGCGGTCGAGGATGACGTTCTCCGGCTTGATGTCGCGGTGCACGACGCGCTGGCGGTGGGCGTAGCCCAGCGCGTCGGCCAGCGCGGCCAGGATGCGGCAGACGTCGCCCGGGGGCAGCAGGCGCTCGCGCGTGATGTGCTCCGACAGCGGCGTGCCCGGCACGTAGCGCATCACGGCGAAGGCCACGCCGCGCACGTCGCCGTAGTCGAACACCGGCACGATGTTCGGGTGGGCGAGCCGCGCGTTGGTGAGCGCCTCGCGGTGGAACTGCTCGCGCCGCTCGGGGTCCTCGCCCACCTCGGGCAGGAGCGCCTTGATGGCCACCCAGCGCTGCAGCACGCGGTCGTGCGCGAGCACCACCGCGCCGGTGGAGCCGCGGCCGAGCGTGCGCACGATCGAGTAGCGCGCCGGGAGCGCCTGGCGGAGCCAGTGGTGCTCGTCGGAAGCGGGCGGCACGGCGAGGGATGCGAGGGGATGGACGGCGATCACGGCGCGACGGGTGGCGGGCCCCACGGGGGTGGCCCTGGCACTGGCGGGGTCGCGCCGGCGCGTCCGGCGGCCCCATGTTCGTCAGACACCGCGCGGCCGGCAAGGGGTTGGCGGCGCGCCCGTGCGCGACTGGACGGCGTCAGACGCGCCCGCGGCTCTGTCCGGTGCCCACGCCGCCGGCGATGAGATGCGCCACGCGCAGCGGCTCGGGGATGCGGCCGTGCACCGCGAGACGGCGGACGACGCGCGCCGCCTCGTCCGCCGAGAGGCCCGCGCGCTGCACCCACACGCCGGCCGCCGGCTCCATCGGCCCGAGCCGCTCGATGAGGCGCCACTTGCGCCGCCCGCCCGGCACGCGCCCGAGCAGCGCCGCGCGGATCAGCGGCAGGCGCGGCGGCCGGCGGGCGACGACGAGCACCGGCCGCCCGGTCGCGCGCTGCAGCGCCGGCAGGTCCACGACGTTGAAGCCCGCCAGCGCGATCCCCTGCAGCAGCACGAGCTGCAGCTGCGGCGCGAACCTGGTGCTCGTGACCAGCCGCGCCAGCTCGCGCGTGGCGTTCGCGCCGTCGCGCCGCACGCGGCCGCGCACGACGCCTTCCAGCCGCAGCCCGGCGAAGACGACGCCGACCACCGGCACGTCGCCGCGGTGCTCGCGCGGGAAGGGGAAGTCGTCGAAGGCGATGACGTGGGAGAGGGCGCGCACGACGGCACGGGCGGGCGCGGCGCCTCAGGCGTCCTCGCCCGCCCGCCGCAGCTCGTTCACCAGCTGGTGCGCGCGGCGCGTCGTCTCCGGCAGGCGGTAGCGCGTGCTCACCGACTGCACCACGCGCACCGCCGTCGCCAGGTCCATCAGGTGCCCGATGGAGACGTAGACCGGCTGCACGCGGGCGCGCAGGCGCAGCGCCATCCCCACCACCTCGTCCTTGTGGACGAGCGGCGCCGTGGCCCCGGCCTCGTCGCCCAGCGGCCCGTGCGTGCCGACGAGGATCGACTTGGCGCAGCCGATGGTCGGCACGCCCAGGCGCAGGCCGCCGTGGCAGGCGAGGCCGACGCGGCGCGGGTGCGCGTAGCCCACGCCGTCGAAGATCAGCACGTCCGGCTTCACGTCGAGCCGCTCCCACGCCGCCTCCACCGCCGGCAGCTCGCGGAAGGAGAGCAGCCCCGGCACGTACGGGAAGCGGAGCGTGACGACGGCGTCCGCGCGCGCCACCGTGTCCAGCGTGTCCACGTCGAGCACGACGATGGCCGCGTAGCCCGTGGTGCCGAAGCGCGACATCGAGAGGTCGGCGCCAGCCACCAGGCGCGGCGCGAAGCCGGGGGGCGGGTGCGGCACGACCAGCTCGCGCAGCCGCCGCTGGATCGCCACGGCCTCGGTGGGCGTGACGGTCCAGGGGTGGGAGAGGGGGGCGGCGGACATTGGGAGGAGGATCGGTCTGTGGGAGAGTGCGGTGCGGTCGATCGGCTACGCAGCGACGAGGGCCA
>DASTRO010000188.1:0-40677 GCA_035761165.1 Gemmatimonadaceae bacterium | reverse complement strand
CCTCCGCGCCTCCGCGTGAGGCTCGGTCCTAGTCGTTGACCCGGGTGCGAGGAGGGGTGAGCCGATCCGGAGCCCACCCCCAGTCAGTCTCAGCCCCGGCGCACGGAGCGGTGGACGCCGCGAGGAACGATCCGAAGGATCGGACGGGTTCCGCAGCATCCGCTTCCCCGAGCCGTTCGAGACCATCCCAGGCGCCCCGCACGCAGACCGGCGCCGAGATCGATCCGTGTCGCGCCGGAGGCGCGCCGCGTGATCCGCGGTAAGCCGTTCCGCCGTTCCGGTCGTCGGGCGATCGCTCAGCGGCCCCCGGTGACCGCCGCGCGCGCCGCGTCGAGCGCTTCCGCGGCGTCGCCGAAGCGTGCCGCCAGGTCGGCCAGCTCGCGCGCGGCCAGTGCCGGGTCGTCGGCGCGCAGCGCCTCGCCCACCGACGGGAAGACCATCGTCGAGTAGCCGTTGTTCTCGTCGGCGGCGTAGATCAGGTTGCGGAACCAGGGGCGCGTGCGCAGCCCCTCGGGGCGCGTGAGGGCGCGCTCCACCTGCAGCAGCGCGGCGTTCGTGCGCTGGCGCACCGCCTTCGCCGGCGGCCCGCTGGCCAGCGCCCGGTCGCGCGCCGCGGCGAACGCGGTGGCCGCCTGCTCGAAGCGCGTGAGCGCCTCGGTGAGCGGCGCGACGGTGCCGCCGTCCTCCGTCAGCTCCTCCGCCAGCGGCGGCACGAAGCGGCGCATCGTGCGCGCGAACTCCACGTAGTCGTAGGGCAGGATGTCGGCGTTGGCCAGGCGCAGCAGCAGTGCCGCGCCCACGCGCGCCGCGGCCGCGTGGTAGCGGTAGCCGGGATCGCCGAACGTCTCCATCCAGTGCGGCGTGTCATAGGCCGAGTGGTAGACGCCCCCCGCGCCGCCGAAGCCCCACTCGGCGATCGGGATGCCGAGGTGGTTGTAGAAGCCGGCGAAGTCGGATCCGCCGCCCGGGTCGCCCATCGGCGGCTCCAGCGTGTCCGCCTTCAGGTCGGCACTGGCGCGCCACACCGCGTAGACGCTCCCCTCGCCGCTCGGGTCGGGCACCGCGCGCGCGACGTCGCGCAGCGCGGCACGCAGTGACGGCGAGCCGCCACCGCCGAAGCGCGGGCCCTGCGCCGCCACGTCCTGGTTCAGGTAGGCCACGCCGCCGCGCAGCAGCCGCAGCGAGTCGTCCTCCACGTACTCCGTCGACCCGATCAGCCCCCACTCCTCGGCGTCCCAGGTCGCGAAGACGATCGTCCGCTTGGGGCGGTGGCCGGCCTTCGCCAGCTCGCTCAGCGCGCGCGCCGCCTCGAGCACGCTCACCGTGCCGCTCACGTTGTCGGCCGCGCCGGCGTCCCAGGCGTCGCGGTGCGCGCCGATGACGATCAGCTCGTCGGGGAACTCGGTGCCGCGCAGGATGCCGAAGGTGTCCCAGATCGTCTTCATGGCGCGCGTGGCGGTGTCGTTCTCCACCAGCACGCGCGCCCGCACCGGGCCGGGGCCGATGTGGTAGCGGAAGGGCATCGCCCCCTGCCAGCCGCTCGGGATGTCGGTGCCGCGGACGTCGCGCAGCAGCTCGGCCGCGTTGGCCCAGCCGATCGGCACCACCGGGATGCGCGGCACGTCCAGGCTGTCCACCGGCAGCCGGCGCGCGCCCTCGGTGCTCGGCCAGCCGGGGGTGCTCGGGTCGCCGTCCAGGTTCATCACGCTGCCGCGCTGCACGCCGCGCGGCGGGCGCATCGGCCCCTCGGGATAGACGTCGCCGCGCATGAAGCCGTCGTCGGCCGGGTCGCTGTAGATGAGCAGCGCGCGCGCGCCGTGCTTCTCCGCCTCGCGCGCCTTGATGCCGCGGAAGCTGCGCCCGTAGCGCGCCAGCACGATCCGGTCGCGCACCGAGATGCCTAACGAGTCGAGCGTCGCGTAGTCCTCGACGAGGCCATAGTTGACGTAGACCACCTCGCCGCTCACGTCGCCGCTGCCGCTGTAGCCGTTGACCGTGGGATACTGCGGCAGCCGCGACCACTCGTCGCCCGGCACCGGCGGCTCCTCGAGCGGCAGGGCGAGCGTGTCGGGAGCGATGCGCCAGACGCCGACGCGCGTCGGGTGCGGCATCCAGACGTCGTAGGCGCGCACCTCCGTCTCCAGGCCCATCGCCTTCATCTGCGCGATCACGTAGTCGCGCGTGACGGCCTGCGCGTCGGTGCCGGAGACGTGCGGCCGCGCGGCCAGCGTGCGGGCGTGCGTCATGGCGCGCGCGCTGTCGGGGCGCCGGATGGCGTCGGCCTCGAGCTGTCGTTCGCGCTCGGCGGAGGCGGGCGCGTAGCCGGGGATCGGTTGGGCCGCCGCCGGCAGGGCGACGGCCAGGGCGGCCAGGAGCGAGACGGGGAGCGCGGCTCTGCGCATCGGAGGGGGGCGACTGGTGGCGAGGTGGAACGGCGGGGCGGGAGCGGCGGCGCCCGGATGGTCGGGCGGCCGCCGCGGCGACTCCAAACCCTAATACGGCGACGGCCGGCGCTCTATCGCCGCCGGTCGGACTCCCCGGCGCGCCGCTCCTCGGGCCCGGCGCGGCGATCGAGCCCGCGGCCCCGCAGCGCGTCCAGCTCCGCCGTGTAGTAGCCGCGCAGCGTGAAGCCGATGGCGTCGTCGATCAGCAGGTCGAGGCGGTCGAGTGCGGCGCGCGCTGCATCCTCGCTCACCTGGTTGCGGTGCAGCACCAGCCAGCAGGCGTGCTGCATCTGCGTCCACTCGTCGGCCACGGCGCGCAGCGGCAGCCCGTCCCGCCGCCGATCGGTGCCGTGCGAGGCGGCCACCAGCTCGCGCAGCTCCACGTCCAGCTCCTCGGCGCCGTCGCGCGCGAGGCGGAAGAGGCGCGGCAGGATCTCCGGCAGGGTGTCGATGAGCCGAGTGCGCGGGATGCGGCTCCACGGCTCGGTGGCGACGAGCTGCCGCCACTCGCCGAGGATGCGATCGACCTCGCCGAGCAGCACGTCGTACGCGCTCGGCGGCGGGGAGGAATAGCTGCCCGGGTGCGGGGAAGGCACCGAGGCGGGTGGGGTGGTGGACACGGGGGAGGGGGAGCGAGAAGCGAGCAGCGGAACGGCGAGCGAAGAGCGAAGAGCGAAGAGCGAGGAGCGAGGAGCGATGAGCCTGGTGCCTGGTGCCTGGTGCCTGGTGCCTGGTGCCTGGTGCCTGGTGCCTGGTGCCTGGTGCCCTCAATCGTCGCTCTCGGCGGCGTCGTCGTCCAGTTCGGAGAGGGCGAGGCGGATGGCGGAGCGGAGGAGGAGCTCGCGGTCGGGGCCCGTGGGGACGCCCGGCGCGAGCACCGTGAACTGGCGCACCATCTCGTCCGTCACGAAGCGGCCGTCCAGGTGGCTGGCGCCGAGCGACTCGAGGACGCGCTGGGCGAGACGACGGAGGAGGCGGCGCGTCTCCGGCTCCAGGCCCGCCAGGACGGCCGGGTCGCGCGGCACCGTCTGGCGCGGCTCGCGCTTGCGCTGGCCGCCGGCGAAGAGCGCGCTCACCGGGGCGAGCCGCACGACGAAGGAGCCGGGGGTGTGCTCGTGCACCGCGGTGACGACGCCGCGACGCTTGAGCGAGGTGAGGAGTCGGCCCACCGCCTGCCGCACCACCGACACCCCCCCCTCGCTCTGGTTGCCGCGCCCGGTGATGACGAGCACCTCGCCGGCGCGCGCGATCTGTCGCTCGCGCAGCCACGCCTCGGCGCGCTGCACCGCCTGCTCGGCGGTGGGGAGCTGCTCGCGGAGGTTGAGGGTGTGTGCCGGGCCGAAGTGGAGCTCGTCGAAGGCCTGGCGCAGGCGGGCGCTGCTCACCGCTTCAGCGCCTCCTCCAGCACGCGCCCGTCCAGCGGCTCCGTCGGGGGGACACCGAGCACGGCGGCGAGCGTCGGGGCGATGTCGACGACGCGAGCGTAGCGGTCGAAGCGGCCGGTGGCGAAGGCGGGACCGTAGAAGACCACCGGGACGTGCGTGTCGGTGTCGTGTGGCGAGCCGTGGTGGAAGGAGCTGCCGGTGCCGAGGATGCTGAACGGCTCGAGCGTGACGACGCCGTCCGGGGCGAGGTCGGGTGGGTACATGTGCAGCCAGCGGCGGGCGACGTCGTCGTGGACGGTGTCGGCGCGCGAGAGCTGCTGCCACGTCTCGGCGCGTGCGACACCGGGGATGCGGCGCGCGGCGGCGAGGACGGCGGCCATCACCGAGTCGGCGGGGACGCCGGCGCGGGCCAGCGCGGGGCGGTCGAGGAAGATGACCGAGCCGTCCGCGTCGATCGCGCCGGCCGGCACGCCGCGCCGCTGCAACGCGCTGTCGGTGTGCAGGAGGAGCGGGCGCAGGGAGACGAAGTGCCCCTCGCCGTTGCCGGCGTCGTGCGAGCGGACGCCGGGGAGCGGGGTGACGCCGTGGTCGGCGGTGAGCGCGACGAGCACGCGCGACGAGTCGCGCAGCGTGAAGAGCGAGTCGAGGAAGCGGCCGATGACGCGATCGAGGCGCAGGATCTGATCGTGCAGCTCGCGCGAGTCGGGGCCGAAGCGGTGGCCGACGGCATCGGTCGTCGAGAAGGAGACGGCCAGCACGTCGGTCTCCGGCCCATCGCCCAGCTGCATCGCCTGCACGCCGGCCAGCGCGGCGTCGGCGATCAGGTCGTCCATCCACGGGAAGCCGATGATGTCCCCGGCGGCCTGGGCGGGATCGCTGGAGAGCACGTGCGGGAAGGCGTACTCGCGCCCGTTGCTCTCCTGCGGCACGCTGTCCGGCTCGGCGTAGGCGCTGTCGGGGAGGAGCGGGGTCCAGCTCCGGCCGGCGTACGACTGCGGGAGGTGCCGGGCGTTGAACGCCTTCACCCAGTCGGGGAGGGTGTCGGCGTAGTAGGTGCTGGTGGTGAAGCGCCCGTCGCTCGCGTACCAGTAGACGTCCTGCACCGGCCGGCCGATGGGGAGGATGGCGCCGCGGTCCTTGCGCGAGACGCTGAGCGCGCGCGTGCGCGGGTCGTGCAGGCGCATCCAGTCGGTGAGCGTCGAGCCACGGAAGCGGAAGGGGGAGGCGCCCGGCCCCCCGCCCCCCACGAGCGGCGCCTGCGGGTCGCCGACCCCGGCGGCGTTCATGACGATCCCGGTGCCGCGCGGGAAGCGCCCGGACAGGGTGCTCGCGTGCCCCGGGGCCGTCTCGGTCACCCCATGGTCCTGGTGCGCGTTGGTGAAGACCGCCCCGTGCTCGTACAGCCGCGCCAGCCCCTCGTGGAGCTGGGGGCGGAAGCGGTCGTAATAGTCGCCGCGCAGCTGGTCCACGGTGATGAGGACGACGAGCGTGGGGCGCGTGGCGGAGTCGGCCCGCGTCGCCTGCGCGCGCGCGACCGACGGCAGGATGACGAGCGACGCGGCCGCGAGCCGCGCGACGAGGAAGCGGGGGAGGGTGGGCATGGTGTGTCGACCGGCGGAGCGGCCCGCCGGGCCGTCCGAGCCTGTTCGGGGTATGAAGGTGGGCGGGGACGGCAGAACCGCGGGACGGTCGTGATGCCGGGGACTCGCCGACACCACCCCGATCGCCCGCGCGTCCCGCGTCCGCACGACCATATCCGGCGCCCCGCGGACGTGCTCGTCCCGTGCGCTCCGTACAATCTATCCCCGGCCCCACCGATGCACCTGTACCGGCGATCGCGCGTCACCGGCTCGCGACGAGGCCGAATCGTGCGATGTCCGCGCAATGCGGCGCATCGGCGAGCGGCGAGCGCGGCCGTGCCGCCCCACTCCTCACCGATCCCATCCCCGATGCGCCGACCACTCGCCGTCCTGCTTCTGGCCGCTCCTCTTCTGACCGCTCCCGCCGCGCTCGCCGCGCAGGAGGCCCCCACCAGGAAGAGCCAGGTCGTCTCCATCAACCCGCTCGCCCTCGTCCTCACCGGCATCTCCGGCGAGTACGAGCATCGCACCGGCTCCGAGACCTCCGTGGCCCTCGGCGCCTCCCTCTGGTCGCTCGACGACTTCGACTATTCGTCGGTGGACGCCAAGTTCCGCTTCTACCCGTCCGGCACCGTGCTGCAGGGCTTCTCCGTGGCCGGCACGGCGGGCTACACGCACGCGAAGGGCGCGCTGCTGTGCCTCGACGCGTGCGACGAGACCAGCGAGGCGATCGGCGCGGGCGTGGAGCTCAACTACCAGTGGCTCCTTGGCCGCACGCGCAGCTTCGCCACGACCGTCGGGGTGGGGGCGAAGCGGCTCTTCTACGTGAGCGGCGACAGCGACGGCGCGAGCACCGGCGTGCCCACCATCCGCCTCTCCATCGGCTACGCGTTCTGAACGCACGACGGGCCGCGATGTCCAGGACATCGCGGCCCGTCGAGTCGGTGCTGCCGAGCAGAGCTCAGAAGCGGATGCCGAAGACGATCGGGACGAAGCTGTCGTCGTCGACGCTGTGATAGCGGGCCTCGACGTGCGTGTCGAGCGTGCCGAGGTTGAAGTTCAGGCCGCCACCGAAGTTGAAGCCGAGGTCGTTGGACCCCTCGCAATCCGCGCTGCAGTCGCTGCGATAGAAGCCGAGACCGCCGAGGATGTACGGACGGATGCCGCCGGTGGTCGGGATCGCGAACATCGCGTCCCCGGTCACCGAGATCGCGTTGAAGCTCTCGCCGTCGGCGAGGTCCTCGTCGATCCCCCAGCGCTGGTACGAGAGGTTGGTGCGGATGGCGACGGGCCAGTTGGCCGGCATGATGTCCATCACACCGCCGATCAGGAAGCCCATGTTCGCCGCGTCGCCGAAGTCACCCATCGGCATGCTGAGGCCGCCCTCGATGCCGAAGCGCACGGCGCGTGTCATGGCGGCATCCTGCGCGACGGCCACCGGGGCGACGGCGGCCACGGCCAGCGTGGCGCCGGCGAGCGTGGACAGAAGACGCTTGCTCATTCGTTGCTCCATCAGAGGAGTGTGGTGTGCGAGCACGAAACGGATGTTGGCTGAGTCTGCCATTTCGCGCGGTGCGAATATATGGACCCCGGCCCGTTCAGCCAGGGTCGATTTACCCACGCGGCCACCGGCTGGCTGCGGCAGTCCACCGGCTGGTGGCGCACTGATGGGACGATCGATCCGGCGGTACGACACGCGGTCGCCGCGCTTGCTGCCGGACGGTCCAGCCCGTATCGTCGCCCAGCCCGACGCCGGGCCCGCTCGCGCGATGGAGCGCCCGTCGCGCATTCCCTGGACGGAGCCCCCACACGATGCGTCGCCTCCTCTCCGTCGCCCTCGCACTCCTCGCCGCCGCACCCGTGGCGGCCCAGACCGTGGGTCGCACCCTGCCGACGATCGCGGATTCCGCCTCCGTGGATGACTGGGCGTTCGGCGTCAGCATCGGCGGCGGCCCCGCGAGCTTCCAGTTCCACTGCCCATCGGTCGCCGGCATCCGGCTGGACTGCTACGACGAACGCAACACCGGTGGGTCGGCCTACGCGCGTGTCGGCCTGTTCCCGCGCCGCTTCCTCTTCACGGGACTGGAGGTGGTCGGCTGGCGGACCGGTGTCCAGGGCGTGGACTACACGGCGCTCTACGTGAGCCTCGTCGCGCAGCTGTATCCGCTCCCCGGGGCCGGGCTCTATCTGCGCGGTGGGGCCGGCGCCGCGCTCACCTGGGTGAGCGACGACGCGGACGAGGCGACGACCGACGGCACGGCCTGGAGCGTGGGGCTCGGTTACGACGTCCCCGTCATGCAGCACGTCGCGCTCACCCCGTTCGTCACCTACCTGCGGTCGTTCGAGGCCGAGATCCAGCTCAACCACGTGCCGACGGAGCGCGTGATCAGCCACCACCTGCTGCAGTTCGGCCTCGGCCTCGCCTGGCGTTGAGCGGGCGCTGCGATCGGAGCTCCGTCGGTCCGGTGCTCCACTCCAGCGCGGCGGCCCGACACCCGGGAGATCGGTCCACCGCGACCGCCGCCACCGCGTCAACGACGGACGGCGCCCGGACCACCGTGGTCCGGGCGCCGTCGGTGCGTCGTGCGCCAGCGCCGATCAGAAGCGGATGCCGAAGACGATCGGGATGATGTTGGTGTTGCTGTCCTCGGTGAAGATGCTCTGGAAGCGGGCCTCGATGAAGGTGTTGAAGCCGCTCAGCCCGAACTCGAGCCCGCCGCCGCCGTTGAGGCCGAACTTCGTCTCGCTGTCGCAGCCGTCACAGCCGACGTTGTAGAGGCCGATGCCGCCGAGCACGTAGGGCTTGATGCCGGCCGTGTTGCTGACCGTCAGCACGGCGTTCGCGGTGCCCGCCCAGATGTGCAGGTCGGGGGCGCTGCCGGAGAAGCCGTCGCCGGGGGTGACCTGCCGGTTGGGGGTGAGGCCGGTCCGCTGCAGGTTCGCTCGCGCGCGGCGAGCGGGGACGGTGACGATCTCGTCGAAGTCCTCGCCGCTCAGGCTGTGATAGGCGACGTCGAAGCGGACGCCGATCGGCATGGCCACGGGCTGGATGCCGAGCGTGCCCATGACGTTGAAGCCGGTGCCCTCGAAGTCCGCCACGTCGCCGGTGGGGACGGTGGCGCCGGCGGCGATGCCGAAGCTCACCGTCCGCGTCAGCCCCATGTCCTGCGCGCTTGCCGGCGCCGCCAGCAGTGCGAGCCCGAGCGTCAGCGCTGCACCCGTCATCACGTGCTTCTGCATGTGCGATCTCCGCATTGAGGGTGGGGCGCGCGCCGCCGTGTCGTCGCCCGTGCGGTGCCGCGACGACGGGGAGTGCCGCCGGCGCGCGCCGCGGCGAGGTGGCGGCAAGAGGTGCGCCGGCGCCCAGGCGCGGTGCGGATCTGCCGGCGGCGCAAACGCTTAGCCGCCGCCCGAGGGATCGGGCGGCGGCCGGCTGTGGCACCCCGAGGACGGTGCCTGTGCGGAAGCGAGACGTCAGCGCGGCGTCGGGCGCAGCACCGCTTCCAGGACGTCCAGCCCGCGCCGCAGCTCCTCGCGCGTGGCGACGAGCGGCGGGAGGATGCGCACCGTGTGGTCGCCGGCGGAGACGAGCAGGAGGCCCGCGTCACGCGCCCGGCCGACGATGGCACCGGCGCGCTCGTGCGTGTCCACCCCCCAGATGAAGCCCACGCCGCGCACCGCGCGCACGGCGCCGGTGCGCTCGGCGATGGCGCGCAGCTGTGCGCCCAGCCAGCGCCCCGTCTCCGTCACGTGGGCGAGCAGCGCGGGGTCGCTCAGCCGGTCCACGACGTAGCTCGCCACCGAGGCCACGAACGGCCCGCCGCCGAAGGTGGAGCCGTGGTCGCCCGGCTGCATGACGTCGGCGACGGCCTGCGTCGTGAGGATGGCGCCCATCGGCAGCCCGCCCGCCAGCGGCTTGGCGAGCGTCATCAGGTCGGGCTCGATGCCGGCGTGCTCGTAGGCGAACAGCTTCCCCGTGCGCCCGAGCCCGCACTGGATCTCGTCGAGCACGAGGAGCACGTCGCGCTCGCGCGTCAGCGCGCGCACGGCGCGCAGGAAGCCGGGGTCGAGCACGCGCACGCCGCCCTCCCCCTGCACCGGCTCGAGCACCAGCGCCGCGACGCGCTCGGCGTCCAGCGCCAGCTCGAGCGCGGCGAGGTCGCGCTCGACGATCGAGATGCCGCCGGCCAGCGGCCGGAAGGGGAGGCGATAGGCCGGCCGGTCGGTGGCGGCCAGCGTGCCGAACAACCGCCCGTGGAACGCACCCCGGACTGCGATGATTTCGTGCTTGGCCGTGCCGCCACGCTCGCGCGCCCACTTGCGGGCGATCTTGAAGGCCCCCTCGTTGGCCTCCGCGCCCGAGTTGCAGAAGAAGACGCGGTCGGCGAAGGAGCGCTCGGCGAGCTTCGACGCCAGCGCCTCCCCCGGCGCGGTGCGGAAGAGGTTGGAGACGTGGAGCAGCCCCTCGGCGGCGGCGTGCAGCGCGGCCTTCAGCCCGGGGTCGCCGTAGCCGAGCGCGTTGACGGCGATGCCGCTGGTGAAGTCGACGTAGGCGCGGCCCTCGGCGTCCATGAGCACGATGCCGCGGCCGTCCACGAGCTCCATCGGGGCGCGGCGATAGACGGCGAGCAGGGCGTCACCCATGTCGGAGGAGTCGGGGGCGGTGGGCGTGGGGACGGCGAGGGTGGCCATCGGCGTGCGACCTCTGAGACGGCGGTGTTAGGCGACGGACGGGTGAGCGAGCGGCGCGCCGGCCGGGGCGAGCGTGACCTGCGTGCCGGCGGCGGCGTCGGCGAGCGCGCCGAGCCCGCCGATGCGGGCGCGGCGGACGCCGCCGGCCAGGGCGGCGAGCGCCGCCTCCAGCTTGGCCGCCATGCCGCCGACGGCGACGCCCGCGGCGACGAGCGCCCGCGCCGCGTCGGCGTCGAGCGCCGGGATGACGGCGCCGGCGTCGTCGAGCACGCCCGGCACGTCGGCGAGGAAGAGGACCTCGTCGACGTCGAGGGCGGCGGCCACGGCGGCGGCCGCGTCGTCGCCGTTCACGTTGAGCGGCCCGCCGCCCTCGGCGTCGCGGCCGAGCGGCGAGACGACCGGCACGTAGCCGGCGGCGAGCAGGACCTCGAGCAGGCGCGGGTCCACGCGCCGCACGCGTCCCACGCGCCCGAACGCGGGGTGATGCACCTCGGCCAGGATGAGCTCCGCGTCCTCGCCGGAGACCCCGACGGCGGGCACCTCGGCGGAGAGCAGCGCGGCGACGAGGCGCTTGTTGCTGGTGCCGGAGAGCGCCATGCGCACCAGCTCGACGTCGCGCTCGCCGGTGACGCGCCGCCCGCCCACGAAGCGCGGCTCGAGCCCCATGGCGCGCTGCAGCGCGGAGACCTCGTCGCCGCCGCCGTGGACGAGGACCACGCTGCCCGGACGGGCGGCGCAGAGCGCGGCGAGCGCGGCGGGGAGGGCGGCGTCCTGCTGCACGCGGCCGCCGAGCTTGACGAGGAGGCGGGCGGGCGTGGCGAAGCGCCGGTCGGCGTCGAACGGATGCGGGTCGGACGCCGGCGTGGCGGCATCGTGTGGTTCGGGGGGGGCCCCCCGCGCGGCGGACGACGGCGGCGCGCCGAGCCCCGGCTGGACGGCGCTCACCGCGGCAGCCCTGCCGTCTCGGCCAGCCCGAGGAGCAGGTTGGCGTTCTGCACCGCCTGGCCGGCGGCACCCTTCACCAGGTTGTCGATGGCGGCGACGACGATGGCCGTGGGCGTGCGCACGTTGGCGGCCGCCCGCACCCCGATGCGGACGACGTTGCGCCGCACGACGTCGCGCAGCTCGGGCACGCCGTCGGCGACCTCGACGAACGGCTCGCCGGCGTAGAAGCGGCGCCAGAGCGCGGCCGCGTCCGCGCCGAGCGGCTCGGTGAGCGGCACGGTGAGCGTCGCCAGGATGCCGCGGGCGACCGGCAGCAGGTGCGGCGTGAAGAGCAGGTCGGCGTCCACGTCCCAGGCGCCGAGCACGGCCCGCATCTCGGCCAGGTGGCGATGCTCGTTGCCGACGGCGTAGGCGCGGTAGTTCTCCGTGACCTCGCCGAAGAGCAGCTCGGGCTTGGGGCTGAAGCCGGCGCCGGTGACGCCGCTCGCGGCATCGGCGACGATCGTCGCGCCGGGGCGGATCATCCCCGCCGCCGCCAGCGGTTGCAGGGCGAGGAGGATGGCGGTGGGGTAGCAGCCCGGGTTGGCGACGACGTCGGCGCCGGTGACGCGCGCGCGGAGCGCCTCCGGGAGGCCGTACGGGACGGCGCCGTCGACGGCCGCACCGACCGCCGGGCGCAGGTCGGCGGAGAGGTCGACGGCGCGGGCGCCGGCGGCGCGGGCGCGGTCGATCCAGACGGCGGAGGCACCGTGGGGAAGGGCGCTGAAGACGAGCGCCGCGCGGTCGAGCGCGACGTCGTCGGGCGCGACGAAGGTCACCTCCCCGGCGCCGACGCGCGCCGTCTCGCCGGCGCGGGAGTTGGCCGAGGCGAAGGCGAGCTCGAGCCCGGGGTGGGCCGAGACGAGGGCGCAGAGCTCACGGCCGGCGTAGCCGGAGGCGCCGAGGACACCGACGGGAATCTTATGCACGATGAATGCATAGAATTGCATCCCTGTGGTGTCAAGGATCACGGCAGCGATCAGCGCCGAGCGCTGCGCGCTGTGCGCTGAGCGCTTAGCTTCTCCCCCCATGTCCAACAAGCGCGAGCGGCAGGAGGCGATCCGGCAGATCGTCGAGGGGCGGTCGGTGGGAAGCCAGGAGGAGCTGCGGCGGCTGCTCCGGCAGCGGGGGTGGGACGTCACCCAGTCCACCCTCTCGCGCGACCTGCGCGAGATGCGGCTGGCCCGCGTGCCGACCGCCGACGGGGTCCGCTACGCGCTCACCGACACCGGCGGCGGCGACAACCGGATGATGCTCGACCGGCTCCTCCCCCAGCTCTTCAACGGGGTGGACGGCGTCGGCGAGCTGCTCGTCCTCCACACCCTGCGCGGCGGCGCCCAGACCATCGCCGAGGCGATCGACGAGGAGGACTGGGCCGACGTCGTCGGCACCATCGCCGGCGACGACACCATCCTCCTCATCTGTCGCTCGGCCGCCGCCCGCGAGCGGCTGACCCGCCGCATCAAGACGCTGGCCGGGGAGGGCGGCGACTAGGCGGACGGGACGGCCGATTGACGTCGGGGCCGTTGGTGGCTATTTATGCATCGACGCTGAATAGTCTTTCAACATCGCCCGGAGTCGCCCCCATGCGCACCATCGCCCTCGCCTATTCCGGCGGGCTCGATACCTCGATCATCGTCCCCTGGCTCAAGGAGCGCTATCCCGGGGTGCGCGTCGTCTGCGTGGCGGCCGACATCGGGCAGGGCGAGGAGCTGCACGGCGTGCGCGAGAAGGCGCTCGCCTCGGGCGCCGACGAGTGCTACATCGAGGATCTCCGCCAGGAGTTCATCGAGGAGTACATCTGGCCCACGCTCCGCGCCGGCGCGATCTACAACCGCAAGTACCTCCTCGGCACCTCCATGGGCCGGCCGCTGATCGCCAAGCGGCAGGTGGAGGTGGCGCGCCTGGTGGGTGCCGACGCGCTCGCCCACGGCTGCACGGGGAAGGGGAACGACCAGGTGCGCTTCGAGCTCACCTACATGGCGTTCGCTCCCGAGCTGCCGGTCATCGCCCCGTGGCGCCTGTGGGACATCCGCAGCCGCGAGGACGCGATCGCCTACGCCGCCGAGCACAAGGTGCCGGTGGCCGCGACGACGGCCAAGATCTACTCGCGCGACCGCAACATCTGGCACATCTCGCACGAGGGCGGGATCCTCGAGGATCCGAACGCCGCCCCGCCGGACGACCTCTTCATGCTCACCGCCGACCCGCGCACCGCGCCGGACGTGCCCGAGGAGGTGACGATCGGCTTCGTGCGCGGCACGCCGGTGTCGGTGAACGGCGAGGTGCTGGACGGGCTGCAGTTGCTCACGACGCTGAACCAGGTGGCCGGGAAGCACGGCGTCGGGCGCATCGACCTCGTGGAGGACCGGCTGGTCGGCATGAAGTCGCGCGGCATCTACGAGACGCCGGGCGGGACGCTCCTCTACACCGCGCACAGCGAGCTGGAGCAGCTGGTGCTCGACCGTCGCACGCTGGCCGCCAAGGACCTCATCGCGCCGCGCTACGCGGACCTCGTCTACGAGGGGCGGTGGTGGACGACGGAGCGCGAGGCGTACGACGCCTTCGTGGACGCGACGCAGGCGCGCGTCACCGGCACGGTCACGCTGCGCCTCTACAAGGGGACGGCGACGGTGGTCGGCCGGGCGAGCGAGGAGGCGCTGTACGACGAGCGGTTCGTCACCTTCGGCGAGGACGACGTCTACGAGCAGAGCGACGCGGCCGGCTTCATCCGGCTGTACGGGCTGCCGCACCGCGTGCGCGCGCTGAAGGACCGCGAGCTGGCGGCGGCGCGCACGGCGCGGGCCGACCAGGCGGCGGAAGAGGCGCAGAGCGCCGCGCTGGTCGGCGCGGACTGAGGCGGTGAGCGGCGAGGCGGGACACGGCGCGGTGAATGCCGCGCCGCGGGGGGCCCCCCCCAATGGCGACGATCGCGCCGCGCGCGCATCCGAGCACCATCCTTCCACCGCGGGCGGGAGCGAATCCCCGCCCGCCGGCGGCGCGCACAAGCTCTGGGGCGGCCGCTTCGCCGCCGGTCCAGCGGAGGCGCTCGACCGGCTCAACCGCTCCATCGGCACCGACTTCCGCCTCTGGCCCTTCGACGTCCGTCTCTCCAAGGCGTGGGCCGTCGCCCTCTGGCAGGGCGGCGTCCTCACGCTCGACGAGAGTCAGGCGCTGGAGCGCGGCCTCGACGAGGTGGCCGAGCGGCTCGCCGCCGGCGCCGAGCCGGTGGCGACCGACGAGGACATCCACACGATGATCGACCGCCTGCTGCACGATGCGGCGGGCGAGGTGGCGTCCAAGCTGCACACCGGGCGCAGCCGCAACGACCAGGTGGCCACCGCGACGCGGCTCTGGACGGTGGACGCCTGCCAGCGGCTGGACGAGGCCGTCCGCGCGCTGCAGCGCGTGATGCTCGCGCACGCCGAGCGGCTGCAGGACGCGCTCATGCCGGCGTACACGCACCTGCAGCGGGCCCAGCCCGTCTCGGCCGCGCACTGGATGCTCTCGCACTTCTGGCCGCTGGAGCGCGACCGCGCCCGGCTGGCCGACGCGGCGCGGCGCGCCAACGTGCTCCCGCTGGGCGCCGGCGCCGTCGCGGGCTGCGCCTTCCCGATCTCGCGCGTGCTCCTGCAGGGCAGCCTCGGCTTCACCGCCGTCACCCCCAACAGCATCGACGCCGTCTCCGATCGCGACTTCGTGGCCGAGACGCTCTTCGCGCTGTCGCTCACCGCGGTGCACCTGTCGCGGCTGGCCGAGGACCTCATCCTCTTCGGCTCGAGCGAGTTCGGCTTCGTGAAGTTCGGCGACCGCTTCTCCACCGGCTCGAGCATGATGCCCCAGAAGCGCAACCCGGACGCGCTGGAGCTGGCGCGCGGCTCGGGCGGGCGGCTGCTGGGCGACCTGGTGTCGCTGCTCGCCACGCTGAAGGGGCTGCCGACGGGCTACAACAAGGACCTGCAGGACGACAAGCGCGCCCTCTTCGACGCGGTGGACACGATGCTGCTCGTCCTCCCGGCGGTGGCCGGCGCGCTCGACGAGCTGACCTTCGACCGCGAGCGGCTGCGCGGCGCGGTGACCGGCGCGATGATGGCCACCGACCTGGCCGACTACCTGGTGACGCGCGGCGCCACCTTCCGCGAGGCGCACGGCGCGGTGGGGCGGCTGGTGCGGGAGAGCGAGCAGCGCGGCTGCGGCCTCGACGAGCTCCCGGCCGAGGTCATCGCCGCGGCGCACCCCCGCTTCGGCCCGGACGCCACCGACTGGCTCGCCGCGTCCTTCTCGGTCGCGCGCCGCCAGGTGGAGGGTGGCACGGGCCGCGACGCGGTGGCCGCCCAGCTCGACGCCGCCCGCCGGGCCCTGGAGCCGGTGGCCGAGGGTCCGCGGGCGAACGAGGTGCAGTTCTAGCCGGTCCGAGCCGTCTGCACTGCGTGACCGCGGATCACGCGGATGCGGCTGCGCCGCGAACGGCCGCGGATCACACGGACCGATCGGGGCCCCTCCACGATCCCTCGCACCAGACGCCGCGCAGCAGGGGGTGAGGCGGTACACGTCCCACCCCTCCGTTCACCCGGTCTGACGTGAGGAGGCGTGGGGCTCGAGGAGCCCGCCCCCGGATATCCCAGCCCTGGCGCACGGAGGCGTGGACGGAGGCGGGGCGATCCGCGTTCGCGCCGCAGGCGCGCCGCGTCGATCCGGGGTACGCCGTCGCCGTTCCGACTCAGAAGCTGATCCCGAACGTCACCGGCACGTAGCGCGCGGCGCGCCCGTCCTCGGTGCTGCCGAGGGCATCCAGGGCGGTGTGGTACCGGGCCTCGACGAAGGAGTCGAAGTCGAGCAGGTGGAAGCGCAGGCCGACGCCGGCGTTGAAGCCCACGTTGCTGCGCCCCTCGGCGCCCTCGAACTTCGTGTTGTACAGGCCGACTCCGCCGATGACGTACGGGCGCACGGCGAGCGCGGGGGCCTCCAGGACCACGTTGCCGGTGACGGCGATCGTGCGGAAGTCGCCGGCCGCGACGCCGCCGACCCCCTGCCCGCCGAGCTGGTGGTACATGCCGTCGATGCGGAAGCCGAGCGGGAAGAGGGGCGGCCGGTAGCCCATCGCCACCAGGCCGTGCCAGCCCGCATCCTGCACGTCGCCGAGATCGTCGAGCGGGAAGGTGGCGCCGCCACCGAGGCTGATCTGCGGGCGCTGCGCCGCGGCCGGCGCAGCGGCGAGGGCGAGGGCGGCGGTGGCGGCGAGAAGCGTGGACAGGGTACGAGGCATATGCGTCTCCCGTGCAGGCGGGTTCGTCGATCGGGCGGCTCGCGCCCGGCGGAGATCGTCGCGTCCACGGATGGAGCGCGACGGCTATCGTGGTGCGCCTGCCGACGCGCGAGTCACGTGCCATCCGGCGCGGGCGGCGTGAGCCGGATCACGTGCCGAGGCGAGGGCGGCCGTGGGTGGCGACTCCCGGCGCCACCCGTCGCGGAGCGCGGGGGGGCGGACATTCGACCGGTCCGCACGCACGACGGGGCGCCCCTCGCGGAGCGCCCCGTCATGGATCGCGGCCAGCTCGAGCTTACATGCCGGGGCGCGTGACGTTCTCCGCCGCCGGGCCCTTCTGCCCCTGCACGATGTCGAACTCCACGGCCTCGCCCTCGGCGAGTGTCTTGAAGCCCTTGCCCTGGATCGAGCTGTAGTGGACGAAGCAGTCCTTGGTGCCGTTGTCGGGCGTGATGAACCCGAAGCCCTTGGCGTCGTTGAACCACTTCACCTTGCCGGTCGTGCGCATGCCTGCTGCTCCTGTTGAGTACTTGTCGCCAGTGACGCAGCGGTACACGCGACCGTGGCACGCGCGATCCTGGACGCTGTCGCGGGACCCTGAGATCCCCCGCGCTGGATCCGTCCCACCGGCAGCGCATCCGTGCCACGGCCGGCAAAAGACGCGCAGAATCTAAGAACGGGCGTGTAAACAGACAATACTGGGGCGCCGGGCGCGAGGCGCGGGGGCCCCCCCCCGACTACCACGATCGCCACGCGGCGGCTCCTCCCCGTCACCAAGACGTCGCTCGGCGTACCCTCTCTCCTGTTTCCTCCTTCCCTCCTCCCTCATGCCTGCCCCTCCTTAACTTTCCACTGCATCCCCAGCCTTCACTCGACAGGATTCCCCACGTGGCATTCGGCAAGCGCAGGAAGACGGTGACCGCCGTGATCGGCGGCGTGCCGGTCGGCTCGGCCCATCCGGTGGTCGTGCAGAGCATGACGAACACCGACACCGCGGACGCGGCCGCCACCGCGGCGCAGGTGGCGGCGCTGGCGCGCGCCGGCTCGCAGCTCGTGCGCGTCACCGTCAACAACGACGAGGCCGCCGCCGCCGTCCCCGAGATCGTGCAGCGCCTCGCCGACGACGGCGTCACCGTGCCGATCGTCGGGGACTTCCATTACAACGGGCACCTGCTGCTCACGCGCCACCCGGCGTGCGCGCGCGCGCTGGCCAAGTACCGCATCAACCCGGGCAACGTCGGCAGCAAGCGGCGCGACGAGAACTTCCGTGCCATCGTCCAGGTCGCCATCGACAACGACAGGCCGGTGCGCATCGGCGTGAACTGGGGGTCGCTCGACCAGGACCTGCTGACGGCGATGATGGACGCCAACGCGCGCGAGGCGGAGCCGCGCGACGCGAAGGACGTCTACATGGAGGCGATGATCGAGAGCGCCCTCCGCTCCGCGGCGCTGGCCGAGGAGACGGGGCTGGGGCACGACCGGATCGTCATCTCGGCCAAGGTGTCGCAGGTGCCCGACCTGGTGGAGGTCTACCGCCGCCTGGCGGCGCGCTGCGACTATCCGCTGCACCTCGGGCTCACCGAGGCCGGGCTCGGCACCAAGGGGATCATCGCCAGCACGGCGGGGCTCTCGATCCTGCTGAGCGAGGGGATCGGCGACACGATCCGCGTCTCGCTCACGCCCAAGCCGGGGGGCGACCGGACGGAGGAGGTGCTGGTGGCGCAGCAGATCCTGCAGTCGCTGGAGCTGCGCAGCTTCACCCCGCAGGTGACGTCGTGCCCCGGCTGCGGCCGCACCACCTCCACCTTCTTCCAGCGCATGGCCGAGGACATCCAGGGCTACCTGCGCGAGCAGATGCCGGTGTGGCGCGAGCGGCACCCCGGCGTGGAGGAGATGAAGGTGGCGGTGATGGGCTGCGTGGTGAACGGCCCCGGCGAGAGCAAGCACGCCAACATCGGCATCTCGCTCCCCGGCACCTTCGAGGAGCCCAAGGCGCCGGTCTACGTGGACGGCCAGCTCGTCACGACGCTGCGCGGCGACGCGATCGTGGCGGAGTTCCTGGAGATCCTCGAGGGCTACGTGGCGCGCACGTACCCGACTCGCGCCGCGGAGGAGCTGGTCGCGCGCTGAGCGTCGATCGCGCGCCGCGTCCTCTGGAATTGGTCACCGCGGATCACGCGGCGCGCCTTCGGCGCGACCCGGATCGGCTCCGTGGTACGCCGGGGCTCCGTTTGCCGTGGGCGAGTATCAACGCTCATGGGGGAAGCGGATGCGACGGAAGGGGCGCGGATGCTCCGGATCGCTCCGCTACTCCCCACGTCTCCTCGCGCCAGGAGCGGAACGACTTGGGGTGGGTCGCTCCCCAGCCCACGCCGCCTCACGCCAGGGCCGGAGAAGCTGGGGGTGATGCTGTACCCAATGCACCCCTCCCCTCGCCTGGTCCGGTGCATGGAGCCGGAAGGGCAGCATAGCCCACCCCCGATCATCCCGGCCCCGGTGCACGGCGCCATAGCCGGCGCGAGGAGCGATCCGTCTCCTCCGCATCATCCGCCGCATTGCCGTTCCCCGGCCGTTCCGGCCCCGGCGCACCACACCCCGGACCCGCGCCGGGATCGATCCGCGTGCGCCAGCGGCGCGCGGCGGAGATCCGCGGTAGGCTGTTCGCAGTCCCGGCAGTTCCCGCGATCGATGCCCAGCGGCTATGGCGCCGAGCCGACCGCCTCGAGGCGCTCGACGTCGGCCCCGAGCTCGTCCATGATCGACGCATCGAAGCCGGCGGCCCGGAGGCGGTCGTGGAGCCGGCGGAACCAGCGCACGGTGCCGGCGCGGCCGAGCGACGAGCGTCCCCAGACCGCCTCGGGGAAGTCCGTGCGTGCGAGGTCCGCGAGGAGGGTGCCCACCTCGTGCAGCGCGTTGGCGGCGCAGACCCAGCGGCCGCGCTCGTCGGCGGCGGCGAGGCGGGCCAGCACGTCATCGCGCCGTTCCTCGCTCGACAGCTCCACGCCGTCGTCGTCGTAGCGCCGCTCGGTCACGCCGCGCAGCGCATCGACGACGGTGCCGCCGAACTTGTCGGCGATGCGGTCCAGCCCCGACGCGCTCCCCTCGCGCACGCAGTCCTCCACCACGTCGTGCAGCACGCCGGCGACCACCGTCTCGTCGTCCTGGCCGTAGCGCACGAGGATGATCCCGACGTTCGCCGGCTGCGTGAAGTACGGCGCGCGCAGCCCCTTGCGGACCTGCTGGTCGTGGTGCTTGGCCGCGTAGGCGAGCGCGTGGTTGATGCGGTCGGAGTAGCCGGTGGTCGTCATGACGCGATGGATGGGGATCCTGGCGGGAGCCTGAAGCTACAGTGGAGCACCGCCGCCGGCGAGCCGCCGACGTCCGTGCGGTCGGCGTTCGGGCCGCGCCGGGGTCCGTGGGCCGCGGCACGGTCGCCGGCCCCACCCGTCACGACTGTCCCCACGCCCGCGCCAGCTGGGGGCCCAACACGATCACGCCGAAGCGGGCGAGGCGTCCGAGCAGCCCGAGCACGAAGAACTGGGCGAACGGGATGCGCAGGATGCCGCAGGCGATGCTCACCACGTAGAAGGGCGGCAGGCCGAGGCCGGCGCTGGCGAGGATGACGGTGCTGCCGACGGCGGCGCCGGCGGCGCCCTCCTCCCGGTACCGCCGCTCGACGGTCGCCACCATCCGGCGCAGCCGCTCGCTCGGCAGCCGCAGCGCGCCGCGGCCCGCGTAGTACATGAGGCTCTTGCCGAGCATCTGCCCGAGCGCGGCCGCGACGACGAGCGCCGGGGCGAGCCGGCTCGACGCGACGGACGCCGCGGCGAGCAGGTAGAGCTCCGCGTTCACGAACGGCACGACGGCGCTCAGCAGGCAGACGCCGAGCGTCGCGAGGAAGGCCTCGATGACGGTCATCTCGGCGGTGCCTCGTGTCCCCGCCCACGCTACGGGCGTGGCGCGAGGAGGCGCCGCGCGACGTCGGCCGGCGCCTCCTCGTGCGGGAAGTGGCCCACGCCGGGCAGGCGCTCCACCCGGAGCAGCGCGCCGAGCGGCGCGAGGGCCGCGATCTGCGCGGAGTCCGGCGCGGACGGATGCGGCGCGGTGCCGAGGATCACGGTCACCGGCACCCGCACGCGGGCGACGACCGCGGACACCGCCTCCGGCTCGGCCGCCTCCGCCAGCCGACCGGCCATGGCCATGACTGCGGAGATGTGGTCCAGCAGCGGCTCCGTGTAGGCGCGCTGCGTGGGCTCGTCCAGCCATCCGTCGCGTCCGGCGTTCTGCCGCAGCCCCTTCACGAACCGCCCGCGCACGAAGCCGCGCCCGCCGGGGAGCCGGGTGATGAACGGCACCAGGCGGAGCGAGGCGGAGAACACCCTGGTGCGGTTGCTGGCGAGCGCGCCCGCGTCGAGCAGGCAGAGCGCGGCCACGCGCCGTGGATGGTCGGCCGCCAGGCGCAGCGCCACCCCGGCGCCGTGCGCATGGCCCACCACGTACGCCGAGTCGATGCCGGCACGCCCGAGCACTGCATCCACACGGCGCGCGAGCGCCGCGAAGCTGACGTCGGCCGAGTCGATCGAGAGGCCGTACGGGTCGATGACCATCACGCGCTGCCCGTGCTCCATCAGCTGCGCCCGCAGGCGCTGGAAGCCGGCGACGCCGCCGACGAGGCCACTGAGGAGCACGTACGTGGTCGGGGCGGGGTCGACGACCGTCGGGGCTCCGGCTCCTCCGTCCGACTGCGCGGCGAGCGGCGAGACCGCCGCGCCGACGAGCAGGCAGACGAGGAGCCACGCGCCGGCGTGCGCGGCTCGACGCGAGCCGCGGTCCCTCACGCCGGCATCCGCTCCGGCGTCGGCCCGGGCCCGTCCACGGCGCCGTGGACGGCAGCATGCGCGGCAGCATGCGCGGCGCCACGCGCGAACCGTCGGACGAGCCGCTCCAGTCCCGCACGGTCCTCGTCGTCGAAGGTACCTGGGTGCTCGCTGTCCACGTCCAGCACCGCGATCAGCGCGCCGTCGGCGCCGTGCACGGGGACGACGATCTCGCTGCGCGAGCGCGCGTCGCAGGTGATGTGGCCGAGGAAGGCCTGCACGTCCTCGACGACCACCGTGCGTCCTTCCGCCGCCGCCGTGCCGCAGACCCCCTTGCCGAAGGGGATCTCGAGGCAGCCGAGGGTGCCCTGGTAGGGGCCGACGCGGAGCAGGCGATCGGGCTCGACGACGCGGTAGAACCCCGTCCACAGGTGGCCGAAGGCGTGGTGCAGCAGGCAGCTCAGCGTCGCCATCTCGGCGACCTCGTCGTCGATGCCGGCGAGCACGGCGTCGACGTGGCGGGTGAGCGTGTCGTAGGCGTCGCGCTTGGGGAGGGCGCGCAGGTCGAGCGTCTCTTCGGCCATGGGGTGCTCGGGTCGGCGTCGTGGCGGGTGCGATGGTCGGAAATCTACTGTGCGTCACGGGGGCCAGGTGACGAGTCGTCATCCCGCACGAGCGAGCGCAGCTCGCGCCCGGCGCTGTCATCCCGCAGGAGCCCCGCCGCCGGCGGGGCGAGTGTCGGGATCTACTCTCACGGGCTGGTGGCTGGCCACGCGGCAGGGACAGCAGATCCCGACACTCGCTCGCTGCGCTCGCTCCTGCGGGATGACAGGGGCGCTGTTGCAAGCCCGCGGGGGCTCGGAGGAGGCTTCTGTCGAACGCCCGCCGGGGCGCGGAGGATGCTCCCGCGAGGGACCATTCAACAGCGCCGACGACAGGACGGTGGCTCCGCCGGTGGCGGCGCTCGTGCGGGATGACAGGACGCTGACCTCGCCGCCCGCGCGGCTCCTGCGGGATGACACGCGCCCTGTCGAAGGTCCACCGAGCATGGCGGCTCGGCACCCCGAGGGAGCATTCGACAGCGCCGATGACAGGGTCATCCGATCACCGTGAAGCACACCAGTTGGGGGAAGGGGTTCCGACGCTGCCGCGCTTGCGGCCTCCGTCGCCTGGATCGCGGGGGGGATCATGGTGAGGGTTGCCCGGTGCCTTACACCGCGGTAGGGTGTGGTCGAAGCCCTGCCGGCGCCGTTCCGTGCCACCGCCGCTGGAGGAACCATGTCGCGCGTCATTCGCCTCACTCTGTCCAGCCTCGCCCTGGTCCTCGCGTCGGCGTGCGCTTCCTCCACGATGCCGCTCGTCATCGAGGACGGGCACAACATGCGCGGTGTGGTCACGTCGCTCGGGACCGGGATCGGCATCGCGGGTGAGCATGGCGGGACGATCGAGGGGGCGAGGGACATCACGCGGGCCACCGTCCACACGACCGCCGGCATGCCGGTCTACCGCGAGACGGCGGATGGGAGCCTCGTGCCGGCGCGCCTCGATCAGATCGAGGTCGGTGACCTGATCCGGGTCTGGCACACCGGTGTCGAGTATCGATCCGAGCCACCCCAGTACGACGCGCGGCAGATCGTCATTCTCTCCACGTCGGGCGACCAGTAGTCGGCGAGCACCACGTCGCGTCGGCGCCCGTCACCACCCAGCGCGCCCCCACTGGAGCCAGTGGGGGCGCGCTGCGTCATTGGCGGAACGACCGCGCACACCGTCCGGAAGTGGGACACCGCTGTGCGGAATCGGACGCGCGCGACGGCGGGGCGCTCGAGGGCTGCATTGCAACGTGCTGCAGATACATGACTTGCCGGCGACGCCGTGACGGCACCGGGCGTGCCATGCACGCCCGGCGGATACGTCGCCCCGTCCTCCACCCCGCCCGGCCATGGACACCCTCCTCCGCGACCTGCGCTACGCCCTGCGCACGCTGCGCACGCGCCCCGCCTTCACCGCCGCCGTCGTCGCCACGCTGGCGCTCGGGATCGGCGCCAGCACGGCCGTCTTCACGCTCGTGAACGCGGCGCTCCTCCGGCCGCTCCCCTTCACCGACCCGGATCGCCTCGTCTTCCTGTGGGGCGTGGCCGGCCCGGAGCGCGACGTGCGCGGCGCGTCGTACCTGGAGGTGCGCGACTGGCGCGAGGGGAGCCGCCGCACGCTGCAGGACGTGGCCGTCTACGACCCGCTGTCGCTCAACCTCCGCGTCGCCGACGGTGCCGACCGCGTGGCGGCCGAGCGCGTCTCGGCCAGCTACTTCCCGCTGCTCGGCGCGCAGGCGGCGCGCGGGCGCACCTTCCTCGCTGCCGAGGACTCGGTGCCCGACGCGTACCCGGTGGCGGTCATCAGCCACGACATGTGGCTGACCCGCTTCGGCGGCGACGAGCGGATCGTGGGCCGCACGATGACGCTCAACGACCGCGCGTTCACCGTGGTGGGGGTGATGGCGCCGGAGTTCCACGGGCTCTCCTTCGACACCGACGTCTGGGTGCCGATGGCGATGATCTCGCTCACCGACCGGCCCGCGGTGCTGGAGCAGCGCGGCTCACGCTGGCTGGGCGCGGTGGGACGGCTGGCCGACGGCGTGACGATGGCGCAGGCGCAGGAGGAGCTGGACGGCGTGGCGGCGCGCCTGGCCACGGCCTACCCGGAGACGAACGCCGACCGCGGCGTGCGGCTCCTCTCGCTGCACGACTACTACCTGGGCGACACGCGCGTGCTGCTCGTCGGCCTGCTCGTGGCGGTGGGGCTCTTCCTGCTCATCGCCTGCGCCAACGTGGCCGGGCTGCAGCTGGTGCGCGCGGCGTCGCGCCGGCGCGAGATGGCGGTGCGCGTGGCGATGGGCGCGAGCGGCCGCCACCTGCTGCGGCAGCTGCTGGTGGAGGGGGTGGTGCTGGCGCTGCTCGGCACCGGAGCCGGGATGCTGGTGGCGCTGTGGGGCGTGGGCGGGCTGCTGCCCCTGCTGCCGGACGGCGCGCTGCCGAGCTACGTGCGCGTCGCGCCCGACTGGCGCGTGCTCGCGTTCGCGATCCTGCTGGCGCTGGCGAGCGCGGCGCTCATGGGGCTGGTGCCGGCGCGGAACGGGCGCCGGCTGCGGCTCACCGGGCTGCTGAAGGAGGGGGACCGCGGCGCCGCCGGCGGGATCATGACGATGCGCCGGCCGGGCGTGCAGCAGCTGCTGGTGATCGGCGAGGTGGCGATCGCGCTGGTGCTGCTGGTGGCGGCGGGGCTCACGGTGCGCAGCCTGCAGCGGCAGCTGGCGGTGGACCCCGGCTTCCGCGCGACGGGGGTGCTCGAGGCGCGCATCGAGCTGCCGGCGGCGCGCTACGATGCCGACGACGCTCGGCGCTTCGCCGACGCGCTGCTGGCGCGACTGGGCGGGCGTACCGGGGTGGCCGCGGTCGCGGTCGGCTCGGACGTGCCGATGAGCGGCAACACGAGCGCCGCCTTCGTGCTCGTGGAGGGCGAGGACGACGCGGTGCGCTACTACCGCCACCGGGTGAGTCCGGGCTACTTCGCCACGCTCGGCATCCCGATCGTGCAGGGGCGCGCGCTGGGTGAGGCGGACCGCGAGGGACGGCCGCTGGCCGTCGTCGTCAATGCGGCGATGGCGCGCCGGCACTGGCCGGACGGCCGCGTGCTCGGCCGACGGCTGCTCTTCGGCAGCGACACCGCGACGATCGTGGGGGTGGCGGGGGATGCACGCTTCCGCGACCTGACGACGAATCTGGCCGCGCCGGCGTCGGAGCCGGACGTCTACTTCGCGCTGGCGCAGCGGCCGCAGCGCAACCTGTCGGTGGCGCTGCGGGGCACGAGCGGCGACCCGGCGGCGCTGGCCACGCTGCTGCGCGCCGAGGTGACGGCCATCGACCCCGGGCTGCCGGTCTACGACGTGGGTCCGCTGGAGACGAGCGTGCGCCAGCAGACCGCCACCGAGCGCTTCGGGTCGTTCCTCTTCGCGCTCTTCGGCGGCGTGGCGCTCGTGCTGGCGGCGGTGGGGCTCTACGGCCTGCTCGCCTTCGTCGTCGGGATGAACGCCCGCGAGATCGCCATCCGCATGGCGCTGGGCGCCAGCCGTGGCCGGGTCACGCGGCTGGTGGTGCGACAGGGGCTGGTGCTGGCGCTCGTCGGTCTGCTGGTGGGCGTGGGCGGAGCGGCGCTCGTCGGGCACCTGCTGGCGGCGCAGCTCTACGGGGTGAGCGCCACCGATCCGGTGACGTTCGGCGCGGTGGCCGCGGTGCTGCTGGCGACGGCGCTGATCGCCAGCTACCTGCCGGCGCGACGGGCGGTGGCGGTGGATCCGCAGACGGCGCTGAAGGCGGAGTGACGACGGAGGGGCCCCGGGCGTCGAGCAACCTGGGGCGACGAGCGACGAGCGGGGGCGGTCCCACGAGGGGCCGCCCCCGCGTGCTGGCGCTCCCGTCGGCACGCGACTGCATGACGCCGGCAGGAACGCTCGCGTCCGCGTCCAACGCATGCTCGCCCCGGTTAGATTGATCGAGCTCACCACGGGCCCTCACCGGCCTCGTTCCGGACCCGCGACGTGAGCGGGGGCTCCGTCCGCCGCATGGCGATTCCTCGCCACGGCCCGGTCCGAGGCGATGGCGGGTGGCGGGTGACCGGCGTGAGCTCCGTCAACGATACGGCGCGAGCGACACGTAACGACGAGGTGGCCGCGCGGCACGCATACGAAGTCGCAACTGGTGAACCGCTTGTCCCACGATCCTTCCTCGGACTTCCAGCGCCGGCTCGACCGGCGAGCCTTCCTCGCGCGGGCCGCGGGCACCGCCGCCGCCGTCGCCGTCGCCTCCACCCTCCGCGCGAATCCGCTGCACGCCCTCGGCCTCGTCGCGCCGCGCACGGCGGTCCGTTCCGGTGGTGCGGTGGGGGCCGACTTCGAGCTGAACGAGGTCACGCTCGACGCGCTCGCCGAGGGGCTGGCCAGTGGCCGATGGAGCTCGCGCTCGCTCGTCGAGGCGTATCTGGCCCGCATCGAGCGGGTGGATCGCGGGGAGCGCGGGGTCAACTCGATCCTCGAGCTGAACCCCGACGCCCTGACGATCGCCGACGCCCTGGACGCGGAGCGCCGCGCGCGCGGCCCGCGGAGCGCCCTGCACGGCGTGCCGATCCTGGTGAAGGACAACATCGGCACGGCCGACCGGATGCACACGACGGCCGGCTCGCTCGCCCTCGCCGACTCGATCGCGCCGCGCGACGCGTTCGTCGTGGAGAAGCTCCGGGCGGCCGGCTGCATCATCCTCGGCAAGGCCAACATGAGCGAGTGGGCCAACGCGCGCGGCCGCGACGCGGTGGGCGGCTGGAGTGCGCGCGGCGGGCTGACGCGCAACCCCTATGCGCTGGACCGCAGCACGAGCGGCTCGAGCTCGGGCGCGGCCGCGGCGGTGGCGGCCAACCTGGTGGCGGCGGCACTGGGCACGGAGACGATGGGCTCGATCATGAGCCCCGCCTCGCTGTGCGGTGTGGTGGGGCTGAAGCCCACGGTCGGCCTGGTGAGCCGCTCCGGCGTCATCCCGGTGAGCTACACGCAGGACTCGGTGGGGCCGATGACCCGCACGGTGCGCGACGCCGCGCTGCTCCTCTCGGCGATCGCCGGGCCCGACGAGCGCGACGAGGTGACGAAGGAGGCCCGCGGCAAGGTGGCGGAGGACTACACGCGCTTCCTCGACCGTGACGGGCTGCGCGGGGCGCGCATCGGCGTGGCGCGCAACCTGTTCGGCGAGAGCCTGATGGCCGACCGGGTGATCGAGGAGGCGCTGACGCAGATGCGGGCGGCCGGCGCGGTGCTGGTGGAGGACGCCACCATCGACACGGTGGAGGCGATCTGGCCGTTCGACGCCGAGGTGCTGTCGTTCGAGCTGAAGGCGGCGCTGAACGAGTACCTGGCGTCGCTGGGCCCGTCGGCGCCGGTGAAGTCGCTGGCCGACGTCATCGAGTTCAACGAGCGCCACCGCGACCGCGAGCTGGGCTGGTTCGGTCAGGAGACCTTCCTCTACGCGCAGCAGAAGGGGCCGCTCACCAGCCCGGAGTACCAGGAGTCGCTGCGGCTGGTGCGCGAGCTGGCGCGGACGCGCGGCATCGACGCGACGATCGAGCGGCACCGGCTGGACGCGATCGTGGCGCCGACGCAGTCGCCGGCGTGGCTGATCGACATGCTGGTGGGGGACAACACGGTGCCGCTGAGCTTCGTGGCGCCGGCGGCGGCGGGCTATCCGAGCCTGAGCGTACCGGCGGGGAACGTGGCGGGGCTGCCGGTGGGGATGCTGTTCATGGGCCCGGCGTGGAGCGAGGGGACGCTGCTCAAGCTGGCGTACGCCTTCGAGCAGCGCACGCAGGCCCGGCGGCCGCCGCAGTTCATGCCGAGCATCGATCTGGATCTGTAGGAGCGGCGAGCGACGAGCGACGAGCGCTGAGCGCCGAGTGACCTGCGCAACCCTCGGGAGGCCCGTATTGGCCAGCCCGAAGCCCCCGCTCGCCACTCGTCGCTCGTCGCTCGTCGCTCGTCGCTCGTCTCACCCCGCCGCCAACCGCCGCAGCACGCCGAGCATGTAGGCGTCGAGGGTGAGCAGGGCGAGGCCCTGGACGACGACGCCGGTTCCGGCGCCGACGAGGGCGAGGCGGCGGCCGAGGCGCCAGCCGAGGATGGCGAGGGTGAGGCCGACCATGACGTAGCCGGTCTCCAGGCCGAGGTTGAGCCAGAGCGAGCGGTCGAGCCGCGTGTAGCCGGCGAGGTCGCGGTAGGCGAGGCCGTGGCGCGAGACGAGGCCGACGAGGAGCTCGACGGCGCCCCAGGCCGCCGTCTGGATGGCGAAGTGGCGCACGAGCGGCGAGACGGCGCGGCTGAGGGTGAGCCCGAGCACGAGCAGCGTGCCGACGAGCGTGCACCCGGCGCCCCAGATGGCGAGCCGCAGGACGTGGTTGTATTCGGCGAGGTAGAGGGCGTCGGCCCACATGTGCGGAGCGGGGTGAAGGGAGGCGCGTCGGGCGCGTCAGGCGCGTCCGGTGCGGCGAGGCGCATCCGGCACGGCGAGCGCGTTCGGTACGACGGGCGCGAATCGGGTGCCGAGGGTGCGGGCCGGTAGGGTATCGTGTGGTTCGGGGGGGGCCCCCGCGCCAGGTGCCAGCACGCCGCTCGCGTGCACGCCGCTCGCGTGCGCAAGCTCGCCACACCGTCGAGCCGCGCAAGTGGGGAGGGCCGGCCGCCGACGATCGCGCCGCGCCCGCGCTCACTACCCCGTCGAGGGGTGGGCGAGTATCGTGCAGCCAGTCGTGCCGCACCCTCCCCCGCTCGCCGTCGTGACCGACCCCGACTCTCCGACGCCATCGCCCGGCTCCACCGTGGAGGGCGCGCAGCTCTCGCCGGCGCTCCTCGACGAGCGCGAGCGGGTGGTACAGGCGCTGGCCACCGGCTACGCCGAGGACCGGATCTCGCTCGACGAGTTCGAGGCGCGGCTCGATCGCGCCTACCGCTCGACGTCGGCCGACCAGCTCGCCGCGCTGCTCGCCGACATGCCGGCGGGGGTGCCGGCGATCGGTCCGACGGTCCGGCCGGCCGCCGCACGCCCGGCGGCGGAGGCCGCGGCGGGCGCGATGCCCGGTCCCATGCCGCACCGCTACGAGATCACCGCGGACGCGCCGGAGCGCGGCTTCGCGTGGGCGGTGATGGGGGGCATCGAGCGGAAGGGCAACTGGACGCTGCCGCGCGAGCTCAAGGTCCGCGTCCTCATGGGCGGCGCGATGCTCGACCTGCGCGAGGCCCGCTTCGCGCCCGGCGTGACCGACATCGACGTCTTCGCCCTGATGGGCGGCGTCCAGGTGCTCGTGCCGCCCGGCGTGCGCGTGGAGTGCTCCGGCGCCGCCCTGATGGGTGGCTTCAGCGCGGACACCCGCGACCTCGCCAGTGCACCGCCCGGCCAGCCGGTGGTGCGGCTGACCGGCCTGGCCGTCTGGGGCGGCGTGGAGGCGCAGGTGCGCCTCCCCGGCGAGACCGAGAAGGCCTACCGCAAGCGGCGGCGCCAGGAGCGGCGCCTGCTCGGGCGCTGACCGCGCCGCATCCCGACCTCCCCCTCGCCATCGCTGCATGCCAGCTCCACGTCCCATGACGCCCCGTCCCTTCGTGATCCGCCGGTCGCCGATCGCGGGGAAGGGCGCCTTCGCCACGCGCCGCATCCCCAAGGGGGCGCGCATCATCGAGTACACCGGCGAGCGGATCAGTCAGGCCGAGGCCGACCGTCGCTACCCGTACGACCCCGATGCCGACCACCACACCTTCCTCTTCAACGTCGAGGAGGACGTGGTGGTGGACGGGGGCGTGCGGGGGAACGCGTCGCGCTTCATCAATCACTCCTGCGCCCCGAACTGCGAGGCGGTGATCGAGGACGGGCGCATCTGGATCTACGCGCTGAAGCCGATCGCGCCGGGGACGGAGCTGGTCTACGACTACCGCTTCATCCTCGACGAGCCGCACACGGCGGCGGCGAAGCGCCGCTATCCCTGCCGCTGCGGCGCGCCGACCTGTCGCGGGACGATCCTGGCGAAGAAGCGCTGACGCCCCAGCCCGCCGGGGCTGGGGCGTGGTGTACGGGGAAATCCGATTGACTCGGTCGGCATTGGCTGGTAGGATGGGAATTGAGAATCGTTCTCAATTCACGACACCCGCCCATTACCGTCATGTCCTCCCCGTCGCTCCCGCGCGTCCTCCGCCGCGTCGCTCCCACCACCCTCCTCGTGCTCGCCCTCGCCGCCTGCGCCCGCGACGAGATCACCGCACCCCAACCCGCCGCTACCGGCTCGCTCACCGTCGACGCCTCCGCCGGCTGGGTCTACCTCTCCCTCGGCGACCAGCACACCGTCGTCCTCGTCGACCCGGCCAGCTCGGCCGCCTGGGACATCGGCTTCAACACCACCCAGGTCGCGATCAACGGCGGCACCGCCGGCCCCGGCGGCGTCACCGCCTTCTGCCTCTGCCAGAACTCGGCGACCGACCCCTCGCCCGAGGAGATCCTGGCCATGACGCCCGCCTCGGAGCTGGCCGACTTCGAGAGCGTCACCGCCGCCAGCGTGCCGGACGACGCCACCTTCTCCGCTGACCCGGAGACGGGCGCCTTCGCCGTGCATCCGTGGTACCGCTACAACCTCGCCGGCGATCACGTGGTCTCCCCGACCTTCGACGTCTACCTGCTGCGGCGCGGTGACGTCGTGTACAAGGTGCAGCTCACCGGCTACTACGGCCCCGCCGGCCAGCCGCGGCACATCACGGTGCGCTACGCGCGGATCGCGGGCTGACGCATGCACCACCATCCGTCCCTCCGCGTCGCACGCCCCGCCCCGCTGTGCGCCGTCACCGCGCTCGCCGCGCTCACCCTCGTCGCGTTCGCCCTCGTCGCAGCGCCGCTCGCCGCCCAACCGCGCACCACCGTGGTGCGTGTGACCGACGCGGCCACCGGGCGGCCGGTGTCCGGGGCCGAGCTCCGCGTCGGGACCCCCGACCACGTGGTGCGCGCCCGCACCGACGCGCGCGGCCTCGCCCGGCTGCCCGGCGTGCGCGCGACCGACTCGCTGCGCGTGCGCGCCGTGGGCTACGTCGCCACCGCCGCGCCGCTGCCGGCCGGCGACACGGTGTCGGTGCGACTCGCCGCGGTACCCCTGGCGCTCGACCAGCTGGTGGTCACCGCGGCCCGTCGCCCGCAGCGACTGGCCGACGCGGTGGTCACCACCGAGGTGGTGAGCCGCCGCGAGATCGAGCAGACCGGCGCGAGCGACCTCGCCTCGGTGGTGGCCGAGCAGACCGGCGTGCAGGCACAGGCCGGCACGCCGAGCGGCGCCGGGGTGATGCTGCAGGGGATCGGCGCCGAACGCGTGCTCGTGCTGCTCGACGGGCAGCCGCTGGTGGGGCGCATCTCCGGCAACTTCGACCTGTCGCGCCTCCCGACGGCGATGGTGGAACGGGTGGAGGTGGTGCGCGGCCCGCAGAGCACGCTCTACGGCTCGGAGGCGATGGGCGGCGTCGTCAACATCATCACGCGCACGGCCCCGGATGCCCGCTGGAGCGGGACGGCCACGCTGCTCGGCGGCACCGGCGGGCGGCGCGACGGCACGCTCGGCGCCACGCTCACGCGCGGCGACTGGAGCGCCGTGGCCGGCGCGGGGCTGCGCACCACGCATCGCGCGCCCGGCGTGGCCGACGAGGCGGGCGCGCTGGCCGACCGGGGCGACGGCTCGCTCACCCTGCGCTGGGCGCCCGACAGCGCCCGCTCGGCGGAGGTCAGCGCCCTGGTGGTGGACGAGCGGCAGCGCTGGCGCTCGGGCCCGGGCTACCAGTTCGCCGACAACGTGCAGACGGCCGCGCGGCTGACGGCCAGCATGCCGTTAGGCGGCACGCACCGGCTGACGCCCACGCTCCACCTCTCGCGCTTCGACCACCTGTCGCGCGCCGCGCAGGGGCCCGTGCCCGTCGCCGGCACCGGGGACCGCCAGCGCCAGCAGCTGCTGGAGGCGGAGCTGCTCTACGCCGGCCGCCTGGCCGGCGCGGCGGTGGACGCCGGCGTGGAGGCGCGGCGGGAGAGCATCAGCTCGTCCGACGGCCGCATTCGCGGCGCGGAGGACGGGCGCGCGCGCACGCTGCACTCGGCGGAGCCGTTCGCGCAGGTGGAGCTGGGCGGCGGCGCGTGGAGCGTGGTGCCGGGCGCGCGGCTGACCTGGAACGAGCAGTGGGGCTCGCGCCTCACGCCACGCGTCGCCACGCGCTGGCGCGCCACGGACGCGCTCACGCTGCGCCTCTCCACCGGGCGCGGCTTCCGTGCGCCGGACTTCAAGGAGCTCTACCTCGACTTCCTGAACGACGCCGCCGGCTACGCCGTCTCCGGCAACCCCGACCTTCGCCCGGAGACGTCGGACAACGTGACCGCCGGCGCCGAGTGGAGTGCGGGACGTCTCTACGCGCGCACGCAGCTCTACTGGAACCGGCTGCACGACTTCATCGAGGCGCGCCCGGTCGCGTCGGACGACGGGCTGCAGCACTTCGCGTACGCCAACGTCGCCGAGGCGCGCACGGCCGGCGCGGACCTGGAGCTGGGCGTGGTGCTCGGGCGCTCGCGCGCCGAGGCGGCGTACAGCTATCTCGACACGGAGGACCGCGCCACCGGCCTGGCGCTGCTCGGGCGGGCGCCGCACTCGGCGCGCGCCACGCTGAGCGGGCCGCTGCTCGCCGGCGTGCGGGGCACGCTGACCGGCCTGTACACCGGCAGCGCGCCGCTGGCCTACGACGTGACGGGCCGGGCGGCGCGCGAGCGCGAGGCGTTCGCCCGCGCCGACGTACGACTGGCCCGCGCGCTGCCGCGCGGGCTCGAGCTCGTCGTCGGCGTCGACAACCTCTTCGACGCACGGCCGGCGCAGTGGGAGGCCGCGGTCGCACGCCGGCTCTACACCGCGCTCTCCTGGACCGCCCTGGGCGGTGTGCCATGAGCGCGACACGCCCCGTCGCGTGCCGTCACCCGAGCTCGTCGCGGACAGGATGGACGGGATGAATGGCGAGACAGGATGGGCAGGATGAACAGGATGAGCTGCGAGACAGGAGGAGCCGTGAGACAGGAGGAGCGGGCTGGACGGGGGCCCCGGAGTGAGTGCGGCGGTTCGTCGCCGTCGTGCGCGCCGATCCCGCTCATCCTGACACGCCGTCGATCCCGCGCATCCGGGTCATCGGGTCATCCCGTGCGTGTTCGTCCCCTTCATCCTGTTCATCCTGTCAGTCCTTTCCCGCGCCGCACGCAACCCGAACGAACCTCCACGCTCACCCATCGTACGATGCCATCCCGTCTGCAGGCCGTCCATCTCCGCGGCGTCGCGTTAGGCGCGCTGCTCGCCGTCACACCGCTCGGCGCCCAGGATCCCTCGGCGCATGCCGGGCATGCCATGCCCGCGACCACGCCGGCGTCCGCCGCGCGGCCGGCGACCGCCGAGCACGCACCGTCCCCGGCGCCGTCCGCCCGGCGCGTCGTCGGGACGCTCGTCATCGCGCATGGCGGCAGTGCGGCGTGGAACGCGCGCGTGGAGGCGACCGCGAGGCAGGCCCGCACCGGCGGGCCCGTGGCGGTGAGCTTCCTGATGGGCGCCGGGGCGAGGACGCATGCCTTTCAGGACGGGGTGCGCGCGCTCGTCGCGCAGGGTGCCACCGAGGTGACGGTGGTGCCGCTGCTCGTCTCCAGCCACAGCGGGCACTACGACCAGATCCGCTGGCTGGCCGGCGAGCTGGACACGCTGAGCGCGACGATGCGGCATCACCTGCAGATGAGCGGCATCACGCGCGCCGGGGTCGACGTGCCGATCCGCGTCGCGCCGGCGCTCGACGACGCGCCCGAGATGGCGCGCGTCCTGGCCGACCGCGCCGTGGCGCTCGTCCCGGACGCGGCGGCGCGCCGCGGACGCGCGCTCTTCCTGCTGGGCCACGGCCCGAACTCGGCGGAGGACTACGCGGCCTGGATGGACAATCTGCGCCGCGTGGCCGACAGCGTGCACGCGCGGACGGGCTTCCGCAGCGTGCTGGTGGAGCTGGTGCGCGACGACGCACCGCCGCCGGTGCGCGCCGAGGCGGTGGCGCGGGCGCGCGAGCTGATCGCGCTGCAGCACCAGCTCACCGGCGCCGAGGTCGTCGTGGTGCCGATCCTCGTCTCCTCCGGCGAGGTGAGCGGTCGCAAGTTCCCGGCGGATCTCGAGGGGCTGCCCGTGGTGTACGCCGGCGAGCCGTTGCTGCCGCACGAGAGCATGGCGCGCTGGGTGGAAGCGCGCGTGCGGAGCACGGTGCGCCGGCCGTAGCGCGATGCGACGTCGCCAACGCCGGCGACGCCGTCTGCGTAGGTCGGGGCATGACGTCGATGCACACGATCACGAGACGAGTTCCGGCCGCGGCACGCGCCGCGGCCGTCTGCTTCAGCGCGCTCTTCGCGCTTCCGGACGCGGCCGAGGCGCAGGTGCGCGGCGAGGGCGAGGGCCGCGACAGCACCGCGCAGGGCGTGGCGCCGGTCGTCGTACGCGGCGTCCGCGCGCCGGCGGTGGTCGGTGGCGCCAGCGCCGTGGTGGCCGCCGTCGACTCGCTGCGCCTGCCCGCCGCGCCGGTGCTGGACCAGGCGCTGCGCGAGCTGCCGTTCGTGCTGGTGCGGCGCAACTCGCGCGGCGAGATGGAGCTCTCGGTGCGCGGCTCCGACTCGCGGCAGACGGCCGTGCTGGTGGACGGTCTGCCGCTGACGCTCGGCTGGGACCACCGCAGCGACCCGTCGCTCGTGCCGCTCACCGGGGTGCAGGCGCTCACCGTCGTGCGCGGGCTGGCATCGCTGCTGCACGGCCCCAACGTGCTCGGCGGGGTGATCGAGGCGGACGTCGCGGCCGGGGCGACGTCGGCCTCGCCGGCGCGGGCGCGCGTGACCTTCGCCAGCGACGTCGACCAGCTCGGCGGGCACGGCCTGACGCTCACCGGCAGCGCGCCGCTCGCCGCCGGCTGGTCGGCGCGTGGCGGCGTGGGCTTCCGCGACCGGCCGGGCGTGGCGCGCGGCGCCGGGATCGTGGAGCCCGGCCACGATCCCGACTTGCGGACGAACAGCGACCTGCGCCAGCTCGACGGCTTCGCCGCGCTGCGCTACGCGGGCACGGGTGGGGCGCGCCTCGGGCTCACGCTCTCCGGCTACGACGCCGAGCGCGGCGTGCCGCCGGAGCTGCACGTGGCGGAGCCGCGCCTCTGGCGCTACCCGCTGCAGCGCCGCTGGATGGGCGTCGTCTCCGCCGCCACGGGGATGCGCGCCACGCCGTGGGGTTACGGCAACGTGCAGGCGAGCGTCGGCGCCAACGTCGGGCGCACGGAGATCGAGGGCTTCGCGACGGCCGACTACGCGAGCGTCGTGGAGCGCGAGACGGGCGACGAGCGTACGCTCAGCACGCGCCTGCTCGGCGAGCACACGCTGGGCAGCGGCGGCGCGGTGCTGCGGGCCGCGGCCACGCTGGCCGACGTCCGGTACGACGAGGGGCTGGACGACGACCCGGTGTCGCGCTACCGCCAGCGGCTGTGGAGCGTGGGCTCCGAGGTGACGCTGCCGGTGGGGAACGCGATGCAGCTCGGCGGCGGCGTGGTGCTGGACGGTGCCGACACGCCGGAGACGGGCGGCAAGGAGGCGCTCGGCCGGCTGACGCGCTGGGGCGGGCGGCTGGGCGTGACGACGGAGGTGGGCGGCGGCGTGCGACTGCACGCGTCGGCCAGCCAGCGGTCGCGCTTCCCGGCGCTGCGCGAGCTGTACTCGGGCGCGCTGAACCGCTTCGTCCCCAACCCGACGCTGCGTCCGGAGCGGCTGCTGGCCGTGGAGGCGGGCGCGACGAAGCGGTGGGCGCGCGCCGAGCTGCAGGGGGTGCTCTTCCAGCACCATCTGCAGGACGCGGTGGTGCGCACCTCCACCCCCGACCGGAAGTTCCGCCGCGAGAACCGCAACGAGATCCGTAGCAGCGGCGTGGAGCTGCTGGCCGCCTGGCGGCATCCGGCGGGCGTGAGCCTGCTCGGCGACCTCACGGCGCAGCGCGTGCGCCTGCTGGACGTGCAGGCGGGCACGGACGCGCAGCACGCCGAGCACCAGCCGGCGCTGCGCGCGGGACTCGACGCCGGCGTGCCGCTGCCGCTGGCGGCACGCGCCTGGGTCGGGGTGCGCTACACGGGACGGCAGTACTGCGTGCATCCCGACCTGGGCCGCGAGGTGGCGCTCGACGGGCAGACGACGACCGACCTGCGCGTGGAGCGCGAGTGGTCGCTCGGCCGCGCCGCCTCGGCGCTCTTCAGCCGACTGCGCGCCTCGCTCTCGCTGGAGAACGCGGCCGACGCGGCGGTCTACGACCAGTGCGGGCTGCCGCAGCCGGGACGGACGGTGCGGCTGATGGTGGAGGTGGGGGGGTGAGCGATGGGCGATGAGCGCTGAGTGACGAGCGGGGGCCTCGGGCCGGCCAGTCCTGGCGGCCCGAGAGGTGCGCGGGTCGCTCGTCGCTCGTCGCTCGTCGCTCGTCGTTCACGGCGCCACCGCCGGCACGGCGTCGTCCCACAGCACCACGCCCTGCAGGCGCAGGCCGGCGCCCTGCAGCGCGCTCACCGCACTGCGCAGGTCGGTGATGTGCGTCGCGGCGGCGCGCACGCAGAGGATCACGTCGGGAGCGGGGAGCATGCTCGTGGCGCCCCGGCAGGCGTGGGCGAGCGGCGCGGTCATCACCGTCAGGTCGTAGCGGCGCGCCAGGCGGTGCAGCTCGAGGCGGAAGGCGTCGTCGGGCGGCGGCTGGCGGCCCGGCGCGAGCGGGCGGCCGGCGGGGATGACGTCCACCACGCGCTCGCGACCGAACACCGCGCTCGTCACCGTGTCGGACCAGGCCGCCTCGCCGCGCAGCAGCTCCGAGACGCCGGGCACCGGACGCACGCGTAGCGCGCTGGCGACGAGGCCCGTCGCGAGGTCGGCGTCGAGCAGCAGGGTGGTGCGCGCGTCCTCGGCCGCGGCGGCGGCGAGGTTGGCGGCCACGGTGGCCAGCACCGCCGGCTCCTCGCCCGTGATGGTGACGATCGGCAGCGCCGCACCGGTGGGCGAGATGTGCAGGTAGAGCATCCGGTACGCGTCGGCCATCGGGTCGAGCAGCTGCGGGGTGCGCACGTCGGCACGGCGGCGGTCGCGGTCGGGCACCGGAGGGCGCGGCTGCACGACGGCGAGCACGCGGCGCCGCGTCTCGCGCTCGATCTCGGCGGCGTCGGCCACGCGCGGCGCGCGCAGCTCGGCGACGAGCGCCGCGGTGTAGCCGGCGACGAGGGCGAGCACCAGCGCGGCGCCGAGCACGGCCAGCGGGGGCGCGATGAAGTTCGCGCCGCGGCGCGCCAGCTCGGCGCGCGCGGCGAGGCGCGCGTTCGTGCGCCGGGCGTCGGCCAGCGCGCGCTCGGCGGTCGCCTGTGCCGTCTCGGCGGCGCGCAGCGCGTGCATCGGGCCGATCGTGTCGATCGCGGGACGCTCGACCGGGGGCGGGGGCGGGGGCGGCTCGGGGCGCAGCGCGTCCAGCGCCTGCTGCGCCGAGGCGACGTGCTCCTGCGCGATCTGCTGGATGGTGCGGCCGATGGCGTTGAGCCGTGTCGTCAGCGCGACGTACACCGGGTCGACGCCGCCCAGCGCGGCGAACTCCTCGCGCTCGCGCTCGACGGCGCTCAGGCTGTCGAGGAGCCGCGCGACGCGCGCCTCGCCGGCCAGCTCCGGGAGCTCGCCGAGTGCGCGGTAGGACGCGGGGAGCGGCGAGCGCTCGACGCGCGCGAGGGCCGGTTGGAGGTTGGCGATCGCCGCCCGTAGCGAGTCGCGCTGGCGGAGCTGCTCGGGGGTGAGGACGACGATCGGTGCGGGCGGCGCCGGGGGGGGCGCGGTGGCCGCCGCCCGGGCGGCGAGGAAGCGCTGTCGCGCGGCCAGTGCGGCCGTGCGGGCGCTGTCCACCCGCGCCTGCGCGGCGGCGGTGTCGCGCCACTCGGCGGGGCTGGGCATCAACCGGGCGAACGCCCGCTGGGCCTGGCGCGGCACGAGGATCAGCGCGAGGAGCGTGGCGGCGAAGGCGATGCCCGCCGCCACGCCGAACGGCAGGGGGTGGCGCAGCGCATTCCGGGCACGCGCCCCCGCCCAGGCCACGCGGCGCTGGCCGCGGCCGCGGCGCTCGGGGTGCGGCGGCTCGGGGTGCGGCGGCTCGGCGACCCGGCCGCGCAGCTCCGGGGGCGCGAAGTCGGAGACGGGGGAGTTGGGCATCCTCTGGCGAAGTTCACGGCCGCGTGCGCGCGGGGCAAGCGCGGGCGGCGCGGTGCGGTGTCGCCAGCGCCGCGGGCCGTGCGTCCCCATCCCGGCACGAGTCGCGCCCGTGGCTCGCGTCGGCGGGCCGGGGGGCGAGCGGGCCGGGGGGGGGAAACGCGACGCGGGCGGGAGGCCGATCGGCCTCCCGCCCGCGTGGAGCGAGGTGACGTCCGCTCGCTTACTGCTGCACCGTGATGACGCCGTGCATGTTCATCGCCGAGTGCGGCACGCACGTGTAGTTGTAGGTGCCGGCCGGGACGTTCGCGAACGAGATGGTGAACTCCTCGTTCGGGTTCGTCACGTAGGCCGTGGTGAGGTCGCCCTGCGGATTCGGGATGTTGGCCTGCAGCTGCGCCTTGGCCGCATCCGGGACGTTGGTGAAGGAGACGTTGTGCGGGCCACCCGACACCATGATGAACTTGACGCCGTCGCCGGGCTTGACGGTGAGCTCGGCGGGCTCGAAGCGATAGCCCTGGGCGTCGCCGAGCATCTTGACCTCGTGGACCTCGCCGGTGACCGGGGCGGCCGTGGCCGTGCCGGTCGCGGCGGCCGCGCCGGCGGCCGGCGCCTCCGCGGCAGCGGCCGTGGACGTGGTGTCATCCGTCGTCGCGGCGTTGTCGCCACCACCGCAGGCACCGAGGACGAAGGCGCTCGCGGCGAGCGCAAGACCGAAGAACCGCATGTGCTGAAGGCCTCCAGAACCGAACTTGAGAACTGCTGGTGAGTGAGAACCCCCGCGGGGCCCCGCGGAGTATGTGAATCTATTCACAAGGGTCGGCGGGTGCCAAGGGGCGGGCGGCCAGGGCGCTCCTCACGCGCGAAGCATGCCGGGACCCTGCCGCGGACGCCCGAGCGTCACCCTCCGTTGACGCCGCTCCCACGCCCCGCTTAGCTTTGCCGCCATGCCGCTCGCCATCCGCCACCATCATGCGCACCACGGTCACGGCCATCCCGGCCGGGGCGGGGCGTGCGCGTGCCGGTGACCGGCTAGCGCAGGCAGACCAGAGCAGCGCACTCTGGCCCGTCCTTCCCGGACGGGCCTTTTTTGTTGCCGCCCGCGCCGCGGCGCCGGACCCGCTTTCCTTCATCGACGTCGCGACGGACCCGATCGCCTCCATGCTTCGCATCGCTCTCCCCAACAAGGGGCGCCTCGCCGAGGACGCCCGCGAGCTCTTCGCCGACGCCGGCCTCGAGGTCCGCGCCAGCGGCGAGCGCGCGCTCACCGCGTCGCTGGGCGGCGAGTTCGAGGCCATCTTCGTCCGCGCGCAGGACATCCCCGAGTTCGTCGCCGACGGCGCGGCCGACGTCGGCGTCACCGGGTGGGACCTGGTCTGCGAGTCGGGGCGCGAACTGCGCGAGCTGCTCGACCTCGGCTTCGGGAAGTGCCGCATCGTCGTCGCCGCGCGCGAGGAGAGTGGCGTGCACGCGCTGGACGACCTGCCGGCCGACGGCGCGCCGCCGCGCGTGGCCACCGTCTTCCCCCGCGTCACCGAGCGCTTCTTCGCCGAGTCGGCGCGGCCGGTGACGGTGGTGCCGGTCTCCGGCGCCTGCGAGATCGCGCCGCACCTCGGCATCGCCGACATCGTCGTCGACCTCACCTCCACCGGCAGCACGCTGAAGACGAACGGGCTGCGCGAGGTGGCCACCGTCCTCCACTCCACCGCGCGCCTCGTCGCGACTCCCGAGCTGGCCGACACGCGCGACGGCGGCCCGGCCGCCGTCGCCCTCGGCGAGCTGGCCACGGCGCTGGAGAGCGTGCTCCGCGCGCGCGGCCAGCGCTACGTGATGGCCAACGTGCCGCGCGCCGCGCTGGACGACGTGAAGCGCGTCCTCCCGGGGCTGCGCGGCCCGACGGTGATCGACGTCCTCAACGGCGGCTCGCACGTGGCCGTGCACGCGGTGGTGCCGGCGCACGCCATCTACCGCACCATCGCCCAGCTCAAGCAGCTCGGCGGCGAGGGGATTCTCGTGACGCGGATCGAGAGGTTGATGCCGTGAGGCGAGCGATGAGCGACGAGCGACGAGCGACGAGCGACGCCGGCGGGATGCTCCGATTCGCGGGCATGCTCGGCTCGCTCTCCGATGCGGACGTGCGGGCGTTGATGGACCGGACGACGTCGAGCGACGACGAGGTGCGGGCGCGCGCGGCGGAGATCGTCGCGCGGGTCCGGCGCGACGGGGATGCGGCGCTCGTGGCGATGGCCCGGGAGTTCGACGGCGCGACGCTGCAGGAGCTCGAAGTCCCGCGGGCGGCGTGGAACGCGGCGCTGGACGCGCTGGAGCCCGCGCTGCGCGGCGCCATGGAGCGTGCGGCGGCGAACATCCGCGCGGCGCACGAGGCCTTCCGGCCGCAGGCGAGCGAGGTGGAGACGGAGCCGGGGGTGGTCGTCGGGCGGCGGCCGGATCCGCTGCGGCGCGTCGGCGTCTACGCGCCGGGCGGGCGCGCGGCGTATCCGAGCAGCGTGCTGATGGGCGTCGTGCCGGCGCGCGTGGCGGGGGTGGAGGAGATCGTCGTCTGCTCGCCGCCCGGCCGCAGCGGCCGCCTGAGCGACGCCGTGCTTTTCGCCTGCGCGCTCTGCCCCTGGATCACCGAGGTCCATGCCGTGGGCGGAGCTCAGGCGAT